>NZ_BTVP01000015.1:0-80652 GCF_045863935.1 Parvibaculum sp. | reverse complement strand
CGGCCATGATCGGCGGCTTCGGCAACTGGTTCGTGCCGCTGATGATCGGCGCGCCCGACATGGCCTTCCCGCGCATGAACAACATCTCGTTCTGGCTGCTGCCACCCGCGCTCGGCCTGCTCGTGATTTCGATGTTCGTGCCCGGCGCCCCCGGCGGCACCGGCGCCTCCGGCGGCTGGACGGTCTATCCGCCGCTGTCGACCACGGGCGCACCCGGACCGGCGATGGACTTCGCGATCCTCTCGCTCCATATCGCGGGCGCTTCGTCGATCCTCGGCTCGATCAACTTCATCACCACGATCTTCAACATGCGCGCGCCGGGCATGACGCTGCACAAGATGCCGCTCTTCGTCTGGTCGGTTCTGGTGACGGTCTTCCTGCTGCTGCTCTCGCTGCCGGTTCTCGCCGGCGGCATCACGATGCTGCTCACCGACCGTAACTTCGGCACCACCTTCTTCACGGCTGAAGGCGGCGGCGACCCGATCCTGTTCCAGCATCTCTTCTGGTTCTTCGGCCACCCGGAAGTCTACATTCTCATTCTTCCCGGCTTCGGCATCATCAGCCAGATCATCTCGACCTTCTCGCGCAAGCCCGTCTTCGGCTATCTCGGCATGGCCTATGCCATGGTCGCGATCGGCTTCGTCGGCTTCATCGTGTGGGCGCACCACATGTACACGGTCGGCATGTCGGTCAACACGCAGGCCTACTTCACTGCGGCCACCATGGTCATCGCCGTTCCCACCGGCATCAAGATCTTCTCCTGGATCGCGACGATGTGGGGCGGTTCGATCCAGTTCCGCACGCCGATGGTCTGGGCGATCGGCTTCATCTTCCTCTTCACCGTCGGCGGCGTGACGGGCGTGGTGCTTGCCAATGCCGGCGTCGACCGTGCCCTGCACGACACTTATTACGTGGTGGCGCATTTCCACTACGTGCTGTCGCTCGGCGCCGTCTTCGCGATCTTCGCGGGCTGGTACTACTGGTTCCCGAAGATCAGCGGCTACATGTACTCCGAGTTCTGGGGCAAGCTGCACTTCTGGGTCACGTTCGTCGGTGTGAACCTGGTCTTCTTCCCGCAGCACTTCCTCGGTCTGCAGGGCATGCCGCGCCGCTATTCCGACTACCCGGATGCGTTCGCCTACTGGAACTACATCTCGTCGATCGGTTCCTACATCTCGGCCTTCGGCGTGGTGATCTTCCTGATCGGCGTTGTGCTGGCATTCGCCCGCAAGGAGAAGGCCGCGAACAATCCCTGGGGCGAGGGCGCGACGACGCTCGAATGGACGCTTTCCTCGCCGCCGCCGTTCCACCAGTTCTCGGAACTGCCGCGGATCAAGTAATAGCCGCTCCGGCCGGGGACGACCCGGCCGGAGCACCGTTTCCGGCGAGGCTTTGACGCGCTTCGCGACGGCACACAACAAAGAGACCAGACGAGTTCATGCCGGATACCGCGATCAGCAGCGAACGTGCGAGAGCATTGCCCGATGGCGGCATGGGGACGGCGCGTGACTTTTTCGAGCTGCTGAAGCCGCGCGTCATGTCGCTCGTGATCTTCACGGCGCTTGTCGGGATCGCGGTTGCGCCCGGCGGCATTCATCCCGTGATCGGGTTTACGGCGCTGCTCTGCATCGCAGTGGGCGCGGGAGCGTCCGGCGCGCTGAACATGTGGTACGACGCCGATATCGACGCGCGCATGGCGCGGACGGAAAATCGTCCGATCCCTTCGGGCCGCGTGACGCCAGGCGAGGCGGCAGGTTTCGGCGCAATCCTTTCCGTCTTCTCCGTGATGACGATGGGTGTGCTGGTGAACTGGGTGGCGGCCGCGCTTCTCGCCTTCACGATCTTCTTCTATGTCGCGATCTACACGATGTGGCTGAAGCGGCGCACGCCGCAGAACATCGTGATCGGCGGCGCCGCGGGCGCCTTCCCGCCCATGATCGGCTGGGCCGCCGTGACGGGCAGCGTGTCGCTCGAAAGCGCCGCACTCTTCCTCATCATCTTCATGTGGACGCCGCCGCATTTCTGGGCGCTCGCGCTCTGCCGCAGCGGCGACTACGAGAAGGCCGGCGTGCCGATGCTCCCCGTGGTCGCGGGCGAGAAGAAGACGCGCGGCCAGATCATGCTTTATTCGCTGGCACTCGTGCCGGTGACGCTGCTGCCCGGGCTCATGGGGTTCGCGGGCGCGCTTTATATGGGGGCGACGGCGGCGCTGGGCCTTGGGTTCCTGTGGCTCGCCTTCGGCCTCTGGCGCACGCGCGCCGGCGCGGCACAGGAAAAGGCGGCGATGCGCCTTTTCGGATATTCGATTGTCTACCTGTTCCTCATTTTCTCGCTTCTCCTGATCGAGAAGATGACCGGCCTGGGCGCGCTCCCCGCGAGCGCCCTCCTGCCGGCGATGTGAGGCGGCATGGACGAAGAAAAGGACGAAGGCGAGCGTCACAAGATCGGCGCTCCGCACTGGACGGAAGAACAGATCAAGCGCCGGCGGCAGCGTAACCTCGCCATCGCCTGGGCGCTGGCGGGCTTCATCGTTCTGTTCTTCGTGGTGACGATCGTGAAGCTGGGGGGCAACCTGGCGAACCGGCCGATTTGACGCCGGGCGCGACGAGGCCTCGAAATGGACTATGATTTCCGGCATGTGCCGGAGCAGAATTTGGTCGATCGCGCTGCCCGGAAGGGAGCGCGCTGAAGCGGAGAAGAGGGGACATGGCTGACGCCCACGCCAAACATCACGACTATCATCTCGTAGATCCGAGCCCCTGGCCGATCATCGGTTCGATCGGCGCGTTCGTGCTCGCGATCGGCGCCATCAACTGGATGCACGGCTCCGCGCCGTGGATCATGCTGGGCGGTTTCGCCATCGTGTTCTACACGATGTTCGGCTGGTGGCGCGACGTGATCCGCGAGGCGCACAAGGGCGACCATACGCCCGTCGTACAGCTTCACCTGCGCTACGGCATGCTGCTGTTCATCGCTTCCGAAGTGATGTTCTTCGTTGCCTGGTTCTGGGCCTTCTTCGATGCGAGCCTTTTCGCCGGCGAGGTGAAGCAGGCTGCGCGCGTCGCCTTCACCGGCGGTCACTGGCCGCCCCAGGGCGTCGAAGTGTTCGATCCGTGGCACCTGCCGCTCTTCAACACGATCATCCTGCTGACCTCGGGCACGACGGTGACCTGGGCGCATCACGCGCTGCAGCATGGCGACCGCAAGGGCCTCGTGCAGGGTCTCACGCTGACGGTGGTGCTCGGCGCCTTCTTCACCTGCGTGCAGGCCTATGAGTATGCCCATGCGGCCTTCTCCTTCGGCGGCAGCATCTATGGCGCGACCTTCTTCATGGCGACCGGCTTCCACGGTTTCCACGTGCTTGTCGGCACGATCTTCCTGATCGTCTGCCTGCTGCGCGCGATCAAGGGCGACTTCACGCCGAAGCAGCATTTCGGCTTCGAGGCGGCGGCCTGGTACTGGCACTTCGTCGACGTGGTCTGGCTGTTCTTGTTCTTCGCGATCTACATCTGGGGATCGGCGGGCGCGACCTATCACTGAGGCCTCTCGGCCTAAACATGACGCAAGGCGGGGGCGGGCGCGGAATGCGTCCGCCCCTCCTGTTTTCAGGGAAAGCAATCCATGACGGAAAATCCCGGCACTGCGCCGTCCTCCCTCGAAGTGGGCCTCAAGGGCTGCTGCCCGCGCTGCGGCAAGGGCAAGCTCTACAAGGGCTTTCTTGACCTCGCACCGAAATGCGACGTCTGTGGGCTCGACTACTCCTTCGCGGATGCGGGCGACGGGCCGGCTGTCTTCATCATGATGATCGCGGGCTTCATTGTCGTCGGGCTCGTGCTCTGGGTGGAGTTCACCTGGTCGCCGCCCTATTGGGTTCACGCGGTTTTGTGGATTCCGCTGACGCTGGCGCTCACCATCGGCCTCATTCGTCCGTTGAAGGGATGGCTGGTGGCGCAGCAATACCGCCACCGGGCCGAGGAGGGCCGTCTCGAGAAATGAGTTTGCGCAACAATTACTTCTCCCGGCGCTTCTTCCGGCCGCTGCTCTGGCCGACGCTCATGACGCTCGCGGCGCTGCCTGTGCTGATCGGGCTTGGGCTCTGGCAGGTCGAGCGGCTCGCCTGGAAGGAAGCGTTGCTCGCGCGGATCGAGATGCGGCTCCATGAAGCGCCTGTGGCGCTGCCGCGACCCGAGGCATGGAAAACGCTCGATGCGGAAGCGGAGAAATTTCGCCGCGTGACGCTGACGGGGCGCTTCCTCGACGCGGAGTTCCATCACTTCACGCAAGATGCGGGCGGCGCGGCGGGCTACAGCGTGCTGAGCCCCTTCGAGGTGGAGGAGGGCGCGGTGGTGTTCGTCGATCGCGGCTTCGTGCCTTTGCCGCTGAAGGACGCGCATGGGACCGTGCCCGAAGGCGAGGTGACGTTCACCGGCGTCATGCGCGAGCCGCAGGCGCGCAGTTCGTTCGACGGGCAGGACGACCCGGTGAAAAATATCTGGATGGTGCGCGATCCCGAGACGATGGCGCTGGCGGGGGGCGCAACGCTCGAAGGGGTGACGATCGCGCCTTTCATCGTCGAGGCGGAGACGGGCAGTTTCGCCGGGGAATGGCCGCAGCCGAAGGGCGCGCGCATCGACATACCGAACAATCATCTCGACTATGCGCTCACCTGGTTCGGCCTCGCGGCCGTGCTTGCGGGCGTCTACATTGCCTATCACAAGGCGAACGGGCGGATCGGACGGGAACGGACAAAGGCATGAGCGAGCGCAATTCGACGGCGGCATACGCGGCATTGAAGGACCGCTTCGAGCGGCTCGCCGCGCTGTCGGGCGCGCAGGCGGTGTTGCATTGGGACCGCGCGACCATGATGCCGGAAGGCGGCGCTGCCGCGCGCGCCGAGCAGCAGGCAATCCTCTCGCTCATCGCGCATGAAACGCTGACGGCGCCGGAGGTTGCCGGCCTGATCGATGAGGCGCGCGAGGCGGACGGGCTCGATCCCTGGGACCGCGCGAACCTGCAGGAGATGGCGCGCGTCCATGCCCATGCGACGGCGACACCTGCCTCGCTCGTCACGCGGCTGTCGCGGCAGAAATCAGCGACCGAAATGGTCTGGCGCAAGGCGCGGGCCGCGAACGATTATGCGAGCCTCGCGCCCGAACTCGACAAGCTGATCGCACTGGTGCGCGAGCAGGCCGCCGCGAAGGCAGAGGCGCTGGGGCTCGATCCCTATGACGCGCTGCTCGACGGCTACGATCCGGGCCGCCGCTCGGCCGATATCGACGTGCTCTTCGCCGAGCTCGAAAGCTTCCTGCCGGCGCTTCTGCGGGAGGTGATGGAGCATCAGGCGCGCGGCCCCGCATCGCTTCCCATCGAGGGCCCTTTTCCCATCGCGTTGCAGGAAAAGATCGGCCGCGAGGTGATGGACTTGATCGGCTTCGACTTCGCGCATGGCCGCCTCGATGTGAGCCACCATCCCTTCACCGGCGGCGTGCCGGACGACAGCCGCATCACCACGCGCTACGACGAGGCGGATTTCACCGAAAGCCTGATGGCGGTGATCCACGAGACGGGGCACTCGCTTTATGAGCGCGGCCTGCCCGGCGCGTGGCGGAGCCAGCCGGTCGGGCGCGCGCGCGGCATGACCATCCATGAGAGCCAGTCGCTGCTCTTCGAGATGCAGGCGGCACGGACGGAGAGCTTCATCCGCTTTCTCGCGCCGCGCCTGAAAGCGGGTTTCGGCGGCGAGGGGCCGGCCTGGGAACCTGAAAACGTGCTTCGCCACTATCGCCGCGTCGCGCCGGGCTTCATCCGCGTGCAGGCCGACGAGGTGAGCTATCCGCTGCATGTGATGCTGCGCTATGGGCTGGAACGCGCGATGATCGCGGGCGAATTGACGGCGAAGGATCTGCCCGCCGCCTGGAACGAAGGCATGGAGCGGATGCTCGGCATCGTGCCGCCGGACGATGCGACGGGCTGCATGCAGGACATTCACTGGCCGTCCGGTTCCTTCGGCTACTTTCCGACCTACACGCTGGGCGCGCTGGCGGCCGCGCAACTCTTCGCCGCGGCAAAGCGGACGCATGACGGGATCGAGGCGGCGCTGGGGCAGGGCGATTTCGCGCCGCTACTCGGCTTCGTGCGGACCCGTGTGCATGGCAAGGGAGCCAGCCGGACGCCCGACGAGATCGTCTCCGAGGCGACCGGCGAGCCGCTGGGCACGGCGGCCTTCAAGGCGCATATCGAGGCGCGCTACCTCGGTAAGTAATTGAAATAAAAGACATTTGGGGCGCGGCAGGATGCCGATTGCCTCCCGCGGCGCCCGGGGCTAGGTTACCCCCGACCGCAGCCGCCCTGTTTCCGGCAGCCGGCTATCCTGGAGATTATGGTGAAATACGTCAGCACGCGGGGCCGCGCCCCGGAGCTTGAATTCGAGGACGCTTTGCTCACGGGCCTGGCGCGCGACGGTGGACTTTACGTGCCCGCCGTCTGGCCGCACTGGAGCAAGGACGAGATCGCGAGCCTCGCCGGTCTCTCTTATGAGGAGACGGCTTTCCGCGTCATGCGGCCTTATATCGGCGCGTCGATCACGGATGCGGACCTCCGCGCGATGATCGAAGGCGCCTATTCGGGCTTCCGCCACGAAGCGGTTGTGCCGCTGCGGCAAATGGCGGCGAATGACTGGCTGCTCGAACTCTTCCACGGGCCCACGCTCGCCTTCAAGGACGTGGCGATGCAGATTCTCGCGCGCCTCTTCGATCATGTGCTGGCGGCGAAGGGCCGGCGCATCACGGTGGTGGGCGCGACCTCGGGCGACACGGGCTCGGCCGCGATCGAGGCCTTCCGGGGCCGCGACACGACGGACATTTTCATCCTGCATCCCAAGGGCCGCGTCTCCGAGGTGCAGCGCCGCCAGATGACGACGGTGCTGGATGCCAATGTCCACAACATCGCCGTCGAAGGCTCCTTCGACGATTGCCAGGCGCTGGTGAAGGCGATGTTCAACGACCACGCCTTCCGCGACGAGGTGAGCCTTGCGGGTGTGAACTCGATCAACTGGGGCCGCGTGATGGCCCAGATCGTCTATTTCTTCACGAGCGCGGTGGCGCTGGGCGCCCCGCACAGGCCGGTCTCCTTCTCGGTGCCGACGGGCAATTTCGGCGATATTTTCGCAGGCTACGCCGCCGCGAAGATGGGGCTTCCAGTGGACAGGCTCATCATCGCCACCAATGTGAACGACATTCTCGCGCGCACGCTGGAGACGGGGCGCTACGAGGTCGGCAAGGTCGTGCCGACGATCAGCCCCAGCATGGATATCCAGGTTTCCTCCAACTTCGAGCGCCTGCTTTTCGACGCTTACGGGAATGATGGCGAGACGGTGACGCGGGCGATGCAGAGCCTCAGCCAGTCCGGCGCCTTCGAGGTGGAGAAGGCCGCGATGGACGCGATCCGCGAGTGCTTCGGCGCCGTGCGCGTCGACGAGACGGAAACGGCGGAGACGATAAGGCGGACGCTGGCGGAGACGGAAGAACTCGTCGATCCGCATTCGGCGGTCGGTCTTGCCGCCGCGGCAAGGCTGCGGGGCGACGCCTCCGTGCCGATGGTGACGCTGGCGACGGCGCATCCGGCGAAGTTCCCCGACGCGGTGAAAAAGGCGACGGGCATCCATCCCGACTTGCCGCCCGCGATGGCGGATTTGTTCCAGCGGGAAGAGCGGCTTGCCGCGCTGCCGAACGATCTGGGCAGCGTCGAAGCCTTTATCCGCGAACGCGCGCGGTCCGTGACCGTTTGAGGCCGCCGCCTGAATTGTCTGTTTGTGAGTATGCGTTGAAGAAGGAGTGTGCCCATGTCCGTTGAAGTGACCCGCCTCGAAAACGGCCTCACCGTCGTGACCGACAGCATGCCTCATCTCCAGACGACCTCGGTGGGCGTGTGGGTGAACACTGGCGCGCGCCACGAATCCGCGCGCGAGCATGGCGTGTCGCACATGCTGGAGCACATGGCCTTCAAGGGAACGGAGCGCCGCTCTGCGCTCGCCATCGCCGAGGAAATCGAGACGGTGGGCGGGCACCTCAACGCTCACACGACGCATGAGGCAACCGCCTATTACGCGCGGGTCCTGCGCGAGGACCTGCCGCTCGCGGTCGATATCCTCGCCGACATCCTGCAGAACTCGGTCTTCGACCCGCAAGAGGTTGAGCGCGAGCGCGGCGTCATCATTTCCGAGATCGGCCAGGCCCACGACACGCCGGACGATGTGGTCTTCGACGATCTGCTGGAGGCGGCCTTTCCCGGCCAGCCGCTCGGCCGCTCGATCCTCGGCACGGTGGACACGGTGTCGGGCTTCGGCCGCGACGACCTGCACGGCTATATGGGCGAGCGCTATCTCGCGCCCGGCATGGTGCTCGCGGCGGCAGGCGGACTGGACCATGAGACGCTGGTGCGTCTTGCGAGCGAACGCTTCACCGCGCTGCCGCAGCACAAGAGCAACGGCGCGGCGAGAGCGGCCTTCGAGGGCGGCGAAATCCGCAAGGAGCGCGACCTCGAACAGACGCATCTGGCGCTGGCCTTCGAGGGACCAACCTACTCCGATCCGGACTATTATACGGCGCAGGTCTTCTCGGGCGTGCTTGGCGGGGGCATGTCCTCGCGCCTGTTCCAGGAGGTGCGCGAAAAGCGCGGCCTGTGCTACTCGGTCTTCGCCTTCTCCTGGTCCTTCGCGGATACGGGCGTCTTCGGGGTCTATGCGGGCACCGCGCCGGAGCATGTGGCGGAGCTGATGCCCGTGCTGTCGGGTGAGCTTGGCCGCATCGGCATCGATGTGAGCGAGGCGGAAGTGGCCCGCGCCCGTGCACAGATCAAGGCGGGGCTGATGATGGGTCTCGAGAGTTCCTCCTCGCGCGCCGAACAGATCGCCCGGCAATACATGATCCATGGCCGGGTGCTGCCGATCGACGAACTGGTCGAAAAGGTCGACACGGTTGATGCCGCGGCGGTGCGCCGCTTCGCCGACCGGTTGCTCGGCGGCAAGCGTCTCGCACTTTCCGCCATCGGCCCGCTCAAGGGGGCAGGCGGAGGACTTGAATCCTACGACCGTCTCGCGGCAAGATTCGCCAACTAGGAGCCGCCGCCGGCGGTTCCGCAGGAGGGGGGCGCCTCGGGGGCGGCCCGTCGCAGACGAGGGCGTGTCGCCGATGGCATTTCTCCGCTCGATATCGAGACCAGACGTCGCGCCGATGGTGCTCGGCAATGGCGTCTATCTGCGGAACCCGCAGCTCTCCGACCACGAGGCCTGGGCGGAACTGCGGGACAAGAGCCGCGCCTTCCTGACGCCCTGGGAACCGATATGGTCGGCCGACGATCTGACACGGGCGGCCTTCCGCCGGCGCCTGCGCCGCTACCAGCGGGAAGTCCGCGAGGACCACGCCTATCCCTTCTTCATCTTTCGTGAGGAAGATCATGTTTTGCTCGGTGGCTGTACGATTTCCGGCGTGCAGCGGGGCGTGCAGCAAAGTTGTATGCTTGGTTATTGGGCGGGCGAGCGCCATGCCGGACGCGGCTATGTTACCGAGGCCGTGCGGGCGCTCATCCCGTTCGTGTTCGAGGAGTTGAAGTTGCACAGGTTGCAGGCCGCCTGCCTGCCGGAGAACGAGCGCTCGCGCGCGGTGCTCCGCAAATGCGGCTTCACCGAGGAAGGCATCGCGAGGGGCTATCTGCGGATCAATGGCGCCTGGCGGGATCATGTTGTTTTCGCCATTCTGCGCGACGATCCGCGCAGGTAAGAGTTCAAGAGGAGCGATCCAGGGATGCGGCGAGGGGGCCAGATGATGGCGCGCATGAGGCGCGCGCCCGCCGCGCTTGCGCTGGCGCTCGGACTGGCTTTGACGCCGGCCGCCGCGAAGGCGCTGGATGCGGTCGCGATGGACGACGCTCATCCCGTCGTGGACCTCACGCCTTTCGTTCACAGCTATCCCGCTTCCGGCACGAAACTCACCATCGAACCGCCCGCAAATGGGGGCGGCGAGGTTGCGGTCGAACCGCTGCCCGAAGATGAGGCGGCGCCCGAGGAGATGGGCGAGAGCGAACTCGACGACGGCTCCATCGTGCTCTGGAGCGGCGAGGGAGAAGAGACAGGCACCTGGCGCGTTTTCGCCCTCCGGAACCGCAGCGAGGAACAGGTGACGCGGCTCATCGTCGCCGACCGGCGGGGCGAGGGGCTTGGCGCTTTCTTCTGGCCGCAGCCCCATGTCGAGATCGGCCGCGCCGTGACGGCGGGCGGCGAGGACCCGGCACTCTCCACACTCAACGACTGGCCGGGCTTTGCGGTCTATGCGCTTGCCGGCGATCCGCAGACGAGCATCGCCGTGGCGCTTCACGCAGACAGCGATACGCAATCCGGTATCTATCTCTGGCACGAAGAGGCCTGGGCGCGCTTCACGCAGCGCCTCGCGCTTATCGAGGGCGGCATGCTTGCCGTCATCGCGGCCTTCGCCGTCTATATGGCCGCGCTCGGCATCCTGACCCGCGTGGCGGCCGCGCAGGCGACGGCGGCCCTGCTCGGCGCGGGCTTTCTCGTTCTCCTCGGCGAGTTCGGCTATCTCGCCTCGATCCTGTCGCTCGGCCCTCGGGGGGACCTTGTCGTGCGGACCGTCGCGCTGACGCTCTTCGCCTCCGCCGTTTTCATGCTGGAGCGGTTCTTCCTCGACAGCGAACGCCATTCCGCATCCCTTGCCCGCGCGACGCGGATGCTCGGTTACGTCGTGCTGGCAGGCATCCCGCTCGCCTTCATCAGCGTTTCGGCCGCGGCGCTCTTCGTGCGCGTCTTCCTTGCGGTCGCGCTTCTCGGCGGTGCGCCGCTTGTCGTCATGGCGGCCTTGCGCGGCGTGCGCCCGGCGCAGCTTCTGATCCCCGGCGCCGCGCTTTTCGGGCTTGCGGGGCTTCTCGGCACCCTTCACGCCATGGGCTGGGCGGGAAGCACCTTTGCCGGTACGGCCCTCACCGGGGGTGTCTTCACGACGGCGCTCACGCTCTTTGCTTTCGCCGCCGCCTATCACGCGCAAGGCGGCCGCCGCCGTGCCGACATCGGTACGTTGAGGAGCGAACAGCGCCATGCCTTCGCGCTCACTGGCGCGCGCATGGGCGTCTGGGACTGGGATATCGCGAACGACAGGCTCTATGTGTCGCCCTCCGTGGAGGCGATGCTCGGTCTCGACGCCGGAACGCTCGACGGTAACGAGCTTGCGTGGCGCGAGCACATGCATCCCGCCGACCGCGAAACCTATCGCACCGCGCTCAACGCCTATATCGGCCGCGGCAATGTTTCCTTCTCGCTCGAATTCCGCATGCGGCACTCGGACGGCGTCTTCCGCTGGGTCGCGCTTTCGGCGAGCTGCGTTGCGGGGCCGGAGAATTTCGCGACGCGCTGCATCGGGACGGTGCGGGACGTTTCGGCGCAGAAGCTCTCCGAAGAGAGGCTGATGCATGACAGCGTGCATGACAGCCTGACGGGACTGCCGAACCGCGCCCTATTCATGGACCGCATGTCGCGCGCGATCCGCCGCCGGGGATTGCTCGAACGGCCGCGTGCCGCGCTTTTGATGATCGACCTCGACCGCTTCAAGATCGTGAACGACAGCATCGGCCATTCGGGCGGCGACGCGCTGCTGATCGCGATTGCGCGGCGTCTTGAATCGCTCGTCACCCAGGACGACACGGTGGCGCGGATCGGCGGCGACGCCTTTGCCGTGCTGCTGACGGTGCGGACGGCGCGCGAGGATGCGGTGGCCTTTGCCGAACAGGCGAGCGAGTTCCTGCGTCAGCCGATCGAAGTCGCCGGACACGAAATCTACCCGACTTGTTCCGTGGGTGTCGCGATCTGCGAGGACGCACATGAGCATCCCGAAGAACTGCTGACGGAAGCCGAAATCGCGATGTACCACGCCAAGCGCACCGGCAAGGCGCGGATCGAACTTTTCGAACCGGGCATGCGGGTGGAGGCGGATGACAGCCTGACGCTGGAAACCGATCTCCGCCATGCGATAGAACGCAAGGAACTCGAAGTCTATTACCAGCCGATCATGTCGCTGACCGACGGTTCGGTGCGCGGCTTCGAGGCGCTGATCCGCTGGAACCATCCGAAGGACGGCTTGCTCACGCCCGATAATTTCGTGCCGCTGGCTGAGGAACTCGGCGTCATCACCGAGATCGGCCGCTTTGCATTGCGGGCGGCGAGCGAGGAACTCGCGACCTGGCAGAAGCTCTTCCCGATGGAGCGCGCGCTCACCGTGAGCGTCAACGTATCGAGCCGCCAGCTTCTCCGCCACGATCTCATCGACGATGTGAAGCGTGTGCTGAACCGCATCGACATCGAGCGCGGATCGCTGAAACTCGAAGTGACGGAATCGCTCGTCATGGAGAACCCGGAATTCGCGGCGAATATGCTTGGCCGCCTGAAGGCGCTTGGCGCCGGTCTCTCGCTCGACGATTTCGGCACCGGCTATTCGAGCCTGAGCTACCTGCAGCGTTTTCCCTTCGATACGCTGAAGGTCGACCGCTCCTTCGTCGCAGGCATGTCGGCGGATCGCGAAACGCCGCTCATCATCCGCTCCATGGTGTCGCTCGCGCACGACCTCGGCATGGAAGTCGTGGCGGAAGGAACGGAAAGCGAAACGCAGGCTGCCGATCTCGCGGCGATGGGCTGCGACTACGGCCAGGGCTATTATTTCGGCCAGCCCATGCGCGCCGCCGAGGCGCTGGACTTCATCGCGCACTACTGGAACAGATAGGGCGTCACCTCCGGACAATGTTCGAGTCAGGCGTGGCCGGCCTCGCCCGAGAGCAGCGAGAGGTTGATGCCGAGCTTCGCGAGCGCGGAATGATATTTCGCCTCGAGATTGAGCCCGAACAGAAGCTCCGGATCGGGATCGCAATGGAGCCAGCCATTCGCCTGGATCTCGGCGTCGAGCTGGCCGGGCGCCCAGCCCGCATAACCAAGCGCGAGCAGCGCGCGGCTTGGCCCGCATCCCGTTGCCATGGCGCGCAGGATATCGACGCTCGCGGTCAATCCGACATTCTCGTCGACGGGCAACGTCGATTCTTCCGAGAAGTAGTCCTGTGTGTGGAGCACGAAGCCGCGGCCCATCTCGACCGGGCCGCCCGCGAGCACTGGACAGGCTATCTCTTTCGGCAGGCGCGTGCCGGGAACCTGGATCGACAGCCGGTCGAGCAGGTCCGGGAAGGTGATGTTGTCGGCCGGCTTGTTCACGACGATGCCCATGGCGCCGTCGGGATTGTGGACGCACATATAAATGACCGTGCGGTCGAACCGGTCGTCGCCGATAGACGGCATCGCGATCAGCATCTTGCCCTCAAGAAAGCCGTCGTCCTCGGGGCGATAGCTCAGATCCGCCGACATAGGGCTCATGACAGAACTGCCTCCACGTCGATAGGGCACATGGCAGTGCACAACCTTCTGAAATCCTGCACTCTTGCGCGGCGGTTGTCACGTCTCGTTGCTATGCATTTGCGTCACAGCTATTTGTGCGGCGCGTGAATGCGCAGCGATGCTAGTTTTGCGCGAAGGCGGGCGAGCGGCGCGACGGCGCCGGATATAACGGGATGGAAATTCATGAGGACGGCACGCCGCTTAGGGTTTTTGCTTCTGGCGGGCATTGCGTGGCTTGCCGCCGCGCCGCTCGCAGCCGCGCCGGGCGAGGGCGTGCGGGGGCTCGAACTCCTTGCGGCGCAAGGCGAACATGACGGCGCCCCCTTTCTGGCGGGCATCGACCTGCGCCTCGCTGAGGGCTGGAAAACCTATTGGAAGAAACCAGGCGATTCGGGCATTCCGCCCGTCTTCGACTGGTCGGCCTCCGAAAACGTCGCCGGCGTCGAACTGCGCTGGCCGGCGCCCGAACGCTTCGATGCGCCGGGCGACATCACCTATGGCTATGAGGGGGGCGTGGTCTGGCCGCTGCGCGTGGTGCCGGAGGACGCATCGCGCGCCGTGACGCTGCGCCTTTCGATGTTCTACGGCATCTGCTCCGATATCTGCGTGCCGCGCGAGGCAAATCTCGAACTGACGGTGCCGCGCGAGGCAAATCTCGAACTGACGGTGCCGCCCGGGGCGGAGATCGAGGATAGTCCCGTGGCATCGCGTCTCCGCGCCGCGCTCGGCCGCATACCCGTGCCGCCGGCCGATCCCGGCATGCTCGATATCCGCTGGCGCGAGGCCTCGGCGCCGGCGCTCGAAGTGAGCCTGTCGGGCTGCGGAAAGGGCTGCACGCCGCCCATGCTCATTGTGGATGGGCCGAAGAACATCTGGTTCGGTACGCCGCGCGTGAAACGGGACGGCGATGTCGTGCGTTACGTCATGGAGGTGGAGGTGTTGTCGCCCGCCATGCTGGAGGGCGTGGAACTGGATTTCATCCTGTCGGGCCCCGATACCGCCTATGTGATCCGCAAGACAATGTGACCCGCGCCGGACTGGCAAGGGAAGGCATTTAAGGCTTTAATGCCGCCAACATCGCGCGCCGCGGCGGCGCGCCGCAGATCAGGAGGAAGCTCATATGGCCATCAAGGTGGGTGACAGGATTCCCGAAGCGACCCTTATGAAGATGACGGACAAGGGCCCCGCGCCGGTGAAGACCGGCGAGCTCTTCAAGGGCCGCAAGGTGGTGGTGTTCGCGCTGCCGGGCGCCTTCACGCCGACCTGCTCGAACCAGCACCTGCCGGGCTTCATCAAGTCCTCGGGCGACATCAAGGGCAAGGGCGTGGACGAAATCGTCTGCCTGTCGGTCAACGATGCCTTCGTCATGGACGCCTGGGGCAAGCAGCAGGGCGCGGGCAGCGACGTGACGATGCTCGGCGACGGCAATGGCGACTTCACGAAGGCGCTCGGCCTCGACTTCGACGGTTCGGGCTTCGGCATGGGCACGCGGTCGCTGCGCTATTCGATGCTTGTCGACGACGGCGTGGTGAAGAGCCTCAACAAGGAGCCGAACCCCGGCGAGGCGAAGGTCTCCGGCGCCGAGACGATGCTGCAGCAGTTGAGCTGAGCGGCGGCGCATGAATGCAGAAAGGCCCCGCTCCGGCGGGGCCTTTTCATTTCAGCTTCGAGAGATAGGGCGCCATGCCCTGACGCGCGAGGGCGTCGGCGCGGTCGTTTTCCGGATGATCGGAATGGCCCTTCACCCAGTGCCACGACACATCATGCCGCTCGATCGCGGTTTCGAGGCGCTGCCAGAGTTCGGCATTCTTGACCGGCTTCTTCTGGGCGTTCTTCCAGCCATTTTTTTTCCAGCCGTGAATCCACTTGGTGATGCCGTCCTTCACATAGGTGGAATCGGTGTGGACGCGCACCCTCACGCCGCGATTCAAAGATTCAAGGCCCTGGATCGCGGCCATGAGTTCCATGCGGTTGTTGGTGGTCGCGGGCTCGCCGCCGCAGAGTTCCTTCTCATTGCCCTTGTAGAGCATGAGCACGCCCCAACCGCCCGGCCCCGGATTGCCGGAGCAGGCACCGTCCGTATAGAGATCGACGGCATCGCTCATACGTCGAGCCCATAGCCAGCGGGCGAGGTGACGGTGCGGTGAAAGCGCAGCCGTGTGAGATATTCTCGCGGATTCTTGGGCTGCACGAAGGCTCCCGGTGGATGGTTGATCCAGTCATAGAGCCTTGTCAGCAGGAAGCGCATGGCCGAACCCCGCGCGAGAAGGGGAAGCGATGCAAGCTCTTTCGCCTCCAGCGGGCGCACCTGCGTATAGGCTTGCAGAAGGCCCCGCGCCTTGGTGATGTTGAAGGAGCCGTCGCTCTCGAAGCACCAGGCATTGAGGCAGATCGCAAGATCGTAGGCGAAGGCATCGTTGCAGGCGAAATAGAAATCGATGAGGCCCGACAGCCGGTCGCCGATGAAGAAGACGTTGTCGGGAAAGAGATCCGCATGGATGACGCCGGACGGCAGGTCGCGCGGCCAGTCGCGCATCAAATCCGCAAGCTCCCGGTCGAGCTCCTGCGCGAGCCCCGGCATATAGCCGTCGATGCCCGCCCGGCATGAATCGAACAGCGGCCCCCAGCCATCGACATTGAGCGCGTTCGGGCGTTGGAGCCCGAAGTCCTCTCCGGCGAGGTGCATCTGCGCGAGCGCACGTCCGACCTCGACGCAATGGCGCGGCTGCGGCCGGCGCACATGCACGCCTTCGAGAAACCCGATGATGGCGGCGGGCCGCCCCGCCAGCTCTCCCAGCATCTCGCCCTTCAGGTTGCGGATCGGCGTCGGGCAATTGATGCCGTTCGCGGCGAGATGGTTCATCAGCCCCAGAAAGAAGGGGAGGTCGCTGGCCGCCACGCGTTTTTCATAGAGCGTCAGGAAATAGACGCCCTTGTCGGTGTGCAGCATGTAGTTGGAATTCTCGACGCCCTCGGCGATGCCCTTGTAGGAGAGTAGCCCGCCAATGTCGTAATTGGCGAGGAAGGCTTCGAGTTCCTCGTCTGGCACTTCGGTATAGACGGCCATCTTTCCCCCGTCAGACGGCGAGCGCGCGCGGCAGCTTGAACTGCACGGATTCGCGCCGGACGGACGTCGTTTCGACCGTCACGCTGAAATGTTGCCGGAATGCGTCGATCACTTCTTCCACGAGCACTTCCGGTGCGCTCGCGCCGGCGGTCAGGCCCACGGTTGCAGGTGTGCCGAGAGCCACCCAGTCGATGTCGCCCGCGCGCTGCACGAGCGCGGCATGGGGACAGCCCGCGCGCTCGGCGACTTCCACGAGGCGCATGGAGTTCGAGGAATTGGGCGCGCCGATGACGAGCATGGCATCGACATGCGGGGCGATGCTCTTCACCGCTTCCTGCCGGTTCGTCGTCGCGTAGCAGATGTCTTCCTTGCGCGGACCGGCAATCGAAGGAAAGCGGCGGCGAAGCGTTGCGACGATCTCCGCCGTGTCGTCGACCGAAAGCGTCGTCTGCGTCACGAAGGCGAGCTTGTCCGGGTCGGCCGGTGCGATGGCCTCTGCGTCGGCCAGGGTCTCGATGAGGCTCACGGCGCCCTCCGGCAGTTGCCCCATCGTGCCGATGACTTCCGGGTGTCCCGCATGGCCGATCAGCAGAATCTGGAGACCGCGATTGTGGAGCCGCTCGGCTTCCACATGTACCTTGGATACGAGAGGGCAGGTTGCGTCGAGATAGAAGAGTTCGCGGGATTGTGCCTCGGCAGGCACGGATTTCGGCACGCCATGAGCGGAGAAGATGACCTTCGCGCCCGCGGGCACCTCGTCGAGCTCCTCGACGAAGATCGCACCCTTGCGTTCGAGCTCCTCCACGACATAGCGATTGTGGACGATCTCGTGGCGGACATAGACGGGCGGGCCGTATTTCTCGATGGCGAGTTCGACGATCTGGATGGCGCGGTCGACCCCTGCGCAGAAGCCGCGCGGGCTCGCAAGGAGCAGCGTCAGAGGGGGCTTTGCGTGTGTCTCGCTCATATCGGTTCTCGGGGTGCCGTTCTCGGGGATTGCGCCTCGTGCCGCCCGCCGGGAGCCGGCTTCACGGCCCCCGCGGGCGCATTCGTCCGCCTTGTGACTCCGGGACCACTCCGATAGAGTTTGCGCGCTGCCGGGGCCGGTCCCGAGTCTCGACTAACCTTATGAAATGCAAGGCTTTCGAGACCGTTTATGGCGGTAATAGAGGGGGCCGCCAAGGGAAAGTCAAGAAAGCCCCTGCCACCCCGCTGCGCTAACAGACCGCCAACAGATCGAGTGAACCACAGATGCCGTTTTCGCCCGCGCCGAGCTGCCCGACGACTCTCGCTTCCCGCACTGGCCGGGCCATGCCCGTACTTGCCGTTCTCGCCGCGCTCGCCCTTGGCGGTTGCAGCTGGTTCGGCGGCGGTGGCGGCACCAAGACGGGCGGCACCACGCTTTACCCTTGTCCCGCCGTCGGCGTTCTCAACGAGACGGACCATGTGACCCTGCTTTCGGGTTCCGGCGCGGACCTGACCGATGTGGTCGCCAGGGCGGAGATCGGCAAGGTCGTATCGAAATGCGAATACGATATCGACGAGTCGACCATCACCGTCGACCTCGCCTTCGACGGCATTGCCGAAATCGGACCCGCCGCGCAGTCCCGCGAGCTGACCCTCAATACCTTCGTCGCCGTGACGCGCCGCTATAGCGCCTTCGACAAGAAGCAGGTCTATGAGGTGCCGGTGGTCTTCGAACCCGGGCAGCGGCAAGTACGATTCGTGAAAACGGTGGATGGTACGGTGCTGCCCTATGGCGGCCAGGCCGATGGCAGCATCTACCAGATTCTGGTGGGCTTCCAGCTGACGCCGGAACAGCTCGAATACAACCGCCGCGTTTCCTACAACCCGATCCGTTAAGCCCCGAAAACGGCGCTTTTTGGCGCCTTCCGCGGCGCCGGCTCGTGATGCCATTTGACTCTGGCGGGCCGGTCCATATGATCCGGAAACATACAGACGAACCCTGCGGGAGAGACCGGGACTGCATTATGTGCAGCACCCCGGCGCCGAAGGAGCAACCGCCCCGGAAACTCTCAGGCACAAAGGACCGCAGGGGGATGAATCTCTGGAAAGCAGGTCAGACGCGATAATCTGGCCTCACCGAAGGGCGTAAGCGGCGGGCCTCGTTTTGGTTCGACGCGAAATCTCTCAGGTTCAGCGACAGAGTGGGGCGCCGCAGGCGGAGCAATTCGCCGAGTGGCGGTCCATCTCGATTCGCATTTGTTTCCCCGAGCGGGGAAGAACCTGGAAGCCCAATGTCGGAACCCGCCGCCGGTCCCCTGAAGACGACGCCCCTTCACGCACTCCACGTCGAGCTCGGCGCGAAGATGGTGCCTTTCGCGGGCTATGACATGCCGGTGCAATATCCCTCCGGCGTACTGGCCGAACATCTGCATACCCGCGAGGCCGCCGGCCTCTTCGACGTGTCGCATATGGGCCAGGCCTGGCTCGAAGGTCCGGACCATGGCGCCGTTGCCGTCGCGCTCGAGGCGCTTGTGCCAGGCGACATCCGCGATCTCGCCCCCGGCGCGATCCGCTATACGCTTCTCCTGAACGGGAAGGGCGGCATTCTCGACGACCTCATGGTCACGCGGACGAAAAAGGACGGCGTTCTGTTTCTCGTCGTGAACGCGGCCTGCAAGGATGCCGACTTCGCCCACATCGAAAAACATCTGCCCGGCGGCATCGCGCTTCGCCGCATCGAGGATCGCGCGCTGATCGCGTTGCAGGGACCGAAGGCGGCCGAGGTCTTCGCGCGCATTGCGCCGGACGCCGCGGATCAGGCTTTCATGACCGGCAGGGAAATGAACGTCGCCGGCCTTCCCTGCATCGTCAGCCGCTCCGGCTACACGGGCGAGGACGGTTACGAGGTTTCCGTCGCCGACAAGGATGCGGTGGCGCTCACAAAAAAGCTTCTCGGCGAGGCGGAGGTGAAGCCCATCGGGCTTGGCGCGCGGGATTCGCTACGCCTCGAAGCCGGGCTCTGTCTCTATGGTCACGATATCGACGAGACGACGACGCCCGTCGAAGGCGCTCTCACCTGGACGATATCGAAGCGCCGCCGCGAGGAGGGAAACTTCCCCGGCGCGGAGATCATTCTGGACCAGATCGCGAATGGCGTATCGCGAAAGCGCGTGGGCCTGTTGCCGGAAGGAAAGGCGCCCGCCCGCGAAGGCACGGAGATTACCGACGCGTCGGGCAGGAAGATCGGCATTGTGACGAGCGGCGGCTATGGACCGAGCGTCGGCGGGCCGATCGCGATGGGCTATGTCGAGGCCGGATTTGCGAAGGTCGATACCGGCGTCGAACTGATGGTACGGGGGAAGGGGCGTCCGGCGAAGGTCGCGGCGATGCCCTTCGTGACGAAACGTTTTCACAAGCCGGGCAAATGAGGCCTTGCGGCTGCTAACAGGAACCAGGGGATTGGCATGAGCGATATTCGCTACACGGATCAGCATGAGTGGGTGCGCGTCGATGGAGACATCGCGACCATTGGCATCACCGACTATGCGCAGGAGCAGCTTGGCGACGTTGTTTTCGTCGAGCTGCCGGAAGTCGGCAAGGAACTGGCCGCTGGCGACGAAGCGGCGGTGGTCGAAAGCGTCAAGGCCGCGAGCGAAGTCTATTCGCCCGTGAGCGGCGAGGTTGTCGACGTGAATGGCGACATCGAGACGACGCCCGCCGGCGTCAATGAAGACGCGATGGGCGATGGCTGGTTCGTGAAGCTCCGCCTTTCCGACCCCGCCGAGCTCGACAAGCTTATGGACGAAGCCGCCTACAATGAATTTGTGGAGAGCCTCCAGTAGGGCTCCCGGAATGCATCCGCCGGACGGCGAAGGGCCGTCCCCCGAAAGGAAAGTCCGATCATGCGTTATCTGCCCCTGACCGAAACCGACCGGCGCGAAATGCTGGGCGTCATCGGCGCGAAAGGCATCGACGAATTGTTCCGCGACGTGCCGGAAAGCGCGCGCCGCGATGGCTTGGTGGACCTGCCGCGCCGGAAGGGCGAGCTTGAGGTCGAACGCATTTTCGAACGCATGGCGGCGAAGAATGTGGCCGCGGGCAGCGTTCCCTTCTTCGTGGGCGGCGGCGCCTATCGCCATCACGTGCCGGCAACGGTGGATCATCTGATCCAGCGTTCGGAGTTTTTGACCTCCTACACTCCTTATCAGCCGGAAATCTCGCAAGGAACGCTGCAATATCTCTTCGAGTTCCAGACCCAGGTCGCGATGATCACCGGCATGGATGTGGCGAATGCCTCCATGTATGACGGTTCGACCGGTTGCGGCGAGGCCGTGCTGATGGCGCATCGCGTGACGAAGCGGCGCAAGGCTGTGCTCTCCGGTACGCTTCATCCTCAGTATGCGGCCGTCGTTCGCAACCTGTCGGATTTCGCGGACTATCAGGTCGAAACCATGCCGCCCGCGCTGCCGGGGCTGAACGAAGACATCATCTCCCGCATCACGGACGAAACGAGCTGCGTTGTCGTGCAGACGCCGGGCTTCTTCGGTGAACTGCACGATCTCAGGCCGATCGCTGAAGCGGCCCATGCAAAAGGCGCGCTGCTGATTGCCGTGGTTCCGGAGATCGTCTCGCTGGGCGCCGTGACGCCGCCCGGCGAGATGGGCGCCGACATCGTGGTCGGCGAGGGCCAGTCGATCGGCAACGGCCTCAATTTCGGCGGACCTTATGTCGGCCTCTTCGCCACGCGCGAGAAATATGTCCGCCAGATGCCGGGCCGCCTCTGCGGCGAGACGGTGGATGCGGATGGTAAGCGCGGCTATGTGCTGACGCTTTCGACGCGCGAACAGCATATCCGCCGCGAAAAGGCAACGTCGAACATCTGCACCAATTCCGGCCTGTGCTGCCTTGCCTTCACGATCCACATGTCGCTTCTGGGCGAAGACGGCTACAGACAACTCGCCCGCATCAACCATGCGGCGGCGGTAAAGCTCGCCGAGCGTCTTGCGGCGGTGCCGGGCGTCGAAATCCTGAACAAGGCTTTCTTCAACGAATTCACGATGCGCCTGCCGAGACCGGCGGCGGACGTGGTCGACGCGCTGGCGGAGAAGGGTGTGCTGGGCGGTGTGCCTGCTTCACGGCTGCTGCCGGGCGCGGCGGAGGTCGAAGACCTTCTCATCGTCGCCTCGACGGAAATCAACACGGATGCGGATCGCGCGGCCTATGCGGCGGCGCTGAGGGAGGTGCTCTAGATGTCCGGCATGAACAAACAGGGCCGTCCGACCTCAATCGACGGCGCGGGCGCCGCCGGCGCGCGCGAGACCTTCACGGGCAACCGGGCGCTGGAGCATGAAGAGCCGCTTCTCTTCGAACTCGACAATCCGGGTGCCTGCGGTGTCGATTTCGACGATCCGGGCGAGTTCACCTCGCATCTCGGTAATTTCGAACGGCAGGGCCGGATCGGTCTTGCCCGTGTGTCCGAGCCGGAGGTGATGCGCCACTTCGTGCGGCTTTCCGCCAAGAACTATTCGATCGATGCGGGTCTTTATCCGCTCGGCTCCTGCACGATGAAGCACAACCCGCGCCTCAACGAGAAGATGGCGCGGCTTCCGGGCATCAGCGACGTTCATCCGCTGCAACCGCAGCAGACGGTGCAGGGCTCTCTCGAACTGATGAGCGAACTCGCACACTGGTTGAAGGAACTGACGGGCATGCCGGGCGTCACGCTCTCGCCCAAGGCGGGCGCGCATGGCGAGCTGTGCGGCATGATGGCGATCCGCGCCGCGCTCATCGCACGTGGCGAAGACGATATCCGCACGCGCGTGCTCGTGCCGGAATCGGCGCATGGCACCAACCCGGCGACCGCCGCGTTGCTCGGCTACAAGGTGGACGCAATTCCGGCGACGAAGGAAGGCCGCGTCGATCTCGAAGCCTTCAAGTCGAAGCTCGGGCCCGATGTCGCGGCGATCATGCTGACGAACCCCAACACCTGCGGTCTTTTCGAGCGCGATATCGTGAAGATCGCCGATGCGGTGCACGAGGCAGGCGCCTATTTCTACTGCGACGGCGCGAACTTCAACGCCATCGTCGGCCGGGTGCGGCCGGGCGATCTCGGCGTCGATGCCATGCATATCAACCTGCACAAGACCTTCTCGACGCCGCATGGCGGCGGCGGCCCGGGCGCGGGCCCGGTGGTCTTCTCCGAGGCGCTCGCGCCTTTTGCCCCGCTGCCCTATGTCGTGAACGGCAAGGACGGTTTCCGCCTCGTCGAGACGGAAGGTGAAGCAGAAGCCGACGGCACGACGCCTTTCGGCCGCATGACGGCCTTCCACGGGCAGATGGGTATGTTCGTGCGCGCACTCTCCTACATGCTGAGCCATGGCTCGGACGGGTTGCGGCAGGTCGCGGAAGACGCGGTGCTGAACGCGAACTACGTGCTCGCCTCGCTGAAGGACGATCTGTCCGCGCCCTTCGAAGGCCCGTGCATGCACGAAGCGCTCTTCGACGATCGCTTCCTGAAGGGCACGGGCGTCGAGACGCTCGATTTCGCCAAGGCGATGATCGACGAAGGCTACCATCCGATGACCATGTATTTCCCGCTGGTCGTCCATGGCGCGATGCTGATCGAACCGACGGAGACGGAGTCGAAACAGGCCGTCGATCTATTCATCGCGACGCTGAAGGACCTCGCCCGTGCCGCCAGATCGAACGACAAGGACCGCTTTACCGGCGCGCCCTACATGTCACCGCGCCGCAGGCTCGACGAGACGGGCGCGGCGCGCAAGCCGGTGCTTCGCTGGGCGCCGCCCGCGCCGGCGCAAGCTGCCGAATAGCATGAACGAGGCGCGGTTCGTCGAGTTGGCGCTCGAAAATCCTGTGAACCGCGAAATCCTGAAGCGGGTGCCGTCGCTCGGCCCCGCCGATGCGTGGCTCGTCTCCGGCTCGCTCTTCCAGACCGCCTGGAATGCGCTGACGGGCCGCGCCCCGGGATACGGCATCAAGGACTACGACATCTTCTATTTCGATCCCGACACGAGCCGGGGGGCGGAGGATGGCGCGAACCGCCGCTGCACTGCGCTCTTTGAGGATATCGGTGCGGAGGTAGAGTTGCGCAATCAGGCTCGCGTTCATCTCTGGTACGAAGAGAAGTTCGGCACCGCCTATCCGCCGCTCCGCTCCCCCCCGCGAGGGCATCGACCGCTTCCTCGCCCCGGCCTGCATGGTTGGCATCGCACCGGACGGGCGCGTCTATGCACCGCACGGCTTTGCCGACATCGAAACCATGACGATCCGCCCGAACCGCGCGGCGAATTTCAGCGCTGAGCGCTATGCCGAGAAGGCCGCGCGCTGGCGGGAGAAATGGCCGGAGCTGACGGTCGTCGCGCCCTAGGCCGCAAGAAGCCGCTCCTGAAAGAAGGAGATCACGCGCTTCGCCGCTTCCTTGGTGGGTTCGCCGTCGCGGTCGATGAGGTCGACCGTCAGCACGCTGTGCGGGCTTGGGGCGGGCGATGCGGGGTTCGCATATTTGTCGTCGAGTTCGATCCCCTCGAAAGCGTCGCCGAGTTCCCGGCGAAGCGTCTCGAATTTCTCCGGCGGCGACATGCGGTCGCCTTTGAAGCGGAGTCCGAGCACCTTGTCGCCCTTCGCACAGCGATCCTTCACGCACTGGAATTCCTCCGGCGAGACGTGAAGGGCGGCCCGCCGCTCGGCTCCCAAGGGAAAGGGCATGGAAGGCTGGGAAAGGACGGGCGCCATCAGCGCGGGCTCCATCATCATGGAGAGGGCGAAATTGCCGGAGAAGCACATGCCGACCGCGCCGACGCCCTTGCCGCCCGCTTCCTCATGCGCGTGGCGGGCCAGCGCCCGGAGCCATGTCGTGACCGGGCTCGACCGGTGCGAGGCGAGAATGTGGAATTCGCGGCTGATACAGAGCTTCCCGATGGAGCGTGCGACATAGCCGATGGTGAGGGGCGGTCCGGCCTTGCCAATCAGCAACGGCATGTAGACCCGGAATCCGGCATCGACCACCCAGTCCGCGAAGCGGACGACCTCCGGTGTGATGCCCGGAATTTCGTGGATCACGATGACGGCGGGCCCCGAGCCTCGCACATAGACGGGTTTCGTCACGCCTTCATGGGTGAAGGTGGCCGCTTCGTATCTGTCGAGCATGGAAGCCTCCCCGGTTGCGCGCCCATTGAACCGGAGTGCCTCGCGAAAAGGCAAACAAAAACCCCGCCGGGCCGGAGCCGGGCGGGGTTTCCTGAGTGATTTATCGTCAGTGAAGCTTGGAGGCGAGGTCGGCGATCGACTTCTCGATCAGCTTCGCATCCGCGCCCGCATCGACCTTCTCGGCGATGACGCGGCGGGCGGCACCGATGGCGACTTCCGCGGCGGCGGAGCGGACATCGTTCACGGCCTGGGTCTCGGCCTGGGCGATCTTGTCTTCGGCGAGCTTCGTGCGGCGTTCGACCTGCGCTTCCATGTTCGCGCGGGTCTCCTTCGCAAGCTGCTCGGCCTCGGCCTTCGCCTGGGAGATGATGTCTTCGGCTTCCTTCATCGCCTCGCGCTGCTTGCGCTGATAGGAGGCGAGGAGCTGCTGCGCTTCCTCGCGCAACCGCCGGGCTTCGTCGAGTTCAGCCGCAATGTCGGCGGCGCGCTTGTCGAGCGAGCCGGCGATGGTGCGGTGAACCTTGAAATAGCCAAGGATCGCGAAGAACGCGATGAGGCAGGCCAGAATCCAGAATTCGGCTGTCGCGAACATGGGGGCTTGTCCTTCGCCTTACTTGAGTTCGGTGTCGACCGCACGCTCCGTCGCGGGGCGGTCGGTCTCGCCAAGGAGCTGTGAGACGATGGCGTCTGCCACGTCCACCGCCACGCTGCGCACATTGGCGAGCGCCGCATCCCTGGTGGCTGCAATCTTCTTTTCGGCTTCCGAAATCTTCTCGGCGAGCCGGGCCTCGATGGCCAGACGCTGCCGCTCGGTTTCCTCGTGCAGGCGGTCGCGCGTTTCCTGCGCGATTTCGTGGGCCTTGGCGCGAGCTTCCGTCAGCGCCTTTTCATAGGCCTCGATCGCCTCGTCGGTCTGCCGCTTGAACTGGGCGGCCTGATCGAGATCGTCCGCGATGCGGTCGCGGCGCTCTTCAAGCACCGTGGCGATGCGCGGCAGGGCCACGCGGGACATCAGGAAGTACAGAGCGAGGAAGCTCAGTACCAGCCAGACGATCTGGGACTCGAACGTGGAGGAGTCGAAAGGCGGAAAGCCTCCCGCATGCTCTTCACCGGGGACATGCGTCTCGGCGATGAGTTCGTCACCATGTTCCTGAGCCAGGGCTTCGGCGATCATGTAGGTCTCCGGTCAGACGGGTTGGCCTGCCGCCGGCCGCCTCTTGTCGAGGCAGCCGGCTGGCCGATCCGCAAAGGGATCAGACGAAGAGCAGGATGAGCGCGACGAGCAGCGAGAAGATGCCCAGCGCTTCCGTCACGGCGAAGCCGAAAATCAGACGGGCGAACTGGCCGTCAGCCGCCGACGGGTTGCGCAGCGCGCCCGCCAGGTAGTTCGCGAAAATCTGGCCCACGCCGATGGCGGCGCCGCCCATGCCGAGGCACGCAATACCGGCGCCGATGAACTTCGCTGCTTCTGCTTCCATAGTTAGATGCTCCTTTTGGGGTCGTTTTGGAGAGTGGGAACGGCCACGGAGCCGCAACCATAGCTTTGGGGACTTGGCGTCCTCACCCGGATCAGTGGCCCGGATGCAGGGCGTCGTGAAGATACATGCAGGTCAGGATAGTGAAGACATAGGCCTGCAGCGCGGCGACGAGAAACTCGAGCGCCGTGAGGCAGACGATCATGAAGAGCGGCAGGATCATGCCCGCCCAGCCGATCGCGCCCATCGTCATGAAGGTGAGCACGAAGCCCGCGAAGACCTTCAGCATGATGTGGCCGGCCAGCATGTTGGCGAAAAGACGAACGGAGTGGCTGATGGGGCGCGAGAAATACGAAATGATCTCGATCGCGACCACGAGAGGAAGCAGAGCCACAGGCACGCCGCTCGGAACGAAAACCTTCAGGAACTTCGCACCGTGGAGGATGAAGCCCGTCAGCGTGACGCCGAAGAAAACGACACCGGCGAGAACGAAGGTGACGACGATGTGGCTCGTCACGGTGAAGGCATAGGGGAACATCCCGATCATGTTCGCAAAGAAGATGAAGGCGAACAGCGAGAAGATGAACGGGAAAAAGCGCATGGCATCATGGCCGGCATTGTCGCGGACCATGTTGGCGATGAAGGTGTAGAAGCTCTCGACCACGGACTGCATCCGCCCCGGCACCATGGCGCCCGAACGCATACCGAGCGTCGTGAAGACGGTGATGACCGCAACCGTCACCACCATCCAGAGGCTGGCATTGGTGAAGGAGGCGTCGAGGCCGCCGATATTGAGGGGGATGAGGGGCTGCACAACGAACTGGTGCAGGGGATCGACGGGAAAACCGCCTCCGGATTGTTCGGCGCCTGTTGCCACTGGTTTGCCTCAGCCTTAGCTTTTGCCGGATGGAGGTCCGGCCGTTACGTCGCCGGGCGAATGCCCGGATTGATCCTTTTTCGGCTCCGCCGCGGTCGCATTCATTGCCTGCGTCGCGCGAAGCACATTCTTTACGCCCGCCACCGTTCCAAGCCCGGTGAAGACCACCAGGAAGATCGGCAGCGTGCCGAACAGCCAGTCGAAGAACCAGCCGATGCCGGCTCCCAGAAGAACACCGGCCACGAGCTCCGAGGAGAGCCTCATGGCGACCCCCATATCGGAGGGTTTGCCCGTCGGCGCCGGCCTCGTTCCCTTCACTTCCGCGCCGCGATGAGCGCCGCGCGCGGCCGCGATACGCCGGTCCAGGAGATCGAGTTCTCTCTTCTGGGCGGCCTTGTCGCCATCCGTGGGAGTGCCGGCTTCCTCGTCTCGTTTCAAAGCGAAGCTCCGCCGTCAGAAATGCTCTTTCAGAGCCCCGCCCCGGATCGAAGCCGCGCGCACCCTACTGTCAGGGTCATAACCTGTCAAGGACCGCTGGGGAGGGCGTAAGTCATTGATGTATAGAGGTTTTTTGGCCGGTTTCGCGCCTGCGGCATTCGGCCTCGCCAGGAGCGCGCAGCGAGTCTCCAGCGGCCACGAAAAAGGCCCCCTCGAGAGGGGGCCTTTCCGTTGCGTCACGGCACTGGCGGACCCCGTCAGGAGGCCTCGCGGAGCCCCTCGGCGACGTCGAGGTCGACCGAGACAAGAGTGGACACGCCGCGCTCCTGCATGGTGACGCCGAAGAGGCGGTTCATGCGGGCCATGGTGAGCGCGTGATGGGTGATGATGAGGAAGCGGGTATCCGTCGTCCGCGTCATCTCTTCCATCAGGTCGCAGAAACGTTCCACATTGGCGTCGTCGAGCGGCGCGTCCACTTCGTCCAGCACGCAGATGGGCGAGGGGTTGGTGAGGAACACGGCGAAGATCAGCGACATGGCGGTGAGCGCCTGTTCGCCACCCGAAAGCAGCGACATGACCTGCAGGCGCTTGCCGGGCGGCCGGGCCATGATTTCGAGCCCGGCTTCCAGCGGGTCGTCCGATTCGGTGAGCTTCAGATGTGCCTCGCCGCCGCCGAAGAGATGGGTGAAGAGGCGCGAGAAGTTCGCGTTCACCTTCTCGAAGGCTTCGAGCATGCGCTCGCGTCCTTCGCGGTTGAGGCTGCCGATACCCTGGCGCAGCTTCGCGATGGCGCTCACGAGGTCTTCGCGCTCGCTCGTCATCGTCTCGAGCTGCTCGGTGAGTTCGCGCGATTCTTCCTCCGCGCGCAGGTTCACGCCGCCAAGGCTTTCGCGCTCGCGCTTGAAGCGCTCGAGCTTCGCATCGATCTGCTCGACGTCGGGAAGTTCGGCACCCTCTTCGAGGTTCGCCTGCTTCAGCGCCGCTTCCGGCTCGCATTCGAGCACCTCGCGGATGCGTTCTTCCGATTCGGCGCGGCGCTCGCGCGCACCATCCACGAGACCGTCGATGCGGGCGCGCTCTTCGCGCGTTTCGCCGAGCTGGTGCTGGACTTCCTTCGAATGCTTCACGGCTTCGCTGAGTATCTTTTCGGCCTGCGCCAATTCGTCGGCGGCCTGCGAACGCGCGGTTTCTGCCTCGGAGATGTAGGTGAGGAGCGCCCGGCGCTTTTCCTCGATAGCCGCGGGCACGCCTTCGAGCGTCTGCAATTCGGCTTCCGCCTCGCCCTTGCGTTCCTCAAGCGTGCCGATCTGCCGCTCGGCATTGGTCGCGCGAAGCTGCCAGGCTTCGCGCTCCTGCCCGATGGCGGAAAGGCGGCGCGAACGCTGCTCGGCTTCGCGCCGCAAGCCTTCATATTCGGCGCGGGCTTCCGAGAGTTCGAGGCGGAGTGCGGCTACACGGTCGCGGAGTTCGGCGGCGCGGGCGCGCGGCTCCTCATCGGGCTTCAGGTTCTGGAGCGCGAGCTCTGCTTCCTCAAGCGCGCGCACGGCTTCGCTCTTGTCGCCGGAAAGCCGCTCTTCGGCTTCGGCGAGGGCGGCAAGGCGCGAAAGCTGCGCGGAGGCAGCGCGTTCCGCGGTCTGCAGGGCATCGCGGATACGGTTGTGCTCGCCCTGCGCCTCGCGAAGCGCGGCGCGGCGCGCCTGTTCTTCCAGCATCGCCTGTTCGGCGGCGACATGCGCCGCATCGAACGTCGCGCGCGCTTCGGCGGCGCCGGCCCGCGCGATGGCGAGTTCGCCCTCGAGATCGGCAAGGCGATTGCGCTGTTCGAGGCGGCGGGCGGATGCGGTCGGTGCATCCGCCGCTGCCGTGTAGCCGTCCCAGCGCCAGAGGGCGCCTTCTTTGGTGACGAGACGCTGACCGGGCGCGAGAAGGGCCTGAAGCCGCTTGCCGTCTTCGCCGGAGACCACAATGCCGATCTGCGAAAGGCGGCGGGCGAGCGATGCCGGCGCCTTCACGAAATAGGAAAGCGGCGTTGATCCCTCGGGGAGTATGGGCGGCACGTCGAAGGGTGGCAGAGCGTCCCAATGAATCGGCGCCGCCGCATCTTCCGGGACACCGAGGTCGTCGCCAAGCGCCGCACCGAGCGCGGTCTCATAGCCATGCTCGACGGCGATGGCGTCGATCACCGGCGGCCAGAGATCGCTTTCGCCGACGGAAAGCATGTCGGCCAGTGTCTTCGCCTCGGCTGCAAGGTCGCCCGCCGCGCGCTCGGCTGCCTGCATCGGTTCGCGCGCTGTCTTCTCGCGCTCCTGCGCGTTGCGCCTGGCTTCTTCGGCTTCGAGCGCGGCACGTTCTGCCTCGCCGACGCGTGACGCGGCTTCATCGAGCTCGGCGGACTGAAGCGCGATCTGCGCTTTCTTTTCTTCCGCATCCGACAGCGTGTCGCGCTCACGCGCGATTTCGGCGAGCTGACGTTCCAGACGTTCGATCCGCTGGCGCCCTGCCTCGATGGTGCGCACGAGGCTCGTCCGCTCCGCGCTGAGCGCCGCGATTTCCTGATTGAGATGGTCGAGTTCCTGCTCGGCCGTATCGAGCGACGTGCGGGTTTCCTCGACACGCGATTGCGCGCGGGACTGTGCTTCCGCCTGGCCTTCCTCGGCTCCCTTGAGCTCTTCAGATTCCTCATCGAGCCGCGCGATAGCGCCGCGCGTATCCTCGATCAGATGACGCTCGCGCCCGAGATCCTGCCCGATCTGTTCGAGGCGGGCGGTGAGACGCGAGGCCTGCTCCTTCGCCCGCGCTTCCTCGGCATCGAGATTTTCGCGCTCGACGGTGAGGCGATGAAGCCGTGCGGCGGCTTCCGCTTCCTTCTCGCGAAGCGGCGGCAGCCGGTCCGCGGCTTCCGCTTCGAGTGTCGTGGCGGCGGCGGCCTCGCGTGTGAGTTCCGTCACGCGGATGTCGGTGGCGGCGAGCCGCTCTTCGGACTGCCTGAGAGACTCGACCGCATGCGTCCAGCGCAGGTGAAGAAGGATCGCTTCCGTCTCGCGGATCTGGCCCGAGAGATTGCGGTAACGCACGGCCTGGCGCGCCTGGCGCTTGAGGCTGGCGAGCTGGGATTCGACCTGGGCCACGACGTCGTCGAGACGCGTGAGGTTCGTTTCGGCTGCCTTGAGCCGGAGTTCGGCCTCGTGACGGCGTGTGTAGAGGCCGGTGATACCAGCCGCCTCTTCGAGAATGCGGCGGCGATTGATCGGCTTGGAGGAAATGAGCTGCGCAATCTGGCCTTGCCGCACGAGGGCAGGCGAGTGCGCGCCGGTCGAGGCGTCCGCGAAGAGAAGCTGCACATCGCGCGCGCGCACCTCGCGGCCGTTGATGCGATAGGTGGAGCCCTGTTCGCGCTCGATCCTGCGCGAGACTTCGATCGTGTCGCAGTCGTTATAGGCGGCAGGCGCCGAGCGGTCGCCATTGTCGATGTAGAGAACGACTTCCGCGTGATTGCGCGCAGGCCGGCCGGCGGTGCCTGCGAAGATCACGTCTTCCATGCCCGAGCCGCGCATGTTCTTGAACGAGTTCTCGCCCATCACCCAGCGCATCGCTTCGAGCAGGTTCGACTTGCCGCAGCCGTTGGGCCCGACGACGCCCGTCAGCCCCGGCTCGATGATGAGATCGGTCGGGTCGACGAAGGATTTGAAACCGGAAAGCCGGAGGCGATTGAACTGCACTGTCTGTCTCGATCTCTTGCTGTGGCGCTTGGTCTCTTGGTTAAAGAGGCTTGCGGTTATTGCGGTTCGGCGGGCGTCGCTTCGCCGGATGCGGCTTCGGGCGTGATCGCCTTGCCTTCAAGGGCCTTCTGGATCAGCGGTTCGAATTCCGCCCAGGGCAGCGCGCCTTCGACCTTCTCGCCATTGATGAAGAAGGTCGGCGTGGAGCGCACCCCGAAGGACTTCGCGCCGCGCGTCGCCACGTCCCTGACGTGGTTGAAGATGCGCTCGTCCTTCATGCACTGGTCGAAGCGCTCTTCCGAGAAGCCGCCCTGCCGCGCGATGGCCTTGAGGTCTTCCATCGGCGTCTGCGTGAAGGCCCACTGGGCCTGCTGACGGAAAAGCACGTCCACGAAACCGAAATACCGCTCCGGTCCCGCGCAATGCGACAGCATGTAGGCGGCCGTCGCGATCGGGTCGAACGGGAAGTCCCTGAGGATGTAGTAGACCTTGCCCGTCTCTATGTAGCTTTCTTCGAGCTTCGGCAATGTGTTGGCCGCGAAATCCGCGCAGTGACTGCAGGTGAGCGACGCATATTCGATGACCGTCACCGGCGCCATCGGATCGCCCTTGGTCATGTCGCCGAGCGGGCCGGGAACGAGGAGTTCCTTTTCGAAGGCCGTATCCGGCGTGCCCGCGACCTGCTCCACGCCACCGCCATTGGGCCCCAGGAACAGGTAGCCCAGATAGCCGAGCACGAGGATAACGACGGCGGCCGCAGCAGCGACAATGGCTTTATTTTGATTCACGTGAGCACATTCCTACCAGATGTTGGGGTATTATGGCGGTGGGGCCCGATGCCCTCAACCAAACCTTTCTGTTGCCTTGAACCGAGAATCGGGACTCGCGGCCCTAGCGGCGGCGATCGGCCCCGATGACCCGTTCGCCGAGCCTTTCAAGCGCCTCCCTCAGCGCCGGTTCTTCAATCTTTTCAAGATATTGGACCAGTACTTCCCTTTCCTCGGGCCGCAGCGGCCGGATTCGCCGGAAGCGCGGCCGGGGCTTTGCCGGCAGCGGACCCTGGATGAGCTTGAGCCGCGCGACCGCGCCATAGCCGTAGTAGGAGTTGATGCGCTCGATAATCTGGGGTTCGAGATGCCGGATTTCGACCGCGACGGGCCCGTCGACACGGATGGTGAGCGTCGCGCCGCTGCGGCGGCCTTTGCCCCCGTCATCCCCGGAACCCCTTGGAAAGACTAGCTTTTCGGGCGCGGAAAATTCGGCGAGGCCTTGGCCCACGATCTCCGGCCAGTGCGCGAGCACATGCGCTTCCTGGAAACCGCGCTTCACGAAGGCCGACCGCGCGACCGCAAGCACCCGCGCGCCGATGGGCGGCAGGCTGAAGCGGCGCGAGGCCACGCGGTTGCCAGTGATCCCGTTCATGGCGCGCATTCTGACTCGAAATCGGCTCCCATGCGAATTGACGTGAGACGTGCTTCCGGGCGAAGACTAGTCGATGTCCGTCCGTGCCCAAAAACCCAAGGAAATCAGCGCCAAAGCGGCCGCCCGCCCGCTGCTCGCCTGGTATGACAAGCATGCCCGCGTGCTGCCCTGGCGCGCGCGGAAGGGCGAGACGGCGGACCCTTATGCCGTCTGGCTTTCCGAAATCATGCTGCAGCAGACGACGGTGGCGACCGTCGGTCCTTATTTCATGCGGTTTCTGAAGCGCTGGCCGACGGTCGAGGTGCTCGCCGCCGCCGCCCAGGAAGAGGTGATGAAGGAATGGGCGGGGCTTGGCTATTACAGCCGGGCACGCAACCTGCACGCCTGCGCGAGGGCGATTTCATCCGAACACGGAGGAAAATTTCCCGATACGGTGGAAGGACTTGGGAAGCTGCCGGGGATAGGTCCCTACACGGCGGCGGCGATCTCCGCGATCGCTTTCGGGCGGAGCGCGACGGTGGTCGACGGCAACGTGGAACGCGTGGTGGCGCGGCTCTTCGACTTGCGCACGCCGCTGCCCGCCGTGAAGCCCGAAATCCGCGAGAAGGCGGCGACACTGACGCCCGCGAAGCGCGCGGGCGACTTCGCTCAAGCGATGATGGACCTCGGCGCGACGGTCTGCACGCCGAGAAGTCCTTCCTGTAATCGCTGTCCGATCAATGACTTATGCGATGCGAGGGAAGCGGGCACGCAAAGCCTGCTGCCCGCCCGCGCACCGAAGAAGCCGAGGCCGGTGAGACGCGGCGCCTGCTTCTGGCTGACGAGGGGAGAGGAAGTCTGGCTCCGCCGGCGGCCGGAGAAGGGGCTTCTCGGCGGCATGATGGAAGTGCCGGGCACCCCCTGGGACAAGCGCGACTTGTCCCCGGGCGCGGGGATAAAGGCGGGTGACTGTCATCGAAATGCCATCGAACCGTCACACGTGGAGAAGGGCGGGGATAAGACGGGTACGGACGATCTTCTTTCCCACGCGCCGCTCGAGACGGAATGGAGACTTGTCCCCGGTCTGGTGGAACACACCTTCACGCATTTTCACCTGGAACTCGAAGTCTTCACCGCGACGACGCGAAAAAAACTTGTCCCCGGGGAGGGCCTATGGGTGCCGCTCGACGAGATTGCGGGCGAGGCGCTGCCGGCCGTGATGCGCAAGGTGGCCGCTCATGCAATGCCGGATGCCGGACCGCTGTTCGCGAAGCGGTGAGGCTTATTCAAACCGGTGTCATCCCGGCGGAAGCCGGGGTGACAGTTTAGTTTGTATACGGATAAAAATAAATCGTCATGCCCGGGCTTGACCCGGGCATCCAGGGTAGCGCGAAGAAGTTTTGGTGAAGGAGACGCCGCCTGCGGCGGCTTCTGGATTGCCGGGTCAAGCCCGGCAATGACAAGTAAAGAGAAGAGCGCCCGCAATGACGGCGGAGAGTGAAGCCTGCCCCGCCCTTCGCATGGCTCAGGGCGTTCGAGGCTCGAAAAGGTCCACCGGACCTTTTCGTCCGCTCACGCGAACCGCCTCTCACCCCATCTCCGCCCGTACCTTCTGGCGCAGGATGTCGATGGGCTTGAGTTTGCCGTCGGTCTTGAAGTGCCAGAAGGTCCAGCCGTTGCAGGCATCGAGCCCTTGCACATGCGCGCCGATCTTGTGGATCGAGCCCGTCGCGTCGCGGCAGACGATGGAGCCGTCGGCGCGGACGCGCGCGGCGTGGCGGCGCGCGGGATCGGTGAGGACCGCGCCGGGTTCGAGGAGGCCACGCTCCACGATGGTGCCGAAGGGCACGCGCACTTCGGCCTTTTTGGAGGTCGTGACCTTCAGGTCTTCCGCCGCGCCCGCCTTGATCTGGCGGATGCGCTCACGCGCGACTTTTATGTAGCGCTGCTCGCGCTCGATGCCGATGAACTTGCGCCCGAGCTTCTTCGCGACGGCACCCGTCGTGCCCGTGCCGAAGAAGGGATCGAGCACGGTGTCGCCCGGATTGGTAGTCGCCAGCAGCACGCGGTGGAGAAGCGCTTCGGGCTTCTGCGTCGGATGCGCCTTGCCGCCATCGCCGTCCTTCAGCCGTTCGCCGCCGGTGCAGATCGGCAGCGTCCAGTCGGAGCGCATCTGCAATTCTTCGTTGAGCGCCTTCATGGCGTCGTAGTTGAAGGTGTATTTCTTCTGGTCCGCATCGCGCGTCGCCCAGATGAGCGTCTCATGCGCATTGGTGAAGCGCGTGCCGCGGAAATTCGGCATCGGGTTCGACTTGCGCCAGACCACGTCGTTCATGATCCAGTAGCCGAGATCCTGCAACGTCGCGCCGACGCGGAAGATGTTGTGATAGGAGCCGATGACCCAGATCGCGCCCGTGTCCTTCAACACGCGCCGCGCGGCTGTCATCCAGTTGCGCGTGAACTCGTCGTAGACGGCGAAGCTCGCGAACTTGTCCCAGTCGTCGTTGACGGCATCGACCTTGGACTGGTCGGGCCTTGTCAGGTCGCCGCCAAGCTGGAGGTTGTAGGGAGGATCCGCAAAGATGAGATCGACCGACTTTTCGGGCAATGCGTTCATCGCCTCGATGCAATCGCCTTGAATGATGATCTCGGCCGGATTCTCTTTTTTCGTGCCCGGCTTTTCGCTGACGCGCCCCACTCGACTTACCCCTCGCTGATGACAAGGCGGGGATCATGAGTCAGCGCGGTTGGGTGGTCAATAATTCTTTTGAATCAAGAGGTTAACGGATTCGTCGGGCACAAGATCGAGTCCCTCGGCAAGCTCCGGACTCAACATCTTGCGTACGGGGGCGAAGCTCCGGCGGTGGATGGGCGCCGGCCCCAGACGCGAAAGCGCATCGAAATGCTCCGGCGTCGAATATCCCATGTGCCGTTCGAAGCCGTAGCCGGGATGTGCGAGGGCGAGATCGGCCATCATCCGGTCGCGCGTGACCTTGGCGGCGATGGAGGCCGCCGCGATCGAAAGCACGAGGCCGTCGCCGCCGATGATGGCGCGCGATGCACAGGCAAGACCTTTTGGGCAGCGGTTGCCGTCGATGAGCGCGATGTGCGGCGCGCGGGGAAGAGCGGCGACGGCGCGCGTCATGGCGAGCATGGTCGCCTGGAGGATGTTGATGTCGTCGATCTCCTCGACGCTCGCGATGCCGACGCCGATCTCGGCACAGGCTGCGAGCTCGGCGAAAAGCGCCTCGCGGCGGGCGGCGTCGAGTTTCTTGGAGTCGTTGAGGCCGTCAGGGCAGTTCGAGATGTCGATGATGACAGCGGCGGCGACGACCGGCCCCGCCAGCGGCCCGCGCCCCGCCTCGTCGACGCCGCAGACAAGCCGCGAAGGCGCGCCTTCCTCGGTTTCGAAGGCATAATCCGGCAGCGCGGCAGGCGCTTTTGTCTTGCGGGGCGGCATGGGCGCGAGTGTGCCGCGAGTCCGGAAAGATGGCTAGGGCTTGTGCTGCATTGGGCAAGCGCGATGATGGAAAGAATGTAATCTTGGCGAAGCCGCTTCCCCATATTCACGTCACCCCCGGGCTTGACCCGGGGGTCCAGAAGCCGCCAATAAGCGGCGTCTCTCTTCGCATAACTCAAAAAGTTCTGAATAGAGGTCGCGCCATGAGTGGTTCGTCTCTTCGACAAGGGCAACCTTCCACGCGCGCGGCCAGTGTTTGAGATTTTTCTCCCGTTGTATCGCCGCGCGCGCTTCGCTGTGCACTTCGTACCAGACGAGATGCTTCACGCCGTATCGGCTGGTGAACCCTTTGCCGGTTTCTTCGCGATGCTCGGAGATGCGGCGCTGAATGTCGTTGGTTACACCGATGTAGAGCGTTCCATTTCGGCCACTCGCGAGGATGTAGACATAGTAGTCTTTCATGCGCCCCACCCGGAGCCCCTGGACCCCCGGGTCAAGCCCGGGGGTGACATATTATTTTAATTCGAAGTCTCCGTGCCTCCGTGTGCCAAAACTAAAGCAGCGCGAGTTGCTTGCCTCTGCCGGGGACGAGGAATTGGGAGCGGTCTAGGGCGGTGGTGTCGCGCGAGCGGTAGGCGATGCCGAGTTTGCGGCAGGCTATTTCGAAGCGGCGCGCGATCTGCCAGGCGTAAGGCCCGGTGCCGGACTGGCGTTCGGCCCATTTCGCGTCGTAGTCCTTGCCGCCGCGCATCTGGCGGATGAGCGACATGACATGGGTGGCCTTGTCCGGCACGTTTTCATGCAGCCATTCGACGAAGATGTCGCGGATTTCGAGCGGCAGGCGAAGGATGACGAAGTTCGCCTCGCGCGCGCCTGCATAAGAGACGCCGGTGAGGAGCTTCTCGATCTCCATGTCGTTCAGGGCCGGAATGATGGGCGCGATCATCGCGCCCGTTGGAATGCCGGCCTCCGACAGGAGCCCGATCGCCTCGATGCGGCGCGTGGGCGTGGAGGCGCGCGGCTCGAGCGCGCGGGCGAGCTTCGCATCGAGCGTTGTGACCGAGAGCGCGACGCGCACGAGATTGCGTTCCGCAAGCGAGGAGAGAATGTCGATGTCGCGCACGATGCGCGCCGACTTCGTGAGGATCGTGACGGGATGATTATAGGCCGAGAGCACTTCGAGAATGCTCCGCGTGATGCGGTAGCGCTGCTCGATCGGCTGATAGGGGTCGGTGTTCGTGCCCATTGCGATGGGCGCGACCTCGTAGCCCTCGCGCGAGAGTTCCTTTTCCAGCAACTGCGCGGCATTGGGCTTGGCGAAAAGCTTGCTCTCGAAATCGAGACCCGGCGAAAGGCCCATATAGGCATGGCTCGGCCGCGCGAAGCAGTAGACGCAGCCATGCTCGCAGCCGCGATAGGCATTGATCGAGCGGTCGAAGGGAATGTCCGGCGAGGAATTGCGCGTGATGATGTGGCGGGCGTTCTCCGCCGTCACCTGCGTCTTCAGGGCAGGCACGTCTTCGAGATTGTCCCAGCCATCGTCGGCGAGTTCACGGGACTGCGGCTCGTAGCGGCCGCTCCTGTTGGTCAGCGCGCCCCGGCCACGGCGGCCGCTCTCGGGCAGATAAGGCTCGCGGACGCTCGGGGGTACGAGGGAGGCCCCGCGGGGGACGGGGCGGTGGTCCGGGAGCCCGTGGGGCCGCTTGGCCGCGCGGTTGCCAACCGGGGAATTGGCTTGTTGCGCGGGGTGGCCGGGGGGCGCTGTTTCGCGACTCGTCGTCATGGTCATGAGTATAACCGAACACTAGAACAGAACAAGAACATTATCTCTGCCCTTGAAGAAATTTGGCTAAAACGCGCGGATCGTTATGATGCGCGCCATGCTGAGCGTCATCATTCCGACCCTGAATGCCGAGGAGACCCTGACCCGGACGCTGGCGCCGCTGGTACCCGCCGCCGTGCGCGGGCTCGTGCAGGAAGTGATCGTGGCGGATGGCGGCTCAAGCGACGAGACGCTGGAGATCGTCGAGGCGGCGGGCGCGAAGCTCGTGCGCGCGCCGAAGGGGCGGGGACCGCAACTCGCCGCCGGCGCGAAGGCGGCGAAGGGCAACTGGCTTCTCTTTCTTCACGCCGACACGGTGCTCGAACCCGGCTGGGTTGCCGAGGTCGGGAAATTTTTCGAACAGATCGAGAGCGGGCGCTTCCGCGACGGCGAGATGGCAGCATCGTTCCGCTTCGCGCTCGACGATTTCTCCGGCTGGGCGCGGCTGATCGAACGCATGGTGGCGCTGCGCTGCGCGCTGATGAAGCTGCCTTATGGCGACCAGGGGCTGCTGATCAACCGGCGGCTCTACGAGAAGCTCGGTGGCTTTCGCGATCTGCCGCTGATGGAGGATGTGGACCTCGTGCGGCGTATTCCGCGCAAGCGGCTCGTGATGTTCCGCACGCCAGCCGTGACAAGCCCGGCGCGTTACCTCAGGGACGGTTTCCTCGCGCGCACTTCCCGCAATCTCTTCTGTCTCGCGCTTTATTATCTGCGCGTGCCGCCGCGACTGATCGCGAAGGTCTATCAGTAGGTGTCCCTCGACCCGCAACTCGTGATCATGGCGAAGCAGCCGCTGATCGGCCGTGTGAAGACGCGGCTCGCGCGGGACGTTGGCGGGCCGGAGGCGCTGCGCTTCTTCCGCTCGGCAAGCGAAAGCCTCGTCCGCCGTGTCGGGCACGATCCGCGCTGGCGGACCGCGATCGCGGTCTCGCCCGACCGCGCGGTGCATGAGCGGGGCATCTGGCCCGACGGCATTCCCTGCATCCCGCAAGGTGAGGGCGACCTCGGCGCGCGCATGGGGGCGCTCTTCCGCGACCTGCCGCCCGGACCCGTCGTCATTATCGGCGCGGATATTCCCGGCATCGGACGCCACCACATCGCCGCTGCCTTTGCCGCGCTCGGGAACCATGACGCGGTCATCGGCCCGGCCGACGATGGCGGCTACTGGCTCGTGGGACTGCGCCGCCGCCCGCGCGTGCGCGAGATATTCGACGGCGTGCGCTGGTCGAGTGCGCAGACGATGAACGATACGCTGAAGAATATCCGTAGGCAGAGCATGAGCGTGGCAATGGTCGCGACGCTCGCCGATGTCGACGAGGGCAAGGACCTCGTGAAATGGCGGCGCGGGTAGCGTCCCCGCCTCAGCCCTTCGCCCGGAGCGCGTCGCGGATTTCCTCCAGCAGCACTTCCTGGCGCGGCGGGGCGGCGGGCGGCGCCGCTTCGCCCTTGGCGATGCGCGCCTTCAACCGGTTCATCTGGCGGATGACGAGGAAGAGCGCGAAGGCGACGATCGTGAATTGCAGGATCGCGTTGATGAACTTGCCATAGGCGAGCGCGGGAATGCCGGCCGCCTGTGCCTCTGCCAGCGTCGCCGGGGCATCGCCCGCGGTGAGCGCGATGAAATAGTCGCTGAAATCGACCCCGCCGAGCATCACGCCGATGGGCGGCATGATGATGTCGTCGACGAGCGACTTCACGATGGTGGTGAAGGCGGCGCCGATGATGATGCCGACCGCCATGTCGAGCACATTGCCCTTGAGGGCGAATTCCCTGAATTCCTTGAGCACTTTCCGGCCTCCCGCATCTGTGATTCCCGCTCCGGGGTGAATCGTGCAGCGACGGGGGAAAAGGCACAACGGAAAAACGCGGTCACTTCCGCTGCTTGTGTTCCTCGAGGCGCGGCATGATCTCGACGAAGTTGCAGGGCCGGTAGCGATAATCGAGCTGGTGGACGAGGATTTCGTCCCAGCCGTCCTTGCAGGCGCCGGGCGAACCCGGCAGCGCGAAGAGATAGGTGCCCTGCGCCACGCCCGCCGTCGCGCGCGACTGGATGGTGGAGGTGCCGATCTTCTCGTAGGAGATCCGGTGGAAGAGCGCCGCGAAGCCCTCGATTTCCTTGTCGTAGACGGACTGGAAGGCTTCCGGCGTGACGTCGCGCCCCGTGAGGCCGGTGCCGCCGGTCGAGATCACGACGTCGATGCGGTGATCGGCGATCCAGGATTTGAGGGCCGCGCGGATGAGACCCTTGTCGTCCTGCACGATGCGCCGCCCGGCGACGATGTGGCCCGCCTTTTCGATCCTCTCGGCGAGGATGTCGCCGGACTTGTCGTCGTCATGCGTGCGCGTGTCCGACACGGTCAGGACGGCGATGTTGAGCGGAATGAAGTCGCGCGTCTCGTCGATGCCGGGCATGGCGGAACCTTTCAAGCGGGAGGAAAGGTTCATATAACCGAAAAAACCGAAGGAGTCGCGACGTTAGGGGAGAGCCGTTCAGCGCGCCGGCTTGTAGATCGGCCAGGCGCCGGCAGCCGAGGCGTCGAGCGTGCCGACGGGCTGGCCGAGGCGTTCGCTGTAGATCCAGTAGTTCGTGACGACGCGCTCGATATAGCCGCGCGTTTCGGCGGCGGGAATGCTCTCGATGAAGAGGAAGGGGTCGCCCTTGAAATCCATGCTCGCGAGCCAGCGGTTGAGATTGCCGGGCCCGCCATTATAGGCCGTCGTCAGCATGAAGAGATTGCCGTGAGGTTCGCCCGATCCCATGAGTTCGGTGAGATAGTCCTGTCCGAGCGTGATGTTGAAGGTCGGATCGAGAAGCTTGTCCTTGTTGGCGCGGGCGAGCGAGCGGTCCTGCGCGATATGGCTCGCGGTCGCCGGCATGATCTGCATGAGGCCGCGCGCCCCCGCCCATGAGGTGGCATCGGGGCGGAACTTGCTCTCCTGCCGCATGAAGGCGAGGAGGAGTGCCCGATCGACCTTGTAGCCCGTGCTGGGCTTGTAGTCGGGAACGGGAAAGAGGCCCGCATTGAGCGCGATGCGGCCGCGCGGCGCGCGCGACGGCGGCACATAGGCGGCATTCGCCACCTGAAGCTCGACGGCGGGAAGATCGTAGAAGGCGGCGAGCGCGATCATCGCCTGGTCGAGCGAGGGATCGATGAGCGCATGGGCGCGGATCAGTTCCTCGCGGGCGAGGTCGCGCTTGCCGATCTGCATGAGCGCGACGGCGCGGGCGACCTGATCCGTTTCCGTCAGTGCACGGAAGGATGCTTCGTCGAGACGTGGCTCCACCCAGTCGATATGGAGTTCGCGGCCAAGCTGGCGCGTCGCCAGAATGCCATAGAAGGTGGCGCCGGTATCGGCTGCGAGTTCGAGGAGCGGCGCGACCTTCTCGGGCTTGCCCGCCGCGAGCCATGATCGCGCGGCCCAGAAACCGCCTGCCGCCTTCGTCCATTCGGAGATGCGTGGCGCGCCCGAGAGCCGCTCGAAATGGCCGGCCGCGGCGGCGTAGTTTTCCATCCGCCACGCGGCAAGGCCCGCATACCAGTTCGCGAGCGGCACGGCACTTCCGTGCCTCTGCAGGATGTCGGAGGCGAGCGCATAGGCTTTTTCGTTTTCGCCCTCGAGGAAATAGGAGGCGACGACGCGTTCGCGCACCTTGTCGAATTCGAGGCCCGTCAGCGCACTGCGAACATTGCTCCGGCGGAGATAGGCCTGCGCCTTGTCCGCCGTCCCGCTCGAGACCATGCGGCGGACCTCGCGGTCGATTTCGCGGAAGCGGGCGGACGGGTTCTCGATGGCGCCGTCATCGACAGCGTAAGCCGCGTGCATCGGCTGGCGCCAGCGGCGCGGTTCGGGCTTCGCCGGATAGGCGGCACCGCCCCTTTTTCTCATCGCGAGCTTGTGGATGTCCGCGGCGCCGGGATGGTCGTTGTAATGGGCGAGCCAGTCCTTCAGTTCCGCGTAGCGCGTCGTGTAGTGGGGCCCCATGTATTTCACATAGAGAACATGGCCCATGAGACGCTTGTCCCTGAGCTTCGCGGCGAGCTTGTCGGCTTCCTTGAAGCGTCCGCGCTCCGTTGCCGCGAAGATGTCGCGATAGAGCTCGCGGTCGGAGCCGTTCAGGATTTCAGGGCTCCAGATGCGGGTCGGCATCTGGCCGCTTGCCTCGGCGAGAAGGATGTTGCCGGCAATCGCGGGAGGGGATGCGCAAAGGAAAAGCGCGGCGCCGAAAGCTGCCGCACAAATCGCTCGGCCCGCCGCGCGCGCGGCGGAAAGATGATGAGCCCCCCGGAACATGGGGCGTATCTTAACGGCGGAAGCGCCGCTCACAAGCTCGGATCGGCCCGTTTGTCCCGGAAATGGACAAAAAGGTTAACGCGGCGGGCGGTCTAGCCTGCCGGGGCCAGCCGGGCCTTGAGCGCCAGAAGATCCCGCCAGGCGAGCCGCTTCTGGGCCGGCTGGCGGAGCAGATAGGCCGGATGAAGCGTCGGCAGGGCGGGAATGTCGCGCTGGCCCACCCGGACCGTCGCCCATTTGCCGCGCAGCCGCATGATGCCGGTGTCGGTGTTGAGCAACTGCTTGGCCGAGACGCCGCCGAGCAGCACCAGCACTTCCGGCGCCACGAGTTCGATATGGCGCTCGACGAAGGGCATGCAGACGGCGTGTTCGGCCGGTGTCGGCGTGCGGTTGCCCGGCGGGCGCCAGGGGAGCGTGTTGACGATGTAGACGGCGGTGCGGTCGAGCCCGATCGAGACGAGCATCTTGTCGAGCAATTGCCCCGCGCGGCCGACAAAGGGCAGGCCCTGCAGGTCCTCGTCGCGGCCCGGCGCTTCGCCCACCATCATCACGCGCGCTTTCGGATTGCCGTCGGCGAAGACGAGATTCTTTGCCGTGTAGCGGAGCGGACAGCCCTCGAAATTCGCGAGCGCCTCCCGCAGCTCCTCGAGCGTTGCGCAGCGTGCGGCAACGATGCGCGCGCTCTCGGCGGCCTGCGCGTCCTCGAGCGGAATGGCCGACGGCGCCGCGGTGCGCGGTGCGTCTTGCGGGGGTGCCACCTCTCCGCGCGGATCCGGGCGGGTGCCGCGCGGCAGATCGCGGGTCAGATCGCGCGTCTGGCGCGCTTGCGCCGCGCGCGCGGGCTCCGGCGCCGCGGAGTCCTGCAACGCATAGCGGTTCACCGGCTCGTCGCCGAAAAATTCCTCGACGCCCGCCTCCACATAAAAGGCGAGAAGGGCGGCGGCTTCCTGCGGCGTCAGGTTTTGTCCGCTGTTTTCCATCACTCTTTCGCCTGCAACCGGAGGGACTTCAGCGCGGCATCCAGTTCAGGAATGTCCTTCTTCAATGTATTCCAGACGAGATCTAGATCCACGCTAAAGTAGCCGTGAGTAACACGGTTGCGCATGCCGTAGATCGCCGCCCAAGGGATGTAGCGATGGCGCTCCACGAAATCGGGAGCATGTTTCTCGATATTGCGGGCAGCCTCTCCGAGTATCTCCAGGTTGCGGATCACCGCGTCCTGCACGAGTTCGTCTCTCAGAAAAGCCTGTCTATCCTTGCCTTCCACATACCGCGTGATTCGGTCCGTCGCCTGCAGCATGTGGTCAATATAGTCCAGAATCCGGGAGATACCGTCGCTCATACGGGTTTGGCCTCGGAGAGTATTTTGTCGCGCAGGCCCGGGGGGAGAGCGCCTGGCGTTTGAACGTCGACCCTCACACCGGTCAACTGTTCGAGCGCAACCTGCAAGGCACCGACATTCAGGAGCGTTGTTTCGTGAGATGGATCGACGAGGATATCGAGATCGCTGTCTTCCCGGTCCGTCCGGTGAAGGACCGAGCCAAAGACGCGCGGATTGGTCAACCGATGGCTCTCCACCATACGCCTTATTTCTTCACGGTGCCGTTCGAGCGCTGCCGAGGGACGCATCGCCGATCCTTTCCTGCCATTTGACGGTCACAAGAGCGAACCTACACTCGTTCTATATCGCGCGGGAACGTGCGTCTTGTTGAGAATGACATGCAACTGGTGCAGGGCGGTTCCACGAGGCCCGACATATTGACCCGCAAGGGCATCCGCACCATAACGGGGCCCTGTTTCCGAGCGGCGGTCCGGCGGCACAATCCCAAGGTTTGTGCCGGATAAGGAGAAAAGAATTATGAGCGACGCGGCAGTCGAACGCGAGTACATGGAATATGACGTCGTCATCGTCGGCGGCGGCCCGGCGGGCCTTTCAGCGGCCATCCGGCTGCGCCAGCTCGCGGCGGAAGAGGATTTCGACATTTCCGTCTGCCTGATCGAAAAAGGCTCGGAAGTCGGCGCGCATATTCTTTCGGGCGCCGTGATCGACCCGATCGGCCTCGATGCGCTGATCCCCGACTGGCGCGAAAAAGGCGCCCCGATCGACACCGAAGTCACCGCCGACCACTTCATCTACCTGGGGCCGTCCGGCGGCATTCGCGTGCCGAACTTCCTGTTCCCGCCGCTGATGAACAATCACGGCAATTACATCGTCAGCCTCGGCAATGTCTGCCGCTGGCTCGCCGAGCAGGCCGAAGCGCTCGGTGTCGAAATCTATCCGGGTTTCGCGGGCGCGGAAGTCCTCTACGGCGAGGACGGCTCGGTGCGCGGCGTCGTCACCGGCGACATGGGCGTCGCCAGGGACGGCAGCCACAAGGACAGCTACACGCCCGGCATGGAACTGCGCGGCAAGTACACGCTCTTCGCCGAAGGCGTGCGCGGTTCGCTGTCGAAGGAACTGATCCGCAAGTTCAAGCTCGACGAGGGCCGCGAGCCGCAGAAGTTCGGCATCGGCCTGAAGGAACTCTGGGAAATCGACCCCGCGAAGCACAAGAAGGGCCTCGTGCAGCACACGATGGGCTGGCCGCTCGACAATTCGACCGGCGGCGGCTCCTTCCTCTATCACTTCGGCGAGAATCTCGTTTCGGTCGGCTTCGTGGTTCACCTGAACTACAAGAACCCCTACCTCTCGCCCTTCGACGAGTTCCAGCGCTTCAAGCACCATCCGTCCGTCGTCGAGACGTTCGAGGGCGGCAAGCGCATCGCCTATGGCGCGCGCGCGATCACCGAGGGTGGCTTCCAGTCCGTGCCGAAGCTCACCTTCCCGGGCGGCGCGCTGATCGGCTGCTCGGCGGGCTTCGTCAACGTGCCGCGTATCAAGGGCAGCCACAACGCCATGCTGACCGGCAAGATGGGCGCGGAAGCGGCCTTCGAGGCGGTGAAGGACGGACGTCAGGGCGACGAACTCGTGGCTTACACGCAAGCCTATGAGAAGAGCCCGGTCTACAAGGACCTGAAGCGCGTGCGCAACGTGAAGCCGCTCTGGTCGAAGCTCGGTACGTTCATGGGCATCGGCCTTGGCGCCGTCGACATGTGGATGAACAATCTCGGGATCGGCCTGCCCTTCACGCTGCGGCACAAGAAGGCAGACTACGAGTCGATCAAGAAGGCGAGCGAGTGCAAGCCGATCGACTACCCGAAGCCCGACGGGAAGATCTCCTTCGACAAGCTGTCCTCCGTCTTCATCTCGGCGACGAACCACGAGGAAGACCAGCCGGTGCACCTCAAGCTCAAGGACCCGGCCATTCCGATCGCCTACAACCTGCCGAACTTCGCGGAGCCCGCGCAGCGCTACTGCCCGGCAGGCGTCTACGAGGTCGTGCGCGACGAGGACGGCTCCAACCCGCGTTTCCAGATCAACGCGCAGAACTGCGTCCACTGCAAGACCTGCGACATCAAGGACCCGGCCCAGAACATCAACTGGACGGTGCCGGAAGGCGGCGGCGGCCCGAATTACCCGAATATGTGACGGGACGCGCGGCATCGCCGGATGGCGGCATGGCGGGGCATGCTGCTTTTATATAGTGTGATGACGGTTCGCCCTTTCGGCGGGCCGGAGACCTGAAGGCACGGAGGCCGGCCCCGGATGGAATGTGTCGATACGGCGTTGGCGCGCGCAACGCCGGTCCTGCGTAAAGGGCGCGCGGCGCGAGCGGCCGTCATGTTCGCCCTCCTTGCCCCGCTGCTCGGTGGCTGCGCCGGGATGAACGGCCTTTCCGGAGGCCTCTTTTCGCGAGGCGATGCGGATACGCCTTACGGCGCTTATCTGGCCGGACGCCATGCCGCTTCCGTGAACGACAATCTCAAGGCGGGCGATTTCTACGACAAGGCGCTGGCGGACCAGCCGAACGATCCGGTGATCCTCGACCGCGCCTTCATGTCGGCGCTGGTCGGCGGCGACATGGACCGCGCCATTCCGCTGGCGCGCAGGCTCGTGGCGCTCAATTCCGGCGAACGCATGCCCCGGCTCACCCTCGCGCTCGCCGAGTTGAAAAGCGGCGATTACAGGCAGGCGCGAGAGCAGATCGCCGCGGCGGCGCCCGGCCCCTTCACGGCGCTTGTCGGCACGCTGACCGCCGCATGGGCGGCCGTCGGCGAGGGCGACAAAGACCTGGCGCTCGAACAGATCGGCACCTTCAGTGGCCGTGCGGCTTTCACCCTTTTCAGCTCCTTCCACGAAGGCCTGATGCTCGAAGTGCTCGGCGACGAGAACGGCGCGGGCGAGGCCTATGCCGAAGCGATGGAAACGAGCGGCGGCGGGTCCATCCGCATTGTGGAAGCCTATGCGAGCTATCTGCAGCGGCAGGGACGCGCCGACGAGGCGCGCGCCGTGCTTGAAGGTTTCCTCGAACTCTCGCCCGACCATCCGCTCGCCAGGGATGCGCTGACGCGGCTCGCGGGCGGCGAGACCTTGCCGCCTCTCGTGAACGACGCGGCGGAGGGAACGGCGGAAGCGCTCTACGGTCTCGGCAGCGCGCTCGCGAGCGACACGTCGAGCAATCTCGCCGAACTCTATTTGCGCCTCGCGCTCTATATGCGGCCCGATTTCGACATCGCGCAGTCGCTTCTCGCGGGCACCTATGAGCAGCAGAAGCGCTGGGCCGATGCGGTCGCGGCCTATGGGAAGGTCGGCACGGACTCGCCCCTCGCCATGAATGCACGCATCCAGACCGCGCTCGCCCTGAATGAGATGGAACGGCAGGCGGAGGCGATCGGCGTCCTCGAAGGCGCGGCGAAGAGAAACCCGCAAGCGGTCGAGCCGGTCGTCGCGATGGGCGATATCTATCGCGCCGCGGAGAACTATGCTGCTGCGGCGGCGCAATACGATCGCGCGATTGCGCTTTCCGGCGAACCCGATTCCTCGGACTGGACGCTCTACTATGCGCGCGGCATCTGCTTCGAGCGCCTGGGGGAATGGGACAAGGCGGAGGCCGACCTCCTGCTCGCCCTCTCCATGTCGGACGAGCACCCGCTTGTTCTGAACTATCTCGGTTATTCCTGGGTCGAACAGCATCGCAATCTCGACGAGGCACTCGCCATGATCGAGAAGGCGGTGGAGCGCCGCCCGAATGACGGCTTCATCGTGGACAGCCTCGGCTGGGCGCGCTACCGGCTCGGCGAATACGACCTCGCCGTCAAATATCTCGAACGCGCGGCGGAGTTGCAGCCCGGCGATCCGACAATCAACGAGCATCTCGGCGACGCGTTCTGGAAGGTCGGACGCAAGATCGAGGCGCGCTTCCAGTGGAGCCACGCGCTTTCCATGAAGCCGGAGGCGAAGCGCGAAAGCATCCTCCGCACAAAGCTCGATCTCGGCCTTGAGGCGGGCGAGCGCGCCGAAAACGACCTCAAGGGCAGCATGCCCGCGGGCGCGGCGGGATCGTGAACCCATGCCGGGGCCGGTGACGGAAGATGCCTTTGCCAAGATCAACCTGACGCTTCGCATCCTGGGACGCAGGGAGGACGGCTATCACGAGCTGCGCAGCCTCGTCGCCTTCGCACGCATCGGCGACCGCGTGACGGCGGATCATGCCGAGGGGATGTCTCTCGATGTGACGGGGCCCTTCGCGCCCGCGCTCGACGCCGAAGCCGACAACCTCGTGCTGCGCGCAGGCCGCGCGCTTCGCGAACTTGGCAGCGTGGCGGCGGGCGCGCATCTCGCGCTTGAGAAGAACCTGCCGGTTGCCTCCGGTATCGGCGGCGGCTCGGCGGATGCGGCTGCGGCGCTGAGAGCGCTGATGCGACTCTGGAAGATCGAGCCGGACAAGACTTCGCTCGTGACGCTCGCCGCATCGCTCGGCGCCGATGTGCCGGTATGCCTTGCCTCGTCCTCCGCCTTGATGTGGGGCGTCGGGGAAAAGATCGCCCGCCTGCCGTTGCCCGCCTTCTGGATGGTGCTCGCCAATCCCGGCATCGCGCTTTCGACGCCCGCCGTCTTCAGGGAATTGGCGGCGCCGCCGCTCGACGCGCTGCCGTCCGATCCGGCACTGCCGGCCTTCGCGACGCTCGACCTTCTCGTGCGCTGGGCGGCGGAAGAGGGAAACGACCTCGAAGCGCCCGCCATCGCGCTCGCCCCGGCCGTGGGCGAGGTGCGGGATGCCATCGCCGCGACGGCCGATTGCCTGCTCGCGCGCATGTCGGGCTCGGGCGCGACATGTTTCGGCCTCTATCCCTCGCAGGCCGCGGCCGGCGAAGCGGCACGCGCGCTCGCCACCGCGCATCCCGGCTGGTGGATCGCAGCGGGCGAGGCCGTCTGAAACCGGATCAGTGCCAGATCAATGATTGCGGTTGATGCAGAACTCGACGAGCAGCGTCAGCGCATCCCGGTACTCGCTCTCGGGGAAGATCGCCAGCGCATCGATGGCGATGGCGCCGTAATGCCGCGCGCGAGAGGTGGTGTCCTCGAGCGCCGAATGACGCTGCATGAACTCGACCGCCTTTTCGAGGTCGCCCTCCTGCCGGTCGCCGTCCTGCAGCGTCCGCTGCCAGAAGGCGCGTTCCTCCGCCGTGCCGCGCCGGAAGGCGAGAACGACGGGCAGCGTGATCTTGCCCTCGCGGAAATCGTCGCCGACATTCTTGCCGAGCGAGGCCGCGCGGCCACCATAGTCGAGCGCGTCGTCGACAAGCTGGAAGGCGATGCCGAGATTGCGGCCATAGGATTCCAGCGCCGCTGCCTCGCTGCCGTTGCGCCCGGAGATGACGGCTCCGATTTCGGTCGCCGCGGCGAAAAGGGCAGCGGTCTTCGCCGAGATGACGCGCAGATAGGCGTCTTCCGTCGTGCCGGTGTCCTTGGCGGCGGCAAGCTGCATCACCTCGCCTTCGGCGATGATGGAGGCGGCGTCCGCGATGATTTCGAGCGCGCGCAGCGACTTCGTTTCGACCATGAGCTTGAAGGCGCGACCCAGCAGGAAATCGCCGACGAGAACGCTCGCCTGGTTGCCCCAGATCGTGCGCGCGGTCCGCTTGCCGCGCCGCAGGTCGCTCTCATCCACCACATCGTCGTGGAGGAGCGTCGCCGTGTGCAGGAATTCGACAGTGGCCGCGAGCTTGATGTGGTCCTTGCCCGTGTAACCGCACATCTGCGAAGAGGCGATGGTGAGCATGGGCCTGAGCCGCTTGCCGCCAGAATTAATGAGGTGGCTCGCGAGGTCCGGGATCATCGGCACGTCGGACGCCATCCGCTCCCGGATGAACTCGTTGACGGCTTCCATTTCGCTCGCCACCAGCGCCTGAAGCTGCGCTACGGCGTTCTGGCCGCGACCGCGATCTTCCTCCAGGGGAACAACAACACCCACTCGCCACTCCTGAATTGAAGCCGGTTTTCCGGCTGGAGACCCGATTTTCCATCCACGGCCTGTGTTATCCTGCCGTCACAAGGGAGCATAGGTTGGGGCTCCGGGGGCGGCAAGGCCCGCAGGCTATATGCCGCAACCCGTCCGGCGGGGCAATGTCTGGAGGCATGCAGCGCGTGAAAGAGCTGATTCGCACCAACGACACGGTTTTCATCTCCTTCCTCACACACAGGCTGAGGGAGGAGGGCATAGAACCTTTCGAGATGGACAGCCATATGAGCCTTGTCGAGGGCTCGCTCGGCATCCTGCCGAAGCGTATCATGGTGACGGACGACGATTATGAGAGCGCACGGAAGATTCTCGACGAGGCCAGAGGGAGCGAGATCCGATGAGCGGTACGGCGGCCAGTGAAGAGACCACCGATGACGGCTTTCTGGATGGAAGGCTGAACATCCTCCAGCCCGCCAAGGGCTATCGCGCGGGACTGGACGCTGTGCTGCTCGCCGCCGCCGTGCCCGCGCGGGCGGGCGAGCGGGTGCTCGAAGCCGGTGCGGGCGTCGGCGTCGCGAGCCTCTGCCTCGCCTCGCGTGTGAACGGGCTTGAGGTGGCGGGAATCGAGTTGCAGCCCGGTCTTGCGCGGCTGGCGGGCGAAAACATCACCCGCAACGCGCTGGGCGACCGGGTTTCGATCGTCGAGGGCGATATTGGCCAGCCGGTGCGCGATCTCGTGGCGATGGGCTTCGAGCCCAATGCCTGGCACCATGTTTTCGCCAATCCGCCCTTCCACGATCCGGCCTCGAACCCGGCCTCGCCCAATGAGAGCAAGGCGCAGGCGCATCTGACGCTCGGCTCCGACCTCGACGACTGGGTGCGCTTTGCCTGCGTGATGGCGCGCCCGAAAGGCACGGTCACCTTCATTCACCGCGCGGATGCGCTGGCCGGCTTGCTCGGCGCGATGACGGGGCATCTCGGCGGCATCGAGGTCTTTCCGCTCTGGCCCGCCACGGGCAAGCCCGCCTCGCGCGTCATCCTGCGCGGGCAGCGCGACTCGAAGGCACCGCTCGTGCTGCGTCCCGGCCTCGTGCTGCATGGCCGCGACGGGCGTTTCACCGAGCGGGCGGAGGCACTGCTCCGCCGGGGCGAGGCGCTGCTGCTCGACCAGCCGGGCTGACCATAATCAGATGAGGGTTTTTGCGGGTTTGTCTGTTCGCCTCCGCGCGGATAGAAATACCCGCGCCGCTCTCCATATGTGGAGCGGCGAGCCGTTGCTTCCCCGTTGAAAGGAAATTCCCGTGCCTCCTTATCGTTCCCGCACCACGACCCATGGCCGCAATATGGCGGGTGCCCGCGGTCTCTGGCGCGCTACAGGCATGAAAGACGACGATTTCGGCAAGCCGATCATCGCCATTGCCAATTCCTTCACCCAGTTCGTGCCGGGCCATGTGCACCTGAAGGATATGGGGCAGCTTGTCGCCCGCGAGATCGAAAAGGCGGGCGGGGTCGCCAAGGAGTTCAACACCATTGCGGTCGACGACGGCATCGCCATGGGCCATGACGGCATGCTCTACAGCCTGCCCTCGCGCGACCTCATCGCGGACAGCGTCGAATATATGGTCAACGCGCATTGCGCCGACGCACTGGTCTGCATTTCCAATTGCGACAAGATCACGCCCGGCATGCTGATGGCTGCCATGCGCCTCAATATTCCGGTGGTCTTCGTCTCGGGCGGACCGATGGAAGCGGGCAAGGTGAAATGGGACGACGAGGACCGCGCTGTCGACCTCATCGATGCCATGATCGCCGCCGCCGACGACACGGTTTCCGACAACCAGGTTGCCGTTATCGAGCGTTCGGCCTGTCCGACCTGCGGGTCGTGCTCGGGCATGTTCACCGCCAATTCGATGAACTGCCTGACGGAAGCGCTCGGCCTGTCCCTGCCGGGCAACGGCTCGACGCTGGCCACGCATTCGGACCGCAAGGAACTGTTTCTCGAGGCCGGCCGGCTGATCGTCGAAATCACCCGCCGCTATTACGAGACGGACGATGCCGGCGTCCTGCCGCGCAGCATCGCCACGTTTGAGGCCTTTGAAAACGCCATGTCGCTCGACATTGCCATGGGCGGTTCGACGAATACGGTCCTGCATCTTCTGGCCGCCGCCTTCGAGGGCGAAGTGCCGTTCACGATGAAGGATATCGACCGCCTGTCGCGTCATGTGCCGAACCTCTCGAAGGTCGCGCCGGCGCGCAACGACGTCCACATGGAAGACGTGCACCGCGCAGGCGGCATCTTCGCCATTCTCGGTGAACTCGATCGCGGCGGGCTCATTCACCGCGATGTCCCGACCGTTCACAGCCCGTCGCTCGGCGAGGCGATCGATCATTGGGACATTCGCAAGTCGAAGAGCAATCACGCGCATGAATTCTTCCGCGCCGCGCCGGGCGGCGTGCGCACCACCGAAGCCTTCTCGCAGTCGCGCCGCTACCCCGATCTCGATCTCGACCGCGCGAACGGCGTCATCCGCGACATCGAACATGCCTATTCGAAGGATGGCGGCCTGGCCGTGCTGTACGGCAATCTGGCGGAGGATGGCTGCATCGTGAAGACGGCCGGCGTCGATCCGTCGAACCTCGTTTTCTCGGGGCCTGCGCGCGTCTACGAAAGTCAGGACACGGCCGTCCTCGGCATTCTGAACAACGAGGTCAAGGCCGGTGAAGTCGTTCTCATCCGCTACGAAGGTCCGCGCGGCGGGCCCGGCATGCAGGAAATGCTCTACCCGACGAGCTACATCAAGTCGAAGGGTCTGGGGAAACTTTGCGCGCTGGTGACGGATGGCCGCTTCTCCGGCGGCACGTCGGGCCTGTCCATCGGCCATGTCTCGCCGGAAGCGGCGGAGGGCGGCGCCATCGGTCTCGTCGAGACGGGCGATCTCATCGAGATCGACATTCCGGCCCGCAAGATCCACCTCGCCGTTGCGGAGGATGTTCTGGCCGGACGGCGCGAAAAGGCCGAGCAGGATGGCTGGATGCCGAAGGAGGTGCGCAAGCGCCGCGTCTCTCCGGCGCTTCAGGCTTATGCCGCCATGTCCACCAGCGCGGCACGTGGCGCCGTCCGCGACGTGTCGCAATTGAGCGGGCTGCGCAAGCGCGGGAAGTAGGACAAGCGGAAGCGGCGCGGAGGCAGTGGGATCCGATCCCGCTTGCCGCAACCGCGCCGCATCCCTATTTGTGATGGTATGAAAAACCGCATCGCGCCTTTCCTCCCCCCGATCGTCCGCAACCGCATTCTCCCTGGCTGGGAGCCGAAGCCCGTCGTCGCCGTGGTGCGGCTCGCGGGCGTCATCGGCCCGTCGCAGCCCTTGCGCGGCGGGCTCAATCTCGCCGCCGTCGCGGGCCCGCTCGAAGCGGCTTTCTCGCTCAGGGGCGTGAAGGCTGTGGCGCTCATCGTCAATTCGCCGGGCGGCTCGCCGGTGCAGTCCTCGCTCATCTACAAGCGCATTCGTTCGCTGGCGGAGGAAAAGGAACTGCCGGTCTATGCCTTCGCCGAAGACGTGGCGGCGTCCGGCGGCTACATGATCGCCTGCGCGGCGGACGAGATCTACGCGGACGAAAGTTCCGTGATCGGCTCCATCGGCGTCGTCTCGGCGGGCTTCGGCTTTACCGGCCTGATCGAGAAGCTCGGCGTCGAGCGCCGCGTCCATACGGCGGGCGAAAGCAAGGCCATGCTCGATCCCTTCCAGCCCGAGAAGGAAGAGGATGTGAAGCGCCTCGAGACGCTGCAAAGGGACGTCCATGAGAACTTCAAGAAGCTCGTGCGGGATGCGCGCGGCGACCGCCTGAAGGCGGACGACCCGGCGATCTTCTCCGGCGAGTTCTGGGCGGGCGAGGGCGCCTTGGCGCGCGGCCTCATCGACGGCATTGCCGATATCCGGGGCAAGATGCGCGATCTCTTCGGCAAGGAAGTGAAACTGAAGCTCGTGACCCAGCGCACGCCCTGGTGGCGGCCGGGCGGCGGCGTCGGGTTTGCCCGGTTCCCGGGCGGATTCGAGCGGCTCGGGGCCGGATTTGCGGGCGAAATCGGGGATGGACTCATCGCCGCGGCGGAGAGGCGTTCCCTTTGGAGCCGTTTTGGCCTTTAATAGGGGCTTCGGGCCGGTGCGCATGGTCCTGGTCCGGCAGTTCGAGAGGGCGATGACATGACGAAGATCGTCTTTGCAGCCGTTTTCATCGCGGTCTGCTATGCGGCGTACAACGCGATCCAGCGCCAGGCGGCGCGCCAGCGCGAGGCCTTTGCCCGCGCGCATAACCGCAGCCGCGTGGAACCGCGCGACCTCGGCACGCTGCGCGATGACGGCGACGGCATCTACGTGCCCGAGCACAGCCGCCGCGACATCTGAACGGCGCCGGACGAACTGCAAATATTCCCGTGTTTCCGGCCGCTTGACCGGGTGTCAAACGGCTGTGCGCTTGCTTGACCCTTGGGGGTCCGGCGGCTACCTTGCGCGCGCCTTCAAGCGGCGTTCCGGCCGCCCGGCCTGAGCGCGGGCCTTCGAGAGGCGCGACACGCGACAGGCCAACATGACGGCGAAGCCCGACAATTCGTTCCAGTCCCTGATCCTGAAATTACAGGCTTATTGGGCGCGGCAGGGCTGCGTCATCCTGCAGCCCTATGACATGGCGATGGGGGCGGGCACGTTCCATCCGGCGACGACACTGCGCGCGCTGGGGCCGAAGCCCTGGAAGGCGGCCTATGTGCAGCCGTCCCGCCGTCCGACCGACGGGCGCTATGGCGAGAACCCGAACCGCTTCCAGCACTATTACCAGTTTCAGGTGATCCTGAAGCCGAACCCGGACAATCTTCAGGAGCTTTATCTCGAAAGCCTGAAGGAACTCGGCATCGACGCCGCGAACCACGACATCCGCTTCGTCGAGGACGACTGGGAGAGCCCGACGCTGGGCGCCTGGGGCCTTGGCTGGGAAGTCTGGTGCGACGGCATGGAAGTCTCGCAGTTCACCTACTTCCAGCAGGTCGGCGGTTTCGACTGCTCGCCCGTCTCCGGCGAACTCACCTACGGGCTTGAGCGCCTGGCCATGTATATCCAGGGCGTCGACAACGGTTACGAACTCGACTTCAACGGGGCCGAGGGCGCCGACCGCGTGACCTATGGCGACGTCTTCCATCAGGCGGAAGTCGAATATTCCGCGCACAACTTCGAGGCGGCGAACACGGAAATGCTGTTCCGCCATTTCGAGGACGCGGAGAAGGAATGCGCCGCGCTGCTCGACCGCGACAAGCCGCTGCCGCTGCCGGCCTACGACCAGGTCATCAAGGCGAGCCACAATTTCAACCTGCTCGATGCGCGCGGCGTGATTTCCGTGACCGAGCGGCAGGCCTATATCGGCCGCGTGCGCACGCTGGCGAAACGCTGCGCCGAGGAATGGCTGAAGACGCCGGCGGGGGGCGCGGCATGAGCGAACTCCTTCTCGAACTCTTCTCGGAAGAAATTCCGGCGCGGATGCAGAAGCGTGGCGGTGAAGACCTCGTGCGTCTCGTCACCGATGCGCTGAAAGCGGCGGGCGTCGAGGGAAAGAATGCGCGCGCCTATACGACGCCGCGCCGCCTGACGCTGGTCATCGACGGGTTGCCGGACAAGACGCCGGATGTGAAGGAAGAGCGCAAGGGCCCGAAAGTGGGCGCGCCGCAACAGGCGGTCGACGGCTTTCTCCGCGCGGCGGGGCTTGCGAGCATCGACGAAGCGACAGTGCAGGAAGACAAGAAGGGCGCCTTCTACGTCGCGGTGACGGAGAAGAAGGGCCGCGCGACGGCGGATGCCGTTGCCGACATCGTGCCCGCCGTGATCCGCGCCTTCCCCTGGCCGAAATCGATGCGCTGGGGCAGGGGAAGCTTGCGCTGGGTGCGCCCGCTGCATTCGATCCTCTGCCTTCTTGGCGGCAAGGTGGTGCCCTTCGAGGTGGACGGCATAAAGTCTGGCGACACGACGCGCGGCCACCGCTTCATGAGCGGCGGCGCCTTCGCGGTGAAGGATTTCACCGACTACGACATGAAACTCTTTGAGGCCAGGGTCGTTCTCGATCCGGCGAAGCGCGCGAACTTCATCCATGAAGGCGCGAAGGCGCTGGCATCGGCGGAAGGCTTGACGCTCGTGGAAGACGAAGCGCTGCTGCACGAAGTGGCGGGGCTTGTCGAATGGCCGGTGCCGCTCATCGGCCGCATCGACGATGAATTCATGTCCGTGCCGCAGGAAGTGCTGACCTCGACCATGCGCGCGAACCAGAAATATTTCGCCTGTGTCGACGCGCGCGGCAAGCTCGCGCCGCGCTTCATCGTGGTGGCGAACCTCAAGGCGGAAGATGGCGGCAAGGCCATCGTCAACGGCAACGAGCGCGTGCTCCGCGCCCGCTTCGCCGATGCGCGCTTCCTCTGGGATCAGGACCGCAAGCACACGCTGACAAGCCGCTTGCCGAAACTGCAAGAGGTCGTCTTCCACGCGAAGCTCGGCACGGTGCACGACAAGGCGATCCGGATCGGGAAGCTCGCGCGGGAGTTGGCTCCCTACATTCATGCTTCCACCCAAAATGTCATTGCCGGGCTTGACCCGGCAATCCAGGGCGGCAAGGCAGGGAGTGCGCGGCCCCTGGATGCCCGGGTCAAGCCCGGGCATGACGAGTTGGGAGATGTGGAGAGTTTCGCCGGGAAGGCCCGGATTGCCGGTGAACTTTGCAAGGCCGATCTCACGAGCCAGATGGTCTACGAGTTCCCGGAACTTCAGGGCCTGATGGGCGCTTACTATGCGCGGAACGATGACCTCGGCGACGACATCGCGGATGCGATTGCCGAACATTACTCGCCGCTTGGCCCGACTGACGACGTGCCCTCGACGCCGCTCGGCAAGGTGGTCGCGCTTGCCGACAAGATCGACACGCTGGCGGGTTTTTGGTCCATCGACGAGAAGCCCACGGGCTCGAAGGATCCTTATGCGTTGCGCAGAGCTGCGCTCGGCATCATCCGTATCGTGCTGGAAGGCAATCTCCGAATTGATTTGACCAAGGTTCTCATCGAGCATGGAGATTTGTTCAAACAAAGAGATTGGGCAATAACTGCGTTTGATCTGCTCGATTTTTTTGGCGATCGTTTGAAAGTTCGCCTTCGTGACATGGGTAATAGATTCGACCTTGTGGATGCCGTTTTCCTGATGGGATCAACGGCGGATACGCAAATTCCCGGTATGCGGAACAGCCGGGACCTACAGCAGATCGTGAAGCGCGTCGAGGCGCTCTCCGACTTCCTGTCGACGGAAGACGGTGCGAACCTGCTGGCCGGCTACAAGCGCGCGACGAATATTCTGCGCATCGAAGAGAAGAAGGATGGCGAGGGTGCGTTCAATGAAGCGCCGGACGCTTCACTCTTCACGCAGGACGAAGAGAAGGCGCTCGCCGCCGCCATCGCCACGGCGTCGAAGGCCGCGAAAGCCGCCGTCGCAAAGGAAGACTTCGCCGCCGCCATGTCGGCGCTCGCTTCGCTCCGCGCGCCTGTCGATGCCTTTTTCGACAAGGTGACGGTGAATGCCGACGACGCGAAGGTTCGCGCGAACCGCCTGAAGCTGCTCGCGCAGATCCGCGCGGCCTTGCACGAGGTCGCCGATTTTTCGAAGGTCGAGGGGTAGGGGCGGCGCACCTGCTTTCCTACCTTCAACAATATTGTCATGCCCGGGCTTGACCCGGGCATCCAGGACGGCAAATGCGGTGCCAAAAACACTGGATTGCCGGGTCAAGCCCGGCAATGACACAGTTGGAAAGTGTTCCTGCCCAAACCAAAGGCAAGTGCGATGGCTGAAAAGAAGTGGGTCTATTCTTTCGGTGACGGCAAGGCGGAGGGCGCGGCATCGTTGCGCGATCTGCTGGGCGGCAAGGGCGCGAACCTCGCCGAGATGTCGAATATCGGACTGCCTGTACCTCCCGGCTTCACGGTGACCACCGAAGTCTGCACCGCCTTCTACGCGAACGACCGGCAATATCCCGAAGGCCTGAAGGAACAGGTGGAAGAAGCGCTCGCCCGCATCGGCAAGGCCGTGGGCATGGCGTTCGGCGACGCGCAGAACCCGCTTCTCGTTTCCGTGCGCTCGGGCGCGCGCGCCTCCATGCCCGGCATGATGGACACGGTGCTGAACCTCGGGCTGAACGACGAGACGGCGGCGGGGCTCGCGGCCCGCGCGGGCGACGAACGCTTCGCCTATGACAGCTATCGCCGCTTCATCCAGATGTATTCCGACGTGGTGCTCGGCGTCGACCATCACAATTTCGAGGAGATCCTCGAATATTTCAAGGAAGAGCAGGAATATAGTCTCGACACGGAGCTTTCAGCCGATGACTGGAAGCTGGTCATTGCGCGCTACAAGGAGCGCGTCGAGGAAGAGCTCGGGCGTCCCTTTCCGCAGGATGTGAACGAACAGATATGGGGCGCGATGGGCGCCGTCTTCGGCTCCTGGGGGAACCGCCGCGCGGAGACCTATCGCCGTCTGCACAACATCCCCGAAAGCTGGGGCACGGCCGTCAACGTGCAGGCCATGGTCTTCGGCAATATGGGCGAGACGTCGGCGACGGGCGTCGCCTTCACGCGCAATCCCTCGACCGGCGAGAAGGCCTATTACGGCGAGTTCCTGGTGAACGCGCAGGGCGAGGACGTGGTGGCCGGCATCCGCACCCCGCAAAGCCTGACGAAGAAGGCGCGCATCGAAGGCAACGACAAGAAGCCTTCGATGGAAGAGGTGATGCCGGCGGCCTTTGCCGAACTCGCCGCCGTCTTCGAGCGGCTGGAGCAACACTACACCGACATGCAGGATGTCGAATTCACCGTGCAGGACGGCAAGCTCTGGATGCTCCAGACGCGCGCCGGCAAGCGCACGGCGAAGGCGGCCTTGAAGATTGCGGTGGAGATGGTGGCCGAAGGCCTCATCTCCGAAGAGACGGCGATCTCCCGCGTCGATCCGGCATCGCTCGACCAGTTGCTGCACCCGACGCTCGACCCGGAGGCGCCGCGCGAGGTGATCGCGACGGGCCTTCCCGCATCGCCGGGCGCGGCATCGGGCGAGATCGTCTTCAGTTCCGACGAGGCCGCCGCCATGCGCCAGGCGGGCAAGGACGTCGTGCTCGTGCGCGTCGAGACGAGCCCCGAAGACATCAACGGCATGCATTCCGCCGTCGCCATTCTCACGACGCGCGGCGGCATGACGAGCCATGCGGCCGTGGTCGCGCGCGGCATGGGCCGGCCTTGTGTGTCCGGCGCGGGCTCGATCCGCATCGACTACAAAGCGGAAACCATGACGGTGGCGGGCGTCTCCCTGAAGAAGGGCGACATCATCACGGTGGACGGTTCGACCGGCCAGGTCATCAAGGGCCGCATACCGACGCTGCAGCCGGAACTCTCCGGCGATTTCGCAACGCTGATGGTGTGGGCGGACAAGCATCGCCGCATGGAAGTGCGCACCAATGCGGAGACGCCGCACGATGCCGAGACCGCGCGCAAGTTCGGCGCGGAAGGCATCGGCCTTTGCCGCACGGAGCACATGTTCTTCGAGGAAGACCGCATCGTTGCCGTGCGCCAGATGATCCTCGCTGGTGACGAGAAGGGCCGCCGCGCCGCGCTCGACAAGATTTTGCCGATGCAGCGCGACGATTTCCGCCAGCTCTTCGAGATCATGCACGGGCTTCCCGTCACGATCCGCCTGCTCGATCCGCCGCTGCATGAATTCCTGCCGAAGGGCGAAACGGAGATCGCCGAGTTCGCTGCCGATGCAAGCATGGACGCGGACATGCTCCGCCGCCGCCTTGCGGAACTGGAAGAGACGAACCCGATGCTCGGCCATCGCGGCTGCCGCCTCGGCATTTCATATCCCGAAATCTACGAGATGCAGGCGCGCGCGATCTTCGAAGGCGCACTGCTCGCCGCGAAGGAGACGGGCGCCGCCGTCATTCCGGAAATCATGATCCCGCTTGTCGGCATGAAGAACGAGCTCGACTTCCTGAAAGCGCGCATTGTCGCCGTGGCGGCGGAGATCGAGAAGGAGAAGGGCACGAAGCTCGAATACAGCATCGGCACCATGATCGAGCTTCCGCGTGCGGCGCTTCTTGCCCGCGAAATTGCCGAGAGCGCCGAGTTCTTTTCCTTCGGCACCAACGATCTCACCCAGACGACCTATGGCATCAGCCGCGACGACGCCGCCCATTTCATGAACGACTACATGGGCAAGAAGATCCTGACGCAGGACCCGTTCGTTTCGCTCGACACCGAAGGCGTGGGCGAGCTCGTGCGCATCGGTGCGGAGCGGGGAAGAGAGACGCGTCCCGATATCAAGCTCGGCATCTGCGGCGAACATGGTGGCGACCCGGCCTCCATCGCCTTCTGCGAGGAAGTGGGCCTCACCTATGTCTCCTGCTCGCCTTATCGCGTGCCGATCGCCCGCCTCGCAGCCGCACAATCCACCCTCGCAGGTGCGAAAGGCTCTGGAACGGCTTGATCGTTCCGCATGATCATCCGTGGACAGATTGTTCCATTTCGGGATTGATGTGTGTACGGAAGGTTAACGATTGAGGCAAAATTGAGTCTTTCGCATTAACGTCTTGAGTCGATGCGGAATGACGCAAGTGTTGCATTTCAACACGCTCACACAGTGTTAATTTGTGCTGCGGTGCGATTTGTCGCACCCGAATAACTGTTGTTTTTCAAACAGATAACGTCATCGGTAAACAATACGACAATTATGACGTTGTTGCCCCGGGGACCCGATGTTATCTCCGATCAACTGATTAACGAGTAGAGATTGCCCGGGTGTCGATGCGGCATCGGGCTCTGGCACGTGCGGTGCTGTACGACAGTTCACGAAAGGGCCTCAAAAGGGCCGGACAAAAACCTTCGACAGAAGGGAATGTCCCGGGAACTGCACAACAAAGCAGACGGGTTTAGAGAACGATGCGTAGATTGTTTCAATGGCTCGACCTAGGCCATCTTGTCGCCGGTGCTGCGCAAACCACAGCAGCTCTCCTGTGCCTGGGCGTTGTCTCCGGCACCGTGATCGACGCCATGGTGACGCCCGCGCCGGCAGCAGTCGCCGTCCGCCCCTATGTTCCCATGACAGCCTATGCGCCCGCCCATGGCCGCGATCTCGCCGGCGCCTTTGCCGATGGCGGCTCCGCCATCGAGGCGGCGGTTCAGAACGCCAGCATTCTTCTCCCCGCGCCGGGTGTGCCGATGGATGTCGACACGCCGCTCGTGCGCGTGAAGGCCAGCGTGATGGAGCAGGAACGCCGCTGCCTTGCCGCCGGCATCTATTTCGAGGCGCGCGGCGAGGCCACCGAAGGCCAGCTCGCGGTCGCTCGCGTCATTCTCAATCGCGTGAGTTCGAAGCACTATCCCGACAGCATCTGCGGCGTCGTCTATCAGGGCGCGAGCCGCAAATCCGGCTGCCAGTTCTCCTTCACCTGCGACAATCGGCTGAGCAAGAAGCCGAGCGAACGCCGCGCCTGGGCAAAGGCGCTGCGCACGGCGGAATATGTGACCATGGGCCGTCTCGACGACACGACGGTCGCCCCGGCCATGTTCTACCACGCCGACTATGTGCAGCCTTACTGGGCGTCGAGCATGGTGGAAGTGGCGAAGATCGGTCGCCACATCTTCTACAAGCCGGCGCGCAGCGAGGGCCGCTCGTAAGCAGCCTTCGCTCCGGCACCGGCCTGTGAAGCGCCTCAGGCCTTCTTCGCCTGTTCTTCCATCATCTTGAGCATGGGCGCGATGGGGCCCGTGGCCGCGATCTGGTCGCGCACCATTTCCGGTGCATTGCCCGCGGCCTTGTCGAGCTCCACGAGCTCCGGCGGCACATACCAGTGCAGCTTGTCTGAGCCATAAGCCTCCCACACAACCTTCGCGACCTCGACCGGCGGAATGGCGCGGAACATGCCTTCTTTCGGTGCGTTCGCGGCCGCGCCTTCCGGCAGGATGGGCGTGTCGATGAGGCCGGGCAGCACGTCGGCCGCGCGCACGCCGATGAGGCGGAACTCGATGGAGAGCGCTTCGGTGAGCCCCTTCACCGCATGCTTCGTTGCCGAATAGACGGCGATACCCGGCATGCCATAGGTGGCCGACGAGGACGACGTGGTGAAGCAGAGCGAATTCTCCGTCGCCTTCAGCAGCGGCAATGCGGCGTAAATGCCGTTCAGCACGCCGATGAAATTCACATTCACGACGGCCATGATGTCTTCGAACGGCATCTGCTCGAATAGGCCGCCCCGGCCGATGCCGGCATTGTTGTAGAGGATGTCGAGCTTGCCGCCCGTCGCCTCGCCGAAGCGCGTGACCGCCGCGTCATAGGCGTCCTTGTCGGTGACGTCGAGCTTCGCGACGATGCAGTTCTCGCCGCCGAGTTCCTTCTCGAGCGCGGCAAGCCCGGCGCCGTTGACGTCGTAGCCGCCGACGAACCAGCCCTTGGAATGGAAAAGCCGCGCCGTCTCGAGCCCCATGCCCGAGGCCGCGCCTGTGATGAAGATGGATTTCCGCCCGTTCGCCTGTCCCATGGCCGCCTCCCTGTGGCTTTGATTTTCTGGACCGTAGTCCAGTTCTTGGGAGCGGGGAAGCAGGAAGGCGTTCAGGACGCCGTCAGGCTATCGAAATCGAGGCCGATATCGAGGCAGGGCGCTGAATGTGTGATCCAGCCGCAGGAGATGAGGTCGACGCCGCTGGCCGCGATGGCGGGCGCCGTTTCGGCGGTGATGCGGCCTGACGCTTCGGCGATGGCGCGCCCGCCGATCCGGCGCACGGCCTCGGCGAGCATCTCCGGCGTCATGTTGTCGAGCAGCACGGCGTCGACACCGGCCTTCAGCGCCTCGTCGAGCTGATCGAGCGTGTCGACCTCCACCTCGATCTTCACCATATGGCCGCTCGCGGCTTTGGCGCGCGAAATCGCCGCCGCGATGCCGCCGGAGACGGCGATGTGGTTGTCCTTGATGAGCACGGCATCGTCGAGCCCGAAGCGGTGGTTCATGCCGCCGCCCGCGCGCACCGCATATTTCTCGAAAATGCGAAGCCCCGGCGTCGTCTTGCGCGTGCAGCAGACATGCGCCTTGGTGCCTTCGATCGCCCGCGCGATTTCGCGCGTCGCCGTCGCGATGCCGGACATATGCCCGAGAAAGTTGAGCGCCACGCGCTCGCCGGTCAGGATGCCTCGTGCGGGCCCCTCGATGGCGGCGATGGTGTCGCCGGGTTCCACGTCCGAACCGTCGCCTTTCACCACCGCCACTTTCAGCGACGGATCGACGAGCCGGAAGGCCATGCGCGCGCAATCGAGGCCCGCGACGCGGCCGGACTGGCGCGCATTGAGAAGCACACGCGCCTTCGCCTCGGCAGGCACCGTCGCTTGCGTGGTGATGTCGCCCGCGCGGCCGAGATCTTCGGCGAGCGCGGCGCGCACCGCAGGCTCGATCATCAGCGAGGGAAGGGGCGTCAGCGTCATGCGCTTACCTGTGCGTCGGCCGCTTGCGAAGCGGGGAGAGTTTCGATGGCCGCATCGGCGATGCGCGTCGCTTCCTTCAGCGTGATGAAGCTGCGGTGCCGCCAGGGCGCACGCGGCTCGGCGAAGTCGCTGCGGTAGTGACCGCCGCGGCTTTCCTCGCGCGCATAGGCGCATGCGGCAATGAGCTTTGCCGTCGTCGCGATATTGCCGAAAAGGCTCGCCGGGCCCGCCGCGCGTTCGAGCCGCGCGATTTCCGTCAGCGCGAAGGCGAGCCCCGCGCCGTCGCGCTCGACACCGGCATGGGCCGTCATGATCTGCCGGAGCTGGCTCGCAAAAGGCGTGTCGGGCGCCGATGCCGAGCCAATCACCGGCGGTGCGATGTCGCGTCCGGCGCGCGCGCCCGGCACGGAACCGTCGATATCGGCGGCGATGCGCGCGCCATAGACGATGGCTTCGAGGAGCGAGTTGCTGGCGAGCCTGTTCGCGCCATGCATGCCGGTGGAGGCGACCTCGCCGCAGGCCCACAGCCCCTCGACGGTGCTGCGGCCCCGGGCGTCCACAAGGATGCCGCCCATGTGGTAATGCGCGGCCGGTGCAACGGGGATCGGTTCTCGCGCCGGGTCGATGCCGAGCGAACGGCAATTCTCGTAGACGGTGGGGAAGGCGCTGGCGAAACGCTCGCCCAGCGCCGCGCGCGCATCGAGGAAGGCGCCGCGCCCCGCCGCGATCTCGCGGAAGATGGCGCGCGCCACGATATCGCGCGGCCCAAGTTCGGCATCCTCATGGATCGCGCACATGAAGCGCTGTCCCGCCTTGTTGACGAGGATCGCGCCTTCGCCGCGCAGCGCTTCGGTGACGAGCGGCGCGGGATCGCGCATCGAGGCAATCGCCGTCGGATGGAACTGCACGAATTCCGGATCGGCGATGATGGCGCCCGCGCGCGCCGCCATGGCAACGCCTTCGCCGCGCGCCTGCAGGGGGTTGGTGGTGACGGCAAAAAGCTGGCCGACGCCGCCCGACGCGAGCACGACGGCACGCGCCTTGATGAGCAGCGGCTGCGGCGCCGTCGCCGCATGGGCGGGCCGCGCGAAGACGCCCGCCGCGCGCCCGTTCTCAATGGCGAGTTCATAGGCCGACAAGCCCTCCATCACGCGGATGGAGGGGCAGGCGCGCACCGCGGCGACGAGCGCCTGCATGATCGCCTTGCCCGCCTGGTCGCCTTTCACATGAACGATGCGCCGGCGGCTGTGCGCGGCCTCGCGGCCGACGGCGAGCTTGCCCTCGATGTCGCGGTCGAAGGGCACGCCGAGCCGGAGAAGGTCCTCGATGCGAACGGCCGCTTCCTGGGCGATGGAAAGCGCGGCTTCCTCGTCGACTGTGCCCGCACCCGCCGCGATCGTATCGGCGGCGTGGGATTGGGGCGTGTCGCCGGGCTCGATGGCTGCCGCGATGCCGCCCTGCGCCCAGGCGCTCGACGCACCGTCTCCGATGGGCGCGCCTGCCAGCACGGTGACGGGACGGGGCGCGAGCTTCAGCGCGGTGAAGAGACCCGCAAGACCCGCACCGACGATCAGAACGTCGCCGGCATCGACGATGTTGCCCTGTGCCATCTAGGCACCTCCAGACAGAGCCCGAAGCTCAGTTGCCGAGATTGATCATCCGTTCCACGGCGGCGCGTGCGCGCACGGCCACAGCCGGATCGACCGTCACTTCCTCGCGCATATAGACGAGGCTCTCGAGAATGTTCTTCAGCGAGATCCGCTTCATATGCGGGCAGAGGTTGCAGGGCCGCACGAATTCGACGTTGGGGTTTTCCACCGCCACATTGTCGCTCATGGAGCATTCCGTCACCATGACGACGCGCTTGGGCTGGTGTTCCTTCACCCAGTTGATCATGCCGGAGGTCGAGCCGGAGAAGTCCGCTTCCTCGACGACTTCGGGCGGGCATTCTGGATGCGCGATGATGACGATGTTCGGATCGTCCCGGCGATACTGGCGAAGCTCCTCCGCCGTGAAGCGCTCATGCACTTCGCAATGGCCCTTCCAGGTGAGGATTTTCACGCTTGTCTGTTTCGCGATGTTCTTCGCGAGGAATTCGTCGGGAATGCAGAGCACGCGGTCCGTGCCGAAGCTCTCGACGACCTGGAGCGCGTTGGAAGACGTGCAGCAGATATCGCTCTCCGCCTTCACCTCGGCCGACGTGTTCACGTAAGTGACGACCGGCACACCGGGAAACTTCTCGCGCAGCAGGCGCACATCGGCGCCCGTGATCGAATCGGCAAGCGAGCAGCCCGCCTTCACGTCCGGAATGAGAACGGTCTTTTCCGGGTTCAGCAGCTTCGAGGTTTCCGCCATGAAGTGCACGCCGCACTGGACGATTACATCCGCATCCACCTTCGCCGCTTCCTTTGCGAGCTGAAGGCTGTCGCCCGCAATGTCGCTCACGCAGTGGAAGATTTCCGGCGTCTGGTAGTTATGCGCGAGCACGACCGCGCCGCGCTCCTTTTTCAGCCTGTTGATCGCGTGGATATAGGGCGCAAAGAAGGGCCACTCGATGGAAGGGATGACGTGCTTCACCTTCTCGTAGAGCGGCGCCATTTCCCTGGCGAGCCCGGGCGTATATTCGAGCTCGGGCATCTCCAGCGGCTTGAACGCGCGCGCCGCGGGCTTGGGCGCGCCCGTCTTCTGCTGCATTTCACCTGCGAGGGCCATGGCGGCCTCCCTGAGCTGCGCTCCTATATGCTCCAACTGAGTATAAAGGGGCTATCAAAAACGCCGACACCCATCTTCATGTCGCCAGAGGACCGGGAAGGGGGGCCGGGCTCAACTTCGAGGCTTATGCTACGACTGAGCATTAACCCCGTCAATGCCAATTATAAGGGGGGCGTAACGGCGGGATTCAAGCGGAAAAGCGCCGCGAAACGGGCTCAGCTGTTCGCGCGGCTGCGCGAGGGGGCGAGCTTGAGGCCTGGCGCCGGGCGCTCGTTCAGCACCTCGCGGCGGAAGCGGAACTGCTCGGCGGGCCGCCCGCCGGTGCGCGTCGACATGCGGCCCGTGCGTTCCACGAGGCCTGCATTCTCGACGAGGCGGCGAAAATTCTGCTTGTGCACGTGGAGCCCGAGCAGCGCCTCCACCGTCTTTTGCAATTCGTAGAGCGTGAAGGCCGTCGGCATCAGCTCGAAGGCGACCGGGCGGTATTTGATCTTGGCGCGCAGCCGGCTCATCGCGGTCGCAAGAATGCGGCGATGGTCGAACTGCATCGGCCGGCCGAGTTGCGGCGTCTTGCCCTTGAAGAGATGTTGCGCGTTCGGGCGCCCGTCGCGCGCCGCTTCCAGCAGCAGGCCCGCGCTGTAGAGAAGCTCATAGCGCTCCAGCGCTTTCTCGTCGTCCCATTGAACGCCGTCCACGCCGAAGCAGAGCCGCATCCGGTCGCGCCGCTTGCCGCGCGCGAGTTCCTGCGGCGAGGCTTCCGATTGCTTCGCCACCCATTCGCGGAGCAGTGGCACGATCACCTGATCGACGATCGGCGGCTTGCCGTCGCGCCAGTCTTCCCACGGGAAGTGCTGGTACCAGTCGCGCCAGGCCGCACCTTTCGTCGCTTCGTCGCGGCTGCGCGTCAGTGCGAGATAGCCGACCGAGACGACATGTTCGCCCGGCGTCTCGATTTCGAGCGCGTGCCGCCCGCGATCGCCGAACGTGTAGAGCTGTTCGACATAGCCGAGTTCGAGTTGCGTCTGTTCCTGCACCCAGGAGCGCAAGCCGATTTCGAGCGTGCGGTGCTCCATCGGATTGAATGGGCCGAAGGGCAGCGCATCCCAGCCGCCCGTGCCGTCCGCTTCGTCATGCGGCACGACGAGGATTTTCGGCTCGTAGTCCAGAACGGTGACGATGGCGGCATTGAGCCCGATGACGACGGCCTTGTCGGCGCGCATCGCCGCTTCGGCGGCGGACTGGACGGAGGGCTTGGACGCAACCTCGGCCATCGCGCTTCAATCCCGGCTGGTGCGAAGAGCGGCGGGACGAAGAGGGATGGAGAAGAGTTCGCCTTCCCAGCAGGCGCGTCCGGGCCCCAGCGCCTCGACCGCGGCCGACATGCGCCCCTCGCGCTTCAGCAGGCTGTCGGCATGGCGCACCATCAGCCGGTTGGGATGCGCATGCGAGCCGCAGGCGCGGACCAGCCGGGCAAGCTCGTCTTCCGGGTGCCCCTCATTGAGCGCGCAGAGCGCGATGAAGGCGGCCGCCGTCGAGCGGCTGATCCCCGCCCAGCAGTGAACGAGCAGCGGGCTCTTCCGGTCCCACGCCTGCACGAAAGCGATGAGTTCGGCCACATGCTCGACGCCAGGCGGCACGAGATCGTCGATTTCCTCGGCAATGTCGTTCACGCCGAGGCGCAGATGCTGCGTGGGCAGGATGCCCTGCGGCGTGTCGATCATCGTGTCGGGATCGAGCAGGCTCACGAGATGCGAGGGCTTCACTTCCCTGATCGCATCCGGAACCGCACTGAGGGGGCTTACATAAATCATCATTCGCTCTGACGGGATCTCGAATCGGACGGCACAAAAAGGACGCGGATATTCGGAATCGACTATACGATTCCAATAACACAGATTTGTGCAAAGTCGGGCGGAAATCCAGAGGAAACCGTAACTTACCGGCGCCGCGACCCTCGGTCAGTTCCTCGAAACGCGCCAGAAACCGCGCCTGCGCCGTCTTCGTCGGCAGGGGGCCTATGCGGATCGGACGCCCCCTCAAACGCTGCTAGCCCGGCCCCAAGTCCGCGACGGGCGGGGGAGTTGGGTATTGTGTCCCCGCAATTGGTAACTGAATGGCCTGTAATTGGTGTCGGGCTCGATTCTCCGCCGCTCACTTCGGGGTGTGCACAGCGAACCCATTTTGTATGTAGCCGTGCTCGTCACCGCTAAACATTTCGTCGTCGTCCGCATCGGCCATGTCGCCCAGGGTTGGGGAGTGTCCGTCGTAATAAGACCCGACGAAACACTCGCCGCTGCACGCGAATGTTTTCGTTTCGCCCGGCGCTAGCCAAAAATCGAACGCGGATCCCCAATATTCGTCGTCCGACGGACAATTTTCGTCGCAAACCAGGATTTGCACGCTGTTGCCGTCCAGATTTGTAAGGGTGACAGCGCCCGCCGCCGACGCAAACGCGAACATCGCCAATGTTGTAACAACCGGCAGTTTCTGTCGCATGATTGGTTTCTCCCCCAAGAGGCCAGAGAAAAGCTAACAGACTCCGGACCGAAAGGAAACGCGAGCAATCACGGGGCTAATCATGGGGACAGAGTACCTGATTGCACACGTCACGCGCCCGCCAGTTCCTCGAAACGCGCCAGAAACCGCGCCTGCGCCTTCTTCGTCGGCAGGGGTTCGATGCGGATCGGGGTGAGCCCTCTCGGCCGACCGAAAAGCCGCGCCGCCTCTTCATCCGAAAAACCGGCGATCTGCGTCGCCTCGAAAAAGGCCGATGCATGGTCCGCCCGCTTGATCTGCTCCTCGACCGATTGCGGCAGTTCGGAGGGCAGCCCGAAGCGCACATGGATCGCCGCTGCCAGCCGGTGTTCGAAGGCCTTGTAGTCGATGCCGAGGGCCGCCTTGAACGGGCTGATCATGTCGCCGATCACATATTCGGGCGCATCGTGCAGCAGCGCCGCAAGCCGCCATTTCGCGGGCCAGCCGGGCCGGAAGCGCGCGCAGATGTCGTCCACCAGCACGCAATGTTCGGCCACCGTGAAGGCATGGTCGCCCATCGTCTGCCCGTTCCAGCGGGCAACGCGCGCAAGCCCGTGCGCGATATCGTCGATTTCCACATCGAGCGGCGAGGGGTCGAGCAGGTCGAGCCGGCGTCCGCTCAGCATGCGTTGCCAGGCGCGCGGCGGCGCGGCGGCTTTTCGTCCTGGCTGCTTCTGCTTCGGCTGTGTCATGGGAGGCGAAACTTAAGGGCCTTCCGCCTGTCTGTCGATTGCGGCGGAGAAAATGCCTGTGCGGAACTGTCCGATTGCGGTCAAACCCCGGCTTTGTCCATGATCGCGATGAGGTTAAGCTCGCCCTTCGCCCGGTCCGGGCGGGAGATACACGACCAGATAAGGCTGAACAAACGATATGACGGTCGAACCGGTTCCCTCCGAACTCCTCTATCGTGCCTGCGATGTGAGCCAGTTCGAATTTGGCACCACGGCGGAACTGGACGACCATACCGGCCTTGTCGGGCAGGAGCGCGTTCTCGATGCGCTGCGCTTCGGCACCGGTATCCGCCGCCAGGGCTACAACATCTTCGTGCTCGGGCCGGACGGGGCGGGCAAGCACGAGGCGGTGCTGCGTTTTCTCGCCAGCGCCGCGATGAAGGAGCGCGCGCCCTCCGACTGGGTCTATGTCAATAATTTCACGACCCCGCACAAGCCCGTGGCGCTTGAGCTCGGCGCTGGCACGGGCCGCCTCCTCAAGGAGGGCATGGACCGTCTCATCGAGGATCTGAAGGTCACGATCCCCTCGATCCTCGAAAGCGAGGAATACCAGAACCGCCGCCAGTCCATCGACGAGGAATACCAGGAGCGCCAGGAGCAGGCCTTCGAGGAACTGCGGGGCAAAGCCGAGGCGCAGGACATCGCGCTCCTTCGCACGCCAGCGGGTTTCGCGCTTGCGCCCGTGCATGACGGCAATGTCGTGAAACCCGACGAGTTCAACAAGCTTCCCGAAGAGGATCGCAAGCGCATCGAGGCGACGATCCAGTCGCTGCAGAAGGAGCTCGCCGAAACCATCGAGCGCATTCCGGGCTGGGAGAAGGAACATTTCCAGCGTGTCCGCGACCTGAACCGCGAAGTAGCCGACCGCGCCGTTGCGCAATCCATCCGTGAACTGCGCGCGCATTTCGAGGGCCTCCCGGCGGTCAGGAAATGGTTCGACGACGTGACCGCCGACCTCATCGCCAATATCGGCATGTTCGCGAGCGGCGGCGGCGAAGGCGAGAACGAGCAGCAGCGTGCCATCGCCGCCATGCAGGCGATAATGCAGGGCCGTGGCGCCGGCTTCGCGCAGGGCGATCCCTTCCGCCGCTACGAGGTGAACGTCGTCGTCGACAACAGCGCCGAAGCGCGCAAGGGCGGCGCCGCCACGTCGCGGGCGCAGGATGTCGCCGATGCGGGCGGCTATATCGGCGGTGGCGCTCCGATCCTCTACGAGGATCACCCGACCATGGCGAACCTGCTCGGCCGCGTGGAGCACATGCCGCAGATGGGCGCGCTCGTCACCGACTTCATGCTCATCAAGCCGGGCTCTCTCCACCGCGCGAATGGCGGCTATCTCCTCATCGACGCGCTGAAGCTGTTGCGCGAGCCGTTTGCATGGGATGCGCTGAAGCGCGCCATCCGCCGCCGCAAGCTCGTCATCGAAAGTCCGGGCGAATATCTGAGCCTCGTGAGCACGGTCTCCCTCGAGCCCGATCCCATCCCGCTCAACGTGAAGGTGATCCTGCTCGGCGACCGCTATCTCTATTATGTGCTGAGCAACCTCGATCCGGACTTCGGCGAACTCTTCAAGGTCGCCGCCGACTTCGAGGACGAGATCGACCGCGAAGCGGAGAACGATCTCTTCTATGCGCGCCTGCTTGCCAGCACCTGCCGCGAGGAAGGCCTGCTGCCGCTCGACCGCTCGGGCGTCGGCCGCATCATCGAGCGTTCCTCGCGTCAGGCGGAGGACGCGGAAAAACTGTCGATGGTCATGCGTCCCATCGTCGATCTCATGTGCGAGGCCGATCACATCGCGCGCAGCGCGGGCGCCAGGACCATCACGGCCGATCATGTGGACGAGGCCGTCGAGGCGCAGATCGGCCGCGCCGACCGCCTGCGCGAACGCAGTCTCGAAATGATCACGCGCGACATCGTGATGATCGACACCGAGGGCGAGCGCATCGGTCAGGTGAACGGCCTCTCCGTTCTTTCGATGGGCAGCATCACCTTCGGGCGTCCGAGCCGCATCACCGCGCGCGTGCGCATGGGTCTCGGCAGCGCCCGCGTCATCGACATCGAGCGCGAGGTGGCGCTGGGCGGCCCGATCCACACCAAGGGCGTGCTCATCCTGTCGGGTTACATCTCCGGCCAGTTCCTGCCGGAGATACCGCTTTCCATGAGCGCGAGCGTCGTCTTCGAGCAGTCCTATGGCGGCGTCGATGGCGACAGTGCCTCCTCGGCGGAACTCTACGCGCTGATTTCCGCGCTCGCCGAAGCGCCGATTGCGCAAGGCCTCGCGGTCACGGGCTCCGTCAACCAGCTCGGCGAAGTGCAGGCGATCGGCGGCGTCAACGACAAGATCGAGGGCTTTTTCGACATCTGCATGCGGCGCGGCCTAACGGGCGACCAGGGCGTCCTCATTCCCGCCTCGAATGTGAAGCATCTGATGTTGCGTCAGGATGTTGTCGACGCGGTGGAACGCGGCGTGTTCGCGATCTATCCTGTCGAGCATGTGGAAGAAGGCGTCGAGCTCCTCATGGGCGCGCCTGCGGGCGTGCGCGGCGCGGACGGCCACTTCCCGGCGGGCTCGATCTTTGCCCGCGCGGAAGAGCGCCTTGCCGCCTTCGCGGACAATCAGCGCCGCTTCGCCCAGCGCTCGGACGACGGCAACAGCGTCAGGAAGGGCAGTTGATGGCAAGCCCGGACAGGAAACCGGAAGGCGGCGCCGCGGAGCAGCCGCGCGTCGTGATCGGCCTCGATACGTCTTTCGTCGCCCGCGAGGCGCTGTCGCTTGCCGCGCGTCTCGCGGCATCCGTTGACGCGCGCCTCAAGGGTGTCTTTGTCGAGGACGACAATCTCATCGCGCTGGCGAGCCTTCCCTTCGCGCGCGAGGTTTCTTTTTCGGGCGATGTCCGCGAGCTCGATCCCGAGCGCATGCTCCGTGCCATGAAGGCGCAGGCCGAGAGTGCCAGGCGCATGCTCGCCCGCATCGCGGCGGAGGCGCATGTGGACTGGAGTTTCGACGTGCGCCGGGGCCGCCCGCTCGCCTCGCTTGCGGCAAGCGCCTCGTCGGAGGACACGCTGGTCATCAGGGCGCCGGGAGAGACCGCGCGCGAGGTGGGCCGCGCCGTTCGCGCCGCAACGCGCGAGACGCGGGCCGACGTGCTCCTCGTCTCGCGTGGTGCGGGCCTGCGCTCTTCGCTTCCCGCCCACGGCCCGGCGCCAAGGCGGTCCACGCCCTCCCTTCAGCAGTTCCTGCCGGGGCGCTCCGTCGCCGTGGTGGACGAGGGGTCGAGCGCGGGCGAAAGTTGCAGCGCCTTCGCCGAGGCGCTGGCTGCGCGTTTCGGCGCCGCATTCATGCGTCTGCCGGCCAGAGGTCTCGGCCCGGCCGATATCGCCGCCGCCGCGCGGCAGTCGGGCGTCGGATTGCTTGTAGTCAATGCGGACTGGTTCGGCGACGACGACGATGCGGGACGATTGTCCGCGGCCGCGGGCTGCCCCGTTCTGCTGCTTGGCCGCGAGCGCGAGCCGAGGCTCGCGTCTGAAGAAAACAACCAAGGAGATTGATCATGTCCGTTCGTAAGATTCTCGTGCCTCTCGCCGGAAGGGCGGAGGATGACGAAGTGCTCGCGACGGCGCTCTCGGTTGCGCGCGGCTTCGGGGCGCAGCTTGTCGGCCTCTTCGCCCGGCCCGATCCCACGGAAGCGCTGCCCTATCTCGGCGATGGCGTGTCGGGCCAGGTGATCGAGGACCTGATGCAGGCAGCGCGCGAAGGCGCGGATCAGGCATCGGGCCGCGTGAAGGCGGCGCTCGAAAAGGTGGCGAAAGAGGCGGGCGTTGCCGTCGCGCAGAAGGGCGGCGAGCCCGTGCTTCCCTCGGTCCGCTTTCTCGACGTCACGGGCCGCCGCGACGAGGTCGTCGCCACGCAAAGCCGCCTCTCGGACCTCATCGTCTTCGGCGAGGGTACGACCGGCGTGGCCGGCGGCACCGCGCTCGAAGCGGCCATGATGAGCGCCGGGCGTCCCGTTCTCATTGCGCCGAAGAAAGCGTGGAATCCCGTCGGCGGCTCCGTCTGCATCGGCTGGGACGAGAGTGCGGAAGCGGCCCGCGCCGTCACGGCAGCGATCCCCTTCCTCGAAGCGGCGAAGAAGGTGACGATCCTCTGTATCGGCGGCAAGGAGCTCGATCCCGCGCCCGGCTCGACGCTGGCGGATTATCTCGAACTCCACGGCATCGTCGCCGACGTGCATCTTGTCGACGCGGCGGGACGCGCCTCGGGCGAGGTCTTGCTTGAACAGGCGGAAAAGGCGAAGACGGATATTCTCGTCATGGGCGGCTACAGCCACAGCCGCCTCGTCGAATTCATCATCGGCGGCGCGACGCAGCATGTCCGCTCGCATGCCACGATCCCCGTGCTCATGGCACATTGAAAACCCGGCACATTGAAGAAACGGAAGATTGAATGACCCTCTACCACGTTCACATGACCCTCGCGCGCAACGAGGAACACCCCAACGGCTCGCCCGCTCACGGCTACGATCTCGTGCTCCCGCTCGATGCGGAGATGAAACTCGATCCACAGGCCTGGAAGGCGCATTCGAAGGAATGCACCGTGCGCCGTTTCTGGGCGGGTGAGGGAGACCAGAAGGGTCTGCTGCGCCATATCGGCCGCGGCTGGGCGATCGACTACGACATGTCGACGCCTGAAGCCGACGAGCCCTTCTTCAAGCTCGACCAGCATGAGTTCAAGGCCGGCGAATATCTTTCGGTGCAGGAACAGGACGGCGAGATGCAGACCTTCCGCATCGTCACCGTCGAACCGCTGAAAAAGTAACGCGAAGGAGAAAGCGCGTCGTCAGGCGCGCTTTCTCACCAGCACATTGCCGACCGAGTAACCTGCGCCGAAGCTGCAGATGAGCCCGAGATCGCCTTCCTTCAGGTCTTCGTTGAACTGGCTGAAGGTGATGATGGAGCCCGCCGAACTCGTGTTCGCATATTCCTGCAGGATGTTCGGCTGTTCGTGCCGTTCCGGATCGCGGCCCAGCACCTTGCGGCCGATGAAATCGTTCATGCTCTTGTTGGCCTGATGCAGCCACATCCGCTTCAGGTCCTTCGGGTCGAGCCCTTCGTCCGCCATGTGCTCGAGAATGAGCTGCGAGACCATCGGCACGACTTCCTTGAAGACCTTGCGGCCTTCCTGCACGAAGAGCTTGTCCTTCGCGCCGATGCCTTCAGGCGTCGCGCGGTTGAGGAAGCCGAAATTGTTGCGGATGTTGTTGGAAAACTTCGTCTTCAGCCGTGTGCCGAGAACTTCCCACGCACCCTTCGCCGTGCAGGTCTCCTCACGCTCGAGAACGATCGCGGTGCACACGTCGCCGAAGATGAAATGACTGTCGCGGTCGCGGAAGTTGAGGTGGCCGGAGCAGATTTCCGGATCGACGATCAGCACGCAACGGACCGAGCCCGAGCGCAGCATGTCGTAGGCGGTCTGGATGCCGAAGGTCGCTGACGAGCAGGCGACGTTCATGTCGAAGCCGAAACCCTCGATGCCGAGCAGGTCCTGCACTTCGACCGCAATGGCGGGGTAGGGCCGTTCGAGGTTCGAACAGGCGACGAGCACGGCGTCGATGTCGGCAGGCGTCTTCTCCGCGCGCGCCATCGCCATCTTCGCCGCGTCCACCGCCATCTCCGCGAGGATCGACGGCTCGTCGTTGGAACGTTGCCGGAGCCTCGGCGCCATGATGTCGGGATCGACGATCCCCGACTTGTTCATCACATAGCGCGACTCGATACCCGACGCCTTGACGATGAACTCGACGTTCGATTCTGCCAGCGCCTCCATCTCGCCGCGCTCGATCGCGGCGGCGTTCTCCTCATTGTGCTTGCGCACATAAGCGTTGAAGGTATCGACGAGTTCCTCGTTACTGACGGAGTAGGGCGGCGTGAAAACGCCCGTCCCGCTGATGACGACTTTGGTCACTGTTCACCTGACTCTGAATTCTTGATGCCGGCGCGCATTCCGTAACATTGAGCTTGGTTCTGCGGGATGCGCGATGCGGCTCCCCCTAGCCACGCGACTAAAATAGAACAGCCGTCCCGGCGATGCTACTGCCGAAGGACGAAGGAAAAGGGAGGGGCTGGATGTCCGATATTCAACTGCCGGAGGCCGTTCCGCCGGTGCCGTCCGGGCCCAGCGAGGGAGAAGACCTGCGGGCTTTGACGCTTGGCGATATGGCCGGGCTGGCGCTCGCCTTGCCGAAGGAAGGCGTCGAAAATGCAAGGTCTCCCTTGCGTAAACCAGCATTCGCGACCCTCACGGAGGAGGGCGGTCCGGCGGTTCGAACCGTCTTCCTGCGGGGCATGGATGCCGGGGCCCGCCGCCTCACGGCGTTCACCGATGCCCGCTCGCGCAAGGTGGCCGAGCTGGAGCGCGATCCGCGCGCGGCCCTGCTTTTTTACGATCCCTTGTCTGACATTCAGGTGCGGCTCACCGGCCGGTCCGCGATTCACCGGACAGGCGAACCGGCCGGCAGGGCCTGGGAAAGCGCCGCCCCGTCGAGCCGCCGGGCCTATCTCGTCACGGCGCCGCCGGGCTCGCTCTCGGCAGGTCCTGTGTCGGGCCTGCCCGAAGACGTGGAAGGCATCATCCCGCCGCTTGAAAGACTGGAAGAAGGGCGCCTGAATTTCGCGCTCCTCGAATTCATCTTCGAGGAAGCGGATGTCGTCGTATTGAGCCGCACAGGCCACCGCCGCGCGCGCATCCGCTTTTCGGCGGCTGCGGCGCAGGGGGAGTGGCTCGTTCCTTAAGCGGTCGAAATCAGATCATCGACGCCGAGCGGCTTGAGCTGTTGCCCTGACCGCTTGTGCTGCTGTCGCCCGATTTGTTCTCGTCCTTGCCGCCCGATGAGGCGAGGCGCGGCTTCTCCGAAGCGTCTTCGGCGGACTGGGCGCGGATCTCGCCGCTCACCTGGCCGCCTTGTTCGACCTTCAGCTCGCCATAATGAACCGTGCCCGTCACGCGCCCCGAAGAATTGATCGTCAGGCATTTCTTGACGGTCAGCGTGCCGTCGAACTTGCCGTTGATCTCGGCCGCGTCGACAGTCGCTTCGCCGCGCACGTCGCCGGTTTCGGAAATCGTCAGCGTGCCGCTCTCGATGGTCGCCTGAACATCGCCTTCGATCACGAGCGAGTCGCACGACTGAATCTTGCCTTCGAGCTTGAGGCCGCGCCCGACATGGAGATTAGCGGCGGTCGGCGTCGAGGAACTGGCGGTCGATTGAAGAGTGCGCACGGTGGGCTTCCTTGCTTGGTAGGATGGAGTGACCGAGCGCGTGGCGCCGCTGTCGGCGTCGCGCTCTTCGGGGTTGATGTCGGGCGGCGTCTGCTTGGGAGCGACGCTCGCCGATTGCGTGCCGGAAGAACCCGGCGACGGCGATGAATCGGTGTCGGAAACACCCTTGGGGCGCTTGAACATTTCTGGAATCCCCTCCGCTGGCTGGAACGGAAGCAACGATAAAGGCGCAACGTGGCCCGCATGTGCCGACAATGTGGCGGAACATTGATGAGGCGCGACCAGCAGCGCATAACGCCGCTTAATTATTGGTTTTGATTTCGCACCAATGCGGAGCAAGTCTTGTGGCGCGGGCACGTCACGAGATGATCGTTGACGATGCCGACCGCCTGCGCGAAGGCATAGACGATCGTCGGTCCACAGAATTTGAAGCCGCGCTTCTTCAATTCCTTCGACATCGAAACGCTCATCGGCGTTTCGGCCGGCACCTGGGCGATGCTCTTCCACTTGTTCTGTTGAGGCACACCGTCGGTGAAGCTCCACAGGAAGTCCGAAAAGCCCTCGCCCTTTTCCATCATGTCGAGATAGGCACGCGCATTGCCGATCGTCGCCTCGATCTTTCCCCGATGGCGGATGATGCCGGGGTTTTTCAGCAGTTTTTCGACCCTGGCGGGCTTGTATCGCGCGATTGTCTCCGGCTCGAAACCGTCGAAAGCCTCGCGGAATGTCTCGCGCTTGCGGAGGATCGTGATCCAGGAGAGCCCGGCCTGGAATCCGTCGAGGATCAGCTTCTCGAACAGCGCCCGGTCGTCATATTCCGGCACGCCCCATTCCTCGTCGTGATAGGCGACATAAAGCGGATCCTCGCCCGGCCAGGGGCAGCGCCCCGCCACGCTCGCCTTGGAGCTCGTCATTGTTCTTCCCCCTCCGCCGCTTCGAGGCGAAGCCATTCGGGTATTTCGGGCTGGATTTCCGCTGCTCCCGCTTCCAGCACGGAGCCGCGAACAAGGTCGAGCCGGATCAGCGCGAGCGCCCGCGATGTTTCCGCATCGCCCGAGAAAATCGTCCCCACCTCGCGCGCACCGCCCTTGATGGGAGTATCCGGCGGCGGCAGGTCGCCCTCCACATGCACCGGCAGCAGCCTTTTTCTGACGCTGCCGCGCCGCTTCGTCCGCGAGGTCACTTCCTGGCCGACATAGCAGCCCTTGTGGAAGTCGATTCCGTTAAGTTCGTCGAAATTGACCTCGAGGGGAAAGGTCCGGTCCGGTTCAAAATCCCGCGCCGCGTCGCCCACGCCGAGCCCGATTCTGTGCCGGTGCCATGCCGTTTCGGGGACGGCCTCGGCGCCCGCCGCTTTTATGGCCGCCTCGATCTCCGCCTTCGGCAGGATCGCGCGGCGCCCCATGGCGGCAAGCCGGGGGTCCGCACAGCCCGGCCCCTCGGGCACCGGGGTGCGGTCCTCGTGCCAGATCGCGACGACGCCCAGGCTCTCGCTCAGATCGTCGATCGTCACCTTCGCACGCAGCTTGTACATGGTGAGTCGTTTCGCGAGATCGCCCGCCCGCGCGCCGTCGCAGTCGAGGAGTACGGCATTCGCGTCCGCCGGATCGGCACACATGAAAAAGTCGAAGAGGAACTTGCCCTGCGGCGTCAGCAGGGCGGCATAGACCGCATGGCCAGGGGCCACCCGCTCCACATTATTGGTGACGAGATTCTGCAGGAAGCTCCGCGCCTCCTCGCCTGCGATCCGAATAACCCCGCGCCCGCTCAAGGGGGAAGCCAGCGCCCCAGCCATCGCCATTTGCCTCGTTTCGTTAGGGCATTCAGATTTAGGGCCGCGCGCTCCCTTGCGCAAGGCCGCCGCGCGCCTCCGGCAAACTTGGCACGCGCTGCCGCCTCCTATAAACCGGGGGAACAGGGTGCACCGGCGGGCCCGATCTCTCACAAGCCCTTCGCGGATCGTAAATGCGAATTCTCTTTATTGCGTCGAACCGTATCGGCGACGCCGTCCTCTCCACGGGCGTGCTTGGCGGCCTGATGGAGCGCTACCCGCAAGCCGAATTCTGGGTCGCCTGCGGGCCGCTCGCCGTTCCGGTCTTCGCGCATGCGCCGCGCGTCACGCGCATCATCGAGATGCGCAAGGAAAAGCGCATCGGCCACTGGCGCAAGCTCCTCAAGGCGACCATGTTCCGCCGCTTCGACATCGTGGTCGATCTGCGCGGCTCGGCGACGGCCTGGCTGCTCTGGACCTTCGACCGCCGGATTTTGAAGCCCGAACACACGCTCCACCGCGTCGAGCACAATGCGCGCACCGTCGGCCTCGACCCGGCGCCGTCCCCGCGCCTCTGGCCGGGCGAGGAAATGATCGCCAGGGCGAAGAAGACGATCCCCGACGGCATGTCGGTTCTCGCGATGGGGCCCACCGCCGCCTGGCCCGGCAAGATGTGGCCGGTCGAGCGTTTCGCGGAGCTCGCGCGCCGCCTTCTCGCGCCCGGCGGCGCGATGGAAGGCGCGCATCTCCTCGTCACCGGCGGCCCCGGCGAGCAGGAAAAATGCCGTCCCCTTCTCGAAGCTGTTTCGCCCGAACGCCGCATCGATCTCGTCGGCGCCGGTATCGACGAGGTCGGCGCCTGCTTTGCCCGCGTCCGTCTTTATGTCGGCAACGATTCCGGCCTCATGCATCTTGCCGCCGCGGCGGGCGCGCCTACCATCGGTCTTTTCGGGCCGACGGCAGATGCCATCTATTCGCCCTGGGGTCCGGAAGCCGTCACGGTCCGCGTGCCTCGCACACATGAAGAAATCGAGGCGGAGGAGGGCGGCGAGGTCACCTGGCACCTGAGCCGCAACCACATGGAAGACCTCGACGTCGAGACGGTCGAAAAGGCCGCCGCCGCCTTGTTGGCGAAAACCGCCCGAAAAGACCAGAATGACGTCCTCGCCCCTGAGCCCGAAAAAGGACAAGTCTCGTGAGCATCACCTACGACCTGATCTTCCGCCGCGGCACGATCGTCAATCATGACGGCATCGGCGAAGCCGATATCGCCGTGAAGGACGGGCTCATCGTCGAAATCGGCGATCTCTCCCGCGCAGATGCGGCCGAGATCGTCGACGTGAAGGGGCTCCATGTCCTGCCCGGCGTGGTGGACAGCCAGGTCCATCTGCGCGAGCCCGGCAACGAGCACAAGGAAGACCTCGAATCGGGCGGCCGCGCCGCCGCGCTCGGCGGCGTCACCTCCGTCTTCGAAATGCCGAACACCAGGCCGCCCACGACGACGCCCGATGCGCTCGCCGACAAGGTTGCCCGCGCCCGCCACCGCATGTATTGCGACTTCGCTTTTTACGGCGGCGCGACGACGGAGAATGTCGAAATTCTCGCCGATATCGAGCGCGAGCCCGGTTGCTGCGGCATCAAGGTTTTCATGGGTTCCTCCACCGGCACGCTCCTCGTCGAGAAGGACGAAGATGTGCTGCGCGTGCTGCGCGCGATCCGCCGCCGCGCTGCCTTCCACTCGGAAGACGAGTTCCGCCTGCGCGAGCGCCGCGAACTCGCGCTGCTCGGCCATGTCGACACGCATCCCGTCTGGCGCGACGCGGAGGCCGCCGTTCTCTGCACCACGCGCCTCCTGCGTCTTGCGCGCGAGGCGGGCAAGCGCATCCATGTGCTGCATATCTCGACGGCGGACGAAATCCCGCTCCTCGCGCACCACAAGGACATCGCGACGGTGGAAGTCACCCCGCAGCATCTGACGCTCGCCGCGCCCGAATGCTACGAGGCGCTCGGCACCTACGCGCAGATGAACCCGCCCATTCGCGGCCACGAGCATCGCGCGGGTCTCTGGGAAGGCATCGCCGCCGGCATCGTCGACGTGCTCGGCTCCGACCACGCGCCCCACACCATCGAGGAAAAAGAGCAGACCTATCCGAAGTCGCCATCGGGCATGCCCGGCGTGCAGACGCTCGTGCCCGTCATGCTCAACCATGTGAACGAAGGCCGCCTCACGCTGCAACGTTTCGTGGACCTGACCTCGGCGGGCCCGCAGCGCATTTTCGGCATGGCGCGCAAGGGCCGCATCGCCGTCGGCTACGACGCCGATCTCACCATCGTCGACATGTCGGCCACGCGCACCATCGAAGACAAGTGGATCGCCTCGAAATGCGGCTGGACGCCCTACAACGGCATGCAGGTAAAGGGCTGGCCCATCGGCACCGTCGTGCGCGGCCACCGCGCCATGTGGGAAGACGAACTCGACGCACAGGCCACCGGCGAACCGATCACCTTCGTCGAGAACCTGCCGCATCATTGAGCGGAAGTAATCCGGTCTCTGCACAGAGCGGCCCATCCATCAGGATCACCCTCCCCAAGGATTTCTCTGCAAAAGAGGGTGGCGGCTGGTGTTGATTGATGA
>NZ_BTVP01000014.1:0-84878 GCF_045863935.1 Parvibaculum sp. | reverse complement strand
AGTCTGGGCCGTGTCTCAGTCCCAGTGTGGCTGATCATCCTCTCAGACCAGCTATGGATCGTCGCCTTGGTAGGCTTTTACCCCACCAACTAGCTAATCCAGCGCGGGCCCATCTAGGGGCGATAAATCTTTCACCCGAAGGTCGTATACGGTATTAGCACGAGTTTCCCCGAGTTATTCCGTACCCCTAGGTAGGTTCCCACGTGTTACTCACCCGTCTGCCACTCCCTCCGAAGAGGGCGTTCGACTTGCATGTGTTAAGCCTGCCGCCAGCGTTCGTTCTGAGCCAGGATCAAACTCTCAAGTTGAGTTGATCCGACTGTCCCTCGCGAGGAAAATCGCGAGGCTGACGCAAAATACACTCACATTCGTTTCCCGGCTTGGGACCGGGTAACGGGGTAATGTGTGTAGAAACATCAGACAGTCAGTGTTCTGTTCGATCAGTTTCCTGATCTCGCGAGGACACCGCCGTCCACGTTTCTCTTTCTCAAACCACAATGTCAAAGAGCACCTGAGTCTCACGACGCTTTGGAGCGCCCCGAAACCAAGGGTCGTAAGCGACCCGAAGGACAGCTTCACCTCGCCTTCCATACGGAAGTCGGGGCCTGCTGTCATCCATAATAGGATCGTTTACTAGGCCACAAAGAGCACATCAGGGCAAGCCCTTAAATACTCTCTACCAGAGGGTGAACGTTGCCCCCGAAGGAGCAGGCCGCCGTGACCTCGTGGAGGCGGTTTATAGGGAGGTGGCCCTGCCCTGTCAAACACCTTTTTCGTGCTTTCTTCAAAAAAATCCAAGGTCTTTGCGCTTGACTCCGGCTGGCCTTTCTGGCTCGCGAGACCCAAGGGTTGTGCGGGTAGATTCGGAGCCGAAACGGCCCGAAGCGTGCACATGAAGAGCAAAGGACGTCGTGCCGGCCGGGACTGTCCCGAAGGCGCACAGCAATAGGGCCACATTGGCTACTTGTTATGGAACAGGCCGACAAAGATCGAAGGAAAGAAACGTACTAAACCTTCATAATTGGTGAATATACTGGTTTTGGAACAGTCTCCGCGTTGACAGGGGCGGCACCCTCGGGGCATCGTCTTTCACGACGCATTACAGTTTGTTTCGGCGGTGGGGCAGTCCGCCGGTACTCAAGCTAGTGAGACTGATAACTGAGGTTTTTCGGCTAAGTGCCGGAGAAGGTTATCTGGAATCGTGCCGGGGGGCAGCGAGTTGTACGACACGGGGACCCACGTGACAGACGATAAAAGCAGCGGTACCGACGGAAACGCGCCGGCGACCGATACCTTCTGGCAGCGCGCGCGACACAACGCCCAGCAATCCCTGAAACTCTATTCTTCCGTGAGCCGCCTGGCGCTCGGCCAGTCGCGCTGGATCGCGGCATCGGCCGTACTCGGAACAATGTCGCTCGCGCTGGTCGGCGTCGGCATCGCCTCGCTGGTCGCTCCCTATGAAGGCGTGGCGACCGCATCGCTGACGGCGGACCGCGCCCCGCGCGTGATCGCATGGAACGCGAACGGCACACCGCAAGCCGATACATCCACCCTGCTGGCGGCGGTAAGCGCCGCGCCGCGGATGACGGACGAAACGGAAAACCATCCGGCAATGGAAGAGGGCGCGGCAATCGCCCTCACCGGTCCGGAGACGGAAGACGACGCGCTCCTTACCGCATCGCTTGCCGACCCCGGCCTTTTCGATCCGCTTACGGAAGAGAAGCTGGCCGCGGAAGCCGCAAGCCTGCCCGCCACACCGCGATCCGTTGCACAGACGGTCGAACTCGCGAGCGGCGAAACGCTGATGGAAGTGCTGCAGGATGCCGGCGTCGATCGCATCGACGCCTACCATGCGGTCGCGGCGATGACCTCGCATTACAGCCCGCGCAAGCTGCGCGCCGGTCAGGAAATCTCGCTCACCTTCATGGAAACGCCGGACGGCGCCGTGGGTGAGGACGAAAGCGGCACGCCCGCAAAATACCTCACCGCCCTTTCGCTCGTGCCCGATATCGAGCGCACCATCGAGGTGAAGCGCAACGAGGACGGCAGTTTCGACAGCCAGGAGATCAAGCACGAATTCACCGAAGGCTTCGTGCGCGCGGCGGGAACGATCAACAACTCGCTCTTCCTCGATGGAGAACAGGCCGGCGTTCCCGCGCCCATCATCATCGAACTGATCCGCATGTACTCCTACAGCGTCGACTTCCAGCGCGAAATTCAGCCGGGCGACAAGTTCGAAGTCTATTTCAGCCGCAAGTTCGACGAGAACGAACGGCCCGTGAAGGAAGGCGACGTGCTCTTCGCCGCGCTGACCGTCGGCGGCAAGTCCCACAAGCTCTGGCGCTTCGATCCGGGCGACGGCGTCTGGGACTATTTCGACGAGAACGGCCAGAGCATGAAGAAGTTCCTGATGAAGACGCCGATCGACGGCGCGCGCATCAGTTCGACCTACGGTCTGCGCCGCCATCCGATCCTCGGCTACTCGAAGATGCATGCGGGCGTTGACTTTGCCGCGCCGCGCGGCACGCCCGTCTACGCCGCCGGCGACGGCACGATAACGCGCGCGAACCGCTTCAGCAGCTTCGGCAACTACGTGTCGATCCGCCATGCGAACGGTTACGAAACGGCCTACGCGCATCTGAACGGCTTTGCGCGCGGCATCAAGGCCGGAACGCGCGTGCGCCAAGGGCAGGTGATCGCCTATGTCGGTACGACGGGACGCTCCACCGGTCCACATCTCCACTACGAAGTGCATGTGGGCGGCAAGAAGATGAACCCGCTCGCCCTCAAGGTGCCGACCGGACGCAAGCTCGACGGCAAGCAGCTCGCCGCCTTCAAGGAAATGCGCGGCACGCTGTCGACGAAGATGGCCGAAGCCCCGCTCGCCACCAGGGTGGCGCAGGCGACGGTGGATGCGGGCGGCGGCGCGAACTGATCATCCGTTCACGGAATATCGAGAAAGCCGGGCCGCCGCGAGGTGCCCGGCTTCTTTTCGTTTTCCGGGGATAAAGCGGGCCTTTTCACGCCTGCTGTCATCGTAATGTCACGATAACGTCACAAAGCGCTTTCGCACGCTGCCGCGTGCCGGAAAACGCACATTGGCGCGCACCTCCCCCCGCCGCTCCGATGGCCGGATATCCCCGCCGCAGACGAAAGCGGGGACAAGTCGCCACGCCACCCGATAGAAGCACCCGCGAAAAACTTGTCCCCGGTTCCCGACGCCCTCTTCAATCGTCGAGAAAGGTCCGAATCGAGGCGTTCGCCCGCTCGGGCATTTCGAGCGGCAGGAAATGCGAAGCACCGGGCACGATGTCGAGCGTCGCATCGGGAATGGCATGCGCCATTGCCTCCGTATGGACCCGCTTGATGCTGTCATGCTCGCCCGCCATGACGAGGACCGGCGCCTCGATGCGGCCGAGATCCGCGGCGGCATAGTTGGGCGAGGTCCGCCACATATGGAGCACCTTCTCCGCGAAGACCGGCCAGCGCGACGGATCGGGCGCGACATTGATATAGAAGTCGCGCGCGGGCGCGAGCGCCTCGCCAAGCTCGGCGGCACTTTCGGGCGGCATCGACGAAAGCCCGTCCAGGCTGTAATTCGCGCCGATGGTGACGAGGCGGCGGACGCGGTCCGGATGCTCCATCGCGACGATGAGGCCGATGATGCCGCCATCGCTCCAGCCGACGATGTCCGCATTCCCGATACCGAGCTCGTCCATGAGCGCCAGCATGTCGACCGCCATCTGCTCATAGGTGATCGGCGCGTCGATATCGCTTGAGCGGCCATGACCGCGGCTGTCCGGCGCGACGACGAAGTGCGCGGGCGCCAGCGCCGAGATCTGGTAGTGCATGCTCTCGATGAAGCCCATGCCGCCATGGAGCACGAGGACGGGCGGCGCCTCGCGGTCGCCATAGGTCTCGTAATAGAGGCCGATGCCGTTGACCGGGGCATGTGCGCCGCCATTCGCCTCGCCGGAAAAGAGCTTCCAGACATAGAAGGCGGGAATGCCGGAAGCCGACCGGTTGAGCGCCCAGAAACCGGCAGCCGCCAGCACCACCAGCAGCGCGACGGCAGGCAGGATGTATTTCTTCAGATGCTGCGGCATGGGCCCCTCCCCTCTTTGTGGCGCCTGATCCAATCTCCTACGCGGACACCACGAATCGGGCGATATTCTTTCCTGGAATAATGTATTGACGTGAGAACAAATAGAGAACTTTAATGGGTTTCTATCTCACGCTGCAGGGGACTTCCATGACTCACAACATGACATCAGTAGAGGTGTGCGCCGGTGCGGGCGGGCAGGCTCTCGGTCTGGAGAAAGCAGGGTTCTCCCATGAAGCATGCGTTGAGATAGAAGAAGTCTGCTGTGACACGCTCAGGACAAACCGGCCGGAGTGGTCCATTTTCCAGGAAGACCTCAATTCCTTCGACGGCACACCCTATAAGGGCGTCGATCTTTTTGCCGGCGGCCTTCCCTGTCCTCCTTTCTCCATAGCGGGCAAGCAGCTTGGCGCAAATGACGAGCGCAACCTTTTTCCCGCTGCAATCCGGCTGATCGGCGAAATCAAACCTCAAGCCGTGATGATCGAAAACGTCAAAGGTATTATGTCGCCTGCCTTCGATGAATACCGTGAGGAGATGGCGCGGCAATTCGATAAACTTGGCTATGAAATCAGGCCGAAGATACTCAACGCGTCGAGTTTTGGCGTATCCCAGCTTCGCCCGCGCGTTATGTTTGTTGCTCTCAGGCATTCAATAAAGGATGCGTTCCGCTGGCCGTCGGAAATCGCCGAGTGTCCGCCAACGGTTGGAGACAAGCTGTTCGACCTCATGACCGAGCGCGGATGGAAAGGTGCTCGGGCATGGCGGAACAAAGCGAACAGCATTGCTCCCACCCTGGTCGGCGGGTCCAAGAAGCACGGCGGACCCGATCTGGGGCCTACACGGGCAAAGCGGGCTTGGGCAGAGCTCGGAGTTGACGGAATGGGAATAGCGAACGAAGCGCCTGAAAGAGACTTCGAGGGCAACCCGCGGCTAACGGTACGTATGTGCGCGCGCCTGCAAGGATTCGACGACGATTGGCAATTCAGCGGCCGGAAGACAGCCGCGTATCGTCAAGTCGGCAATGCGTTTCCGCCACCGGTTGCGGCAGCGGTGGCGCGTGAGGTAGCGATTGCGCTGTCCGCAAGGAAGCTAGTCCCGATCAAGACCGTTGCATGAGCAAAGTCAGCAAATCACCATTCTTTCAGGAAGCCCGAAAGGGCTTCCACGCCGCGCTCTTGAAAGGCAAGTTACTAACCATAAACGCGAATGGCGTTCCGTCTATTGCTGACGTGGGCTCCCGATTAAGCATTGAGATTTCCCGCGGCATTATTGGGCGTCTTGGCAGCGAGGTGGCTGGCGATCGACTGTCGGGACAAATGGCCGGAGCAAAGTTTGAAGACGTTGTTGGCGAGTTCCTCCGGCTCACGTTTCCCAAATTGCAGAACGTCCGTCCCGGAAACTTCGAGGTAAAGAAGGGAAGCTCTCGCCTTGCGATTGCAGAGTGCGATCAGTACGACCACTTGGCGGCACTGAAGACGGCGACTGAGAATGACCCGGCCCTAGCTGTTGCATTAGGTGCTGACTATATCATCAAGCCCGACATTATGATCTTCCGCCATCCCGAGGATGACGACAAAATCAACCACAGCGAATTCCTTGTAAATTCTTTTGTCGCCAAGCGCACGAGCATCAGATCGTCAAATAATCAAAAGCCGATATTGCACGCTAGCGTTTCGTGCAAATGGACTTTGAGATCAGACAGAGCGCAGAACGCACGGTCAGAAGCGCTTAATCTCATCAGAAATCGTAAAGGCAGACTTCCTCACATCGCAATTGTGACAGGAGAGCCGACGCCGAATCGACTGGCGTCATTGGCATTGGGCACAGGTGACATCGACTGTGTTTACCATTTTGCGTTGGACGAACTTGTTCAGACCATAGAAGAGCAAGACCGCGAAGACTCCATAGCTCTTCTGAAAATGATGATTGACGGAAAGAGGCTGCGCGATATCGCAGACCTCCCGCTCGACTTGGCTGTTTAAGATTGAGTAGTGATGGCTGACAAACTGACGCCTGCGAGGCGCAGTGAAAATATGTCTCGCATCAGGTCGACAGAGACGCGCCCTGAACTTCACGTCCGAAAGCTAGTCAGGAGCCTTGGATATTCGGGGTATCGTCTCCATCGCAAGGATTTGCCTGGAAAGCCCGACATAGCTTTCATTGGCCGCAAGAAGGCGATCTTTGTTCATGGATGTTTTTGGCATCAGCATCCTGATCCGGGATGCCTTGACGGCCGCCTGCCAAAATCCCGGCAAGAGTACTGGCTTCCAAAACTCGAGCGGAACCAGAAGCGGGATGCCACAGCCTTCAAACAACTGGTTGAAGCCGGATGGACTGTCTTGGTGATCTGGGAATGTGATCTGCGCCGGGAGGCGGAGCTCACGAAGAAAATTCAGAAGTTTCTGGCCAACTGAACGAAAAAAAAGGCCGCCCTTTCGAGCGGCCTTTCGTTTGCGTGCCTGCGGGCAGCGTCTTATTGCGCCATGCGGCGGGTTTCGTCGCTGTCCTCGTCGAGATCGGTGACGGCGCCGCCTCGCGCGGAGGGCACCTCGCCTGTGTCGGCGCCGACCTCGTGGCCATCGATGATGAGGCCCTCGGCACCGGCCGACACGGTGACCTTCTGCCCGTCCGCGATCTTGCCCATGAGCAGGAGCTCGGCCAGCGGGTCCTGCATGTTGCGCTGGATGACGCGCTTCAAGGGCCGTGCGCCATAGACCGGGTCGTAGCCCTGATCGGCAAGCCAGGTGCGCGCCGCCTCGTCGAGCGCGATCTCGATCTTGCGGCCGGCAAGGAGCTTCGCCAGACGGACCATCTGGATGTCGACGATCGTGTCCATCTGCTCGCGGGTGAGCCGGTGGAAGAGCAGTATCTCGTCCAGACGGTTGAGGAATTCCGGCCGGAAGCGCGAGCGCACCACGTCCATGACCTGCGCGCGCACGCCCTCGACATCCTCGCCCGGCGCCTGCTCGGCGAGATATTCCGCGCCGAGATTGGACGTCATGATGATGAGCACGTTCTTGAAATCGACCGTGCGACCCTGCCCGTCGGTGAGGCGTCCGTCGTCCAGCACCTGCAGGAGGACGTTGAAGACATCCGGGTGCGCCTTCTCGATCTCGTCGAACAGCACGACCTGATAGGGCCTGCGGCGGACGGCCTCGGTGAGCGCACCGCCTTCCTCATAGCCGACATAGCCCGGCGGCGCGCCGATGAGGCGGGCGACCGAATGCTTCTCCATGTATTCCGACATATCGAGGCGGACGATCGCCTGATCGTCGTCGAAGAGGAATTCGGCAAGCGCCTTGGTGAGCTCCGTCTTGCCGACGCCCGTGGGCCCGAGGAAGAGGAACGAGCCGATGGGCCGGTTGGGGTCCTGCAGACCCGCGCGCGCGCGGCGCACGGCGCGCGAGACGGCGGAGACCGCCTCCGCCTGGCCGACGACACGGGCTGACAGCGCCTTTTCCATGCCGATGAGCTTTTCGCGCTCGCCTTCGAGCATCTTGTCGACGGGAATGCCCGTCCAGCGCGAGACGACCTGCGCGATATGCTGCTCGGTGACGGCCTCTTCGAGCATCGCCCCGCCCTGCTGTTCGCGCTTCTCGGTTTCCGCGAGCTTCTTTTCGAGCTCGGGGATGATGCCATAGGCGAGTTCGGAGGCGCGCTCCAGCTTTCCGCCGCGCTGCGCCTGCACAAGTTCGTTGCGGGCGGCGTCGAGCTCTTCCTTGAGCTTCTGCGCGGAAGCGAGCTTCGACTTCTCCGCCGACCATGCGGCGGCGAGATCGGCGGACTTCCTTTCGAGTTCCGAAAGTTCGGTCTCGATCTTTTCGAGCCGGTCCTTCGAAGCGTCGTCCTTTTCCTTCTTCAACGCCTCGCGCTCGATCTTGAGCTGGATGACGCGGCGGTCGATCTCGTCGAGTTCTTCCGGTTTGGAATCGACCTGCATGCGCAGCCGCGACGCGGCCTCGTCCATGAGGTCGATCGCCTTGTCGGGCAGGAAACGGTCGGCGATGTAGCGGTCCGACATGGTGGCGGCGGCGACGAGCGCGGCATCGGAAATACGCACGCCGTGATGCAGCTCGTATTTTTCCTTGAGGCCGCGAAGAATGGAGATCGTGTCTTCCACCGTCGGCTCGTCCACGAAGACGGGCTGGAAGCGCCGCGCCAGCGCCGCGTCCTTTTCGACATATTTGCGGTATTCGTCGAGCGTCGTCGCGCCGACGCAATGGAGATCGCCGCGCGCCAGCGCAGGTTTCAGGAGGTTCGACGCGTCCATGGCGCCGTCCGTCTTGCCGGCGCCGACAAGCTGGTGCATCTCGTCGATGAAGAGGATGATGCCGCCATCGGCCGACGATACTTCGGCGAGAACGGCCTTGAGGCGCTCCTCGAATTCGCCGCGATATTTCGCGCCCGCGATCAGCGCGCCGAGATCGAGCGCCATCAGCGACTTGTTCTTGAGGCTTTCGGGCACGTCGCCATTGACGATGCGCAGCGCGAGGCCTTCCGTGATCGCGGTCTTGCCGACGCCGGGCTCGCCGATGAGCACGGGATTGTTCTTCGTGCGCCGCGAGAGCACCTGGATGGTGCGGCGGATTTCCTCGTCGCGGCCGATCACCGGATCGAGCTTGCCCGCGCGCGCATCCGCCGTGAGGTCGCGCGCATATTTCTTCAAGGCGTCGTAAGCATCTTCCGCGCTCGCGCTGTCGGCGGTGCGGCCCTTGCGCACGCGCTCGATGGCGGCGTTGAGGCTTTGCGCCGTGACGCCCGCGGTCTTGAGGATTTTTTCCGATTCGGTGCCCGGCGTGAGCAGGATCGCCAGCAGGAGACGCTCGGCGGTGACGTAGCTGTCGCCCGCTTTCTTGGCGAGCTGCTCGGCCTGCTCGAAAAGCTTCGCCATCTCCGGCGCGAGATAGAGCTGGCCCGCACCCGAGCCCTCGACCTTCGGCATTTTCGACAGCGCCGTCTCGACGCCCTGAAGCGCCTGGTCGGGTCGGCCGCCGGCCGCGCGGATGAGACCCGCGGCGAGACCTTCCTCGTCGTCGAGCAGAACCTTCAGGAGATGTTCGGGTGTGAAACGCTGATGCCCCGAGCGAACGGCAAGCCCCTGCGCGGACTGGATGAAGCCGCGGCTCCGGTCCGTGTATTTTTCGAGATCCATATGTCTTCCCTTTCAAGCACGCTTCCCGGCCAGCCGGACTTCGCCCGCGCCGCGCCGTCGCGCCTCATATGCTTTGGCACCAACCCTCTTCGAGGCATTGATCCCCATCATGTATCGGGTCAGATATTGGTGTTGCTTGATAGTCACACAAGGGGCAATCTCCAGTCAGTTTGCCGCAGAAACCTGCCGAATTCGTGAACCCGAAAGAGAGGCCCGCCATGGAGGCGCAAAGGAGGGGAGACAGCGCCAGGATCGTCGGCCTCTACCGGTATCCGGTCAAGGGGCTCTCGCCGGAGCCGCTGGCTGAGGTAACGCTCGAGGCGGGCGGCACGTTTCCCTGGGACAGGGCTTTTGCCATCGAGAACGGGAAACACGATTTCGACCCGGAAAACCCGAAGCACTTCCCGAAGATCAAGTTCCTGATGCTGATGCGCGACGAACGGCTGGCAAGGCTGAAGACCCGCTTCGACGATGCGACCACGACGCTCCATATCGCGCTGGACGGCAAGGAGATGCTGGCCGCGAACCTGATGAGCGATGACGGACGGCGCGCGCTGGAGGGTTTCATGGCGCGTTACATGGAGAAGGAATTGCGGGGCACGCCCCGCGTCGTTCATGCGCCGGGCTTCTCGCATTCGGACGCGCCGGCAAAGCTCGTCTCGATCATCAATATGGCGAGCGTGCGGGCGCTGGAGGAGAAGGTGGGCCGGCACATCCACCCGCTGCGCTTTCGCGGCAATATCTATGTGGAGGGGCTCGCGCCCTTCGAGGATCACGACTGGGTGGGCAGGCGCTTCACCATGGGGGACACGCGCTTCAAGGGCGTGCACAAGACGGTGCGATGCGCGGCGACGAATGTGGACCCGGACACGGGCGCGCGCGACATGGAGATACCCCAGACGCTGATGCGCCATTGGGGTCATTCAGATCTCGGGCTTTATGCGGAAATAGAATCGCCGGGCACGCTGAGGCCGGGCGACCGCATCGTGCCGGACGCCTGACCCCGCGGCAGCGCTAGTCCTGGCTCATCCTAGTCCTGGCTCTTCAAGGTGAGATACATCAGCGCGAGATAGACCACCGGAATGATCACGAGTACGCCGAACTCGACAATCGTCGGCGCCGGGCAGCCGTTGCTCGCCATGCGATAGCCCACATAAAGCACCGACATGAGAATGATCGCCATGCCGATGTACCACGGCATCAAACGGTTCCGGCTCGATCCTGCATTGGCCATTCGGCATCTCCCTCGCGAAAAGGCGTTGAAGCCCAATCTGCAAAAGGAAGAACGGCCGCGCATTGACATCGATCAACGGCGGCCGGTCCTGCTGGAATGAACGGATGCCTCAGTCCGCGGCGCCGCTTTCGGCGGGCGCCGCATCGGGGCGCGCACCCTCGGTGCGCGGACGGCGGCGGCGGTTGCTGCGGCGGCGCGGCTGACCGCCCTCGCCTTCGGCACCCTGGGCGGAGGTTTCGGAGGTGCTCGCCTCGGGAGCATCCTCGCCTTCCTCGCCGGAAGCGGCCTCGCTGCCATAGCCATTCGGCTGTGCATTGCCCGCATGGCCGTTCTGACCGTTGCCATTATTGCCGTTGTTGCCGCTCTGCTGATGCCAGGGCTGGCCCGGATGGCGCGGCTGCGGCCCGTCCGGCGCGAAATCGTTCTCGTTCTCCTCGTCCTCGTCGGGACGATAGGCGAGATTCGTCTGCGGGCGCTGCTGGCCTTCCTGGCCCTGCTGTGCCGCCAGAAGCAGGCGGTAATAGTGCTCAGCGTGCTGATAGTAGTTTTCAGCCGCGATCCGGTCGCCTGCGGAGATCGCATCGCGTGCGAGCTGCTGGTACTTCTCGCAAATATGTGCCGCGTTGCCGCGAATCTTCACATCCGGACCGTTGCTGTCGTAAGCACGGTTGGTCGAATGCTGCGGCTTGCGTCCGCCGCGCCCGCGAGAGCGCTTGGAGTTGTTTTGCCCCTGCCTCATATCTTTTGATTTCTCGCTACTGGTTCAACTCAGGGTTCCGGTTTCGACACTGCCACGCTCGAACACAATGCCCCGTCTGGACAAGATGCCTCGTTCGGACATGCCGCTTTCCGGGTCGTTTTCCGGCGTTCCGCGAGCGGATAGGCGCTCTCCTGGTGCGGATGGCAACGGCTTGCCGCACCGGCATCGCAAAGACGGCATACGTCTCAAGCGAAGCGGACTTCCTCAGCACACACCTGCCGTCCCCGAGGGTTCCGGCCGGCTCGACTGCCAAGAAGTTCTGGCCTGTACCGCGCGGCCCAGCCCCGGCGCAACGATACGTTTTAAAGGCCTCAGTTCAATGCGGGCTGCCTTCAGCGTCTTTCGAACCCGATCCGAACGGCAGTACCTGCCTCGGCTCATCGTCCCTGTTTTTCGGAGGACGGGGTTCGAGGAGCGAGGCTTTCCGGCCCGGCTCATTTTCCCTGACAAGAAAGGTAGCGTCCCGAGACCGCGATTCCAACCGTTTTCTGCGTCGAAAAAACCGGAAATTCAAGCCCGTGGCCATGCTGCAACGAGGGCGCGGGGGACGCCGGCGAGGTCCGGCACGATACGGGACAAGCCAAATCCCGCCGCTTCGAAGATCGCTGTGACGGCATCCGCCTGCCCTGCGCCGAGTTCGACGACCGCATGGCCCCCCTGCGTCAAATGGTCCGGAAGGAGGCGCGCAAGGGCGCGGTAAGCGTCGAGCCCGTCCTCGCCGCCATCGAGCGCGAGCATGGGGTCGTGGAGGCGGACTTCCCCGGCGAGACCCGCAATGTCGCCATGAGGGATGTAGGGCGGGTTCGACACGGCGAGGTCGAAGCGGCCTTCGACATTTTCCGTCCACTCGCTCTCGATGAATTGGGCGCGCGCGGACAGACCGAGCGCCGACGCATTCGAGGCCGCGACGGCGAGCGCGCCCTCCGACAGGTCGACGCCGGTGCCCACCGCATCCTGCCGCTCATGGAGGAGCGAAAGGAGGAGGCAGCCCGTTCCCGTGCCGAGATCGAGAAGGCGCGGGCGCTCGATGTCTTTCAGCAGGTCGAGAGCGGTTTCCACCAGCGTCTCGCTGTCGGCGCGCGGATCGAGCGTCTCGGCCGTGACCGTGAAGGGGAGACCCCAGAACTCGCGCGAGCCGAGAATGCGCGAGACAGGTTCGCGCGCGAGGCGGCGGCGCTCCCAACCCGCGAGACGTTCCTCTTCGGCGCGCGTCATGAGCGTGCCCGGCTCGCGGATCATCTCGATGTCGCTCGCGCCCGTTGCCGCCTGGACGAGGATGCGGGCATCGAGCGCGGGCGTCGGCAGGCCCGCCTCCTTCAGACGATGGGCCAGCATGCGCATCGCGTGGTCGCGCGTCGTCACGCGTCTTCTTCCATCGCGGCGAGGCGGGCAGCCTGATCCTCGGCGATGAGCGCGCCGATGAGTTCGCCAAGCCCCTCGCCTTCCAGCACCTCGGAAAGCTTGTGCAGCGTGAGGTTGATGCGGTGATCGGTGACGCGGCTCTGCGGAAAATTGTAAGTGCGGATGCGCTCGGAGCGGTCGCCGGAGCCGACCTGTCCCTTGCGGTTGGCGGCGCGTTCCTTGTCGATGCGTTCGCGCTCCGCGTCGAAAAGCCTGGCGCGGAGAATCTGCATCGCCCGCGCCTTGTTCTTGTGCTGGGACTTCTCGTCCTGCTGCGAGACGACGATGCCGGTCGGCAGATGGGTGATGCGCACCGCGCTTTCCGTCTTGTTGACGTGCTGGCCGCCCGCGCCCGAGGCCCGGAAGACGTCGATACGGAGGTCCTTGTCGGCGATCTCGACATCGACTTCCTCAGGCTCCGGCAACACGGCGACGGTGGCCGCCGAGGTATGGATGCGCCCGCCGCCTTCCGTCGCCGGCACGCGCTGCACACGATGGACGCCGGATTCGAATTTGAGTCTGGCATAGACGCCCGCGCCCGAGATGCCCGCGATGATTTCCTTGTAGCCGCCGACCTCGCCTTCCGAAGCGGCGATCAGCTCGACCTTCCAGCCCTTCGACGCCGCGTAGCGCTCATACATGCGGAAGAGATCGCCCGCGAAAAGCGCCGCTTCGTCGCCGCCCGTGCCCGCGCGGACTTCGAGGATGACGTTGCGCTCGTCCGCCGCATCCTTCGGCAGCAGCATGATTTCGACGTCGTGTTCGAGCTTCGGCAGGGCTTCGTTCAGCCGGTCGACCTCGTCGCGCGCCATCTCCGCCATGTCCTTGATGCGCAGAAGCTGTTCGGCATCGGCATATTCGCGCCGCGCGGCCAGCAGCTTGCCGATCGCCTCCGCGACGGGCGTGAGTTCCGCATATTCCTTCGAGAGCTGCACGAAACGCTCGCGCGGCACATCGGCGTTCATTTCGGATTGAACGGCCTCGAAACGGGCAATGACGCTTTGCAGTTTTTCTTCGGGGATCATGTATATCGGCTTTCGGGAAAATAACGTGAAGCTGCGGGCGGACGATCGATCCGCCGGAAAATCGCAGAGCCTCGCTAATCCCCCGCGAGCGCGCGCGGCTCGGCCGCCGCTTCGTCGCTTGCCCGCGCGGCCTCGATTTCCTTCGCCTTGGCCTCGACGAGTTCGACGAGGTGATCGACGATCCTGTCATTCGCGATCTTGTGGTCGCTGAGACCCGCGAGATAGACCATGCCGGAACCGGCGCCGCCGCCGGTAAATCCGATGTCCGTCTGCTCCGCCTCGCCCGGCCCGTTGACGACGCAACCGATGACCGAAAGCGTCATCGGCGTCGCGATATGCGCCAGGCGTTCTTCGAGTACCTTCACCGTGCCGATGACGTCGAAACCCTGACGCGCGCAGGACGGGCAGGAAATGATGGTGACGCCGCGATGGCGCAGATTGAGCGACTTCAGGATATCGAAGCCGACCTTCACTTCCTCGACCGGGTCCGCCGACAGCGACACGCGGATCGTGTCGCCGATGCCGCCCCAGAGCAGCATGCCGAGACCGATGGAGGATTTGACCGTGCCGGTCATCAGCCCGCCCGCCTCCGTCACACCGACATGGAGCGGACAGTCGATCGCGTCTGCAAGCTGCTGATAGGCGGCGACGGTCAGGAAGGGATCGGACGCCTTCACGCTTATCTTGAACGCGTGGAAGTCGTGATCCTGCAGGATGCGCGCATGATCGAGCGCGCTTTCGACCATGGCTTCCGGACAGGGCTCGCCGTATTTTTCGAGAAGATCGCGCTCAAGCGAACCGGCATTGACGCCGATGCGCATCGAAAGCCCGTGGTCCTTCGCCGCCTGCACGACCTCGCGCACCCGCGCTTCCGAACCGATATTGCCGGGATTGATGCGCAGACAGGCGGCGCCCGCTTGCGCTGCCTCGATGGCGCGCTTGTAGTGGAAATGGATGTCCGCGACGATCGGGATGTTCGTCTCGCGCACGATCTCCTTCAGCGCCGCCGTCGAGGCCTCATCCGGGCAGGAAACGCGAACGATGTCGCAGCCCGCTTCCTCGATGCGCCTGATCTGCTCGATCGTCGCCTTCGCGTCGGAGGTCAGCGTATTCGTCATCGTCTGGACGGAAATCGGCGCATCGCCGCCCACGGTCACGGACCCAACATGGATCTGCCGGCTTTTCCTGCGGGTGATGTCGCGCCAGGGTCTGATGCTCATGAAATCGTCAGCGGGATCTGCCCGCTTCTCTTCGTCCTGCCTCGCGGACGGTTGGCCTCGATGGACGAACCATCGCGCCTTCTCATAGCAGAAATATGGCAGCGCCGCATATCCCGCGGCTTTTGGCGGTTTCCGGCCCACCCGCCCCTCGGGGCGGGTCGACAAAATTCAAGCGGAACGCGCCGAATTTTTCGGGGCGGGGGGCAGCGACTGACGTTTGCCCGCATGACTCTATCGCGGAAAAGCCCGTCCGCTCCGCCCCCCGCCCCAAACGGTCTTCGACCGTTTGACCCTCCCCGAGGGGAGGGTGAGAAGATTATTCGACCGGATTTCCGACGGACTGTGCGGACGCTTCAGCCTCTTCGGCCGGCGCTGGCTGCGGCATGGCGGCAAGGAGCGCCTCCACTTCGAGCGACTTGCCCGTGAGCACGAGGGTGGGCGGACCGGCAAGGCCAAGGGATGTGCCGTCGACCATGAGCTCGAAGGCGCTGGCGTCGCGCGCGACGAGGATCACGCCGGGCGTGCGCGGCACGCGGTAGCTGTCGCCCGCGTTGAAGGTCTGCTCGATGAGCACCTTGCCCACGCCATCCTCGACGCGAATCCAGGCGCCATCGCGGCGCGCGCGCACGACGACGCGGCCATCGACGTTTTCCGCGCCATAGGGCGTGCCTTCCGGCAGCGGCGGCAGGACATCGGGCGCGACCTCTTCGAGCGCCGCGACCTGCATTTCTTCGGCCTCTGCCATGGCTTCTTCATCGGAAACGGTGGCAGCGGGAGCGGGTTCATAGACGGTTTGCGGCGCAAGCGCGCTGCGCCCGGCCTCCGTGAGCGCAAAACCCGACCCCCGCATAACGGGGACGGCGCCGGCGCCCGGCGTTGCGGCAGAAGCGCTGTCGCCGCGCGTACTCGCGGGCGACGGCGTCGCTTCGACGGCCGCAGGCGCCGCAACGCGCGCCGCCATCATTTCATCGGTCGATTTGGTGAGGAGCCAGCCGCCATAGGCGCCGGCTATGACGACGCACGCCACGATGAGCGCCGTGCCCTTCGGCAGGCGGCGTTCGTCGGACGCATCGGGGAAACGGGGATCGGATGCCGCTTCCATCTCGGCACGATCGAGCTCGGCCTTGTAGCGCTCGACGATGTGGCGGCTGTCGAGGCCGAGATATTCCGCATAGGAACGAACGAAGCCGACGGCATAGGCCCGGGCGGGCAGCGCCTCGTAGCGGCTTTCCTCCAGCGCTTCCAGAAGGTCGCGACGGATGCAGAGCGCCTGGGCGATGGTGCGGATGTCCTCGCTCCGGCGCAGGCGCGCGGCGCGCAGATCGGCTCCAACCGATTCAGCCTCGACCGGAACTTCGTTTGTGATGTCGCGCAAATGCAACCGGCGGCGCGGCTCCGACCTGTCGTCCCCGGCCGGCAGCATTGTGATCTTGTTCATTTTTCCGGGCTCTTCCCGATCTGAGCCATCTCAATCCGCATCGGGCATCATTTCGACCCCACGAATTGCCATGGACGTTTCAAAACGCGGCAGCCGCACCCCGCGAACGGCCTCCGCATAGCGCCCAAACGTATTGAGAACCGAGAATAGACCAAAACTGTTGACAAACTGCAACCGGAGTTTCGTCCAACTCCGCTATTACTCTCGCTTTTTCGCCATATGACCTCAGCACCCGGCCCCGAAACAGGCAGCGGCCGGAGAAGGCCCTAGACGGCGACCCCGTGATCCTCGGCAAAGCGGGCGAGATGCGCGCGAACGCTCCGGTCGGGAAGACCGTAGAGTCCCTCCATGAAGGCCTCAAGCCTGGCCACATCGAGGGACCGGACCATCATCTTGACCGGGCCGATGGCGGCCGGAGACATGGAAATCCGGCGGAGCCCCAGCCCCACAAGCGCCATCGCCTCAAGCGGCTTGCCCGACATTTCGCCGCAAAGCGTGAGCGGCGTTTCGTGCTCGCGACACTTGGCCGCGATGTGGCGCAGGAAGCTCAGGACCGCCGGGCTCAGGAGATCGTAGCGCGTGGCGACGCGGGGATTGCCGCGGTCACTGGCGAAGAGAAACTGCATGAGATCGTTCGAGCCGATGGAGACGAAATCGACCATGGGCAGCAGCGTGTCCAGCTGCCAGGCAAGCGAGGGCACTTCGAGCATGGTGCCGATTTCGAGCGAGGCAGGCTTCTCCTTGCCGAACTTGTCGAGCCGGGCGATTTCCTTGTCGACGAGGGCGCGGGCGCGCTTGTACTCGGCGACCTCCGCGATCATCGGGAACATGATCCTGAGCGACCGCCCCGCCGCCGCCGTGAGAAGCGCGCGCACCTGGTGGCGAAGCAGCGCCGGCCGGTCGAGGCTGATGCGGATGGCGCGCCAGCCGAGTGCCGGGTTCTCCTCCTTGATGGAGGCGGCAAGGTTCATGTAGGGCAGCATCTTGTCGCCGCCGATATCGAGCGTGCGGAAGACGGCCGGCCTGTCGCCCGCCACGTCGAGCACGGCGCGGTAGAGATCGATCTGATCGCGGAGCGACGGCAAGGTCGAGGCGATCATGAACTGGAGTTCGGTGCGAAAAAGACCGATGCCCTCGGCGCCCGATTCCTCGAGATGCGGCAGGTCGACCTGGAGGCCGGCATTGACGTAGAGATCGATTTTCGCGCCGTCGAGCGTGACCGCCGGTTCGTCGCGGATCTCCTTGTACTGCTCCTGCTTGCGGGCACGGAAGCGCGCCTTCTCCGAATAGGAGGAGATGACTTCCTGCGAGGGCCGGAGATAGACCTCGCCGGTGTCGCCGTCGACGATGATCGCATCGCCCGGCTCGACATGTTCGAGAATATCCTCGGCACGGCCGACGGTTGCGATGCCGAAAGCGCGCGCGACGATCGAGACATGCGCATTGGGCGCGCCTTCCTCGAGCACGAGGCCCCTGAGCCTGTCCTTGTCGTAGTCGAGAAGCTCGGCGGGGCCCATGTTGCGCGCAATGATGATCGCGTCGTTCGGCAGGTTCGCCGAAAGCGAGGCGAGCGTGACACCCGTGAGCTGGCGCAGCAGCCGGTTCGCGAGATCGTCGAAATCGTGCAGCCGGTCGCGGATATAGGGGTCGGCCGCGCGCTGGAACCGCGCCCGCGTGTCGTTCTGCACGCGCTCGACGGCGGCTTCCGCAGTGAGGCCCGTCTTCACCGCTTCGAGCATGCGCTGCAGCCAGCCGCGATCGTTCGCGAACATGCGATAGGCCTGCAGCACCTCGCGGTGCTCGCCCGCATGGGAGAGGTCTTCCGTCTCCAGCATGTCGTCGATCGAGCCGCGCAGCGCATAGACCGCCTGCTCGAGGCGCTTCAGTTCGAGGTCGGTGTCTTCCGCGATGAGCTTCGTCACATGGATGCGCGGCTCATGCAGCACGGCATGGCCGAGCGCGATGCCCTCGGCGAAGGAACTGCCGGCGATATGGATGGGGCGCTGCCGCGTGAGGTCGGGCTCGTCGGGTTCGGCGCCGATGAGATCGCCCGCGGCGACCACTTCGGCGAGCACCATGGCGACCGTCTGCAGCGCCTCGACTTCCTCTTCCGTGTAATGCCGCCTGGTGCGGTTCTGCACGACGAGGACGCCGACCACCTTGCCGCTCCTGAGAACCGGCACGCCCATCAGCGACTTGTAGATTTCTTCGCCCGTTTCCGGCCGGTAGGCGAAGCCCGGATGGGACTGCGCATCGGCGAGATTGAGCGGGCGGGCATGAGCGGCGATGTCGCCAACAAGGCCTTCGCCGACGCGCAGCCGCGTCGCATGGACGGCCGACGGCTTCAGACCTTCCGTGGCGAAGAGTTCAAGTTCCCGCGCGCCGTTCACGAGATAGACCGAGCACACCTCCGCCACCATGTTGGCGGCGATGAGCACGACGATCTTGTCGAGGCGTTTCTGCGCGCTTTCCGGCTCCGCCATGACCTCGCGCAGCCGGCGCAGCAGGATGCGCGGACCGCCGACGGAGGCCGGCATCAGCTTGGATCCCGTTTGCTGCGGAACTGGAGGCGATGGAGGTTCAAGGGCGACCCCCGCTTACTCGGCGTCGAGACCGTAGGCCGTGTGCAGTGCGCGCACGGCAAGCTCGGTATAATCCGCGGCGATCAGCACGCTGACCTTGATCTCGGAGGTGGTGATCGCGAGGATGTTGATGCCCTTTTCGGCCAGCGTCTTGAACATGGTCTGCGCGACGCCCGCATGACTGCGCATGCCGATGCCGATGACCGACACCTTGACGACATTCGTGTCGGTCTTGATTTCCTTGCAGCCGATCTCGGCCTGCGCCTTGCGGATGACGTCCTCGGCGCGCGGAAGCTCGGCCTGGGGCACGGTGAAGGTCATGTCCGTGCTTTTGCCGTCGTCCGACACGTTCTGGATGATCATGTCGACATTGATCGAATTGTCGGCGAGCGGACCGAAGATGCGGGCGGCGACGCCCGGCTTGTCCTCGACCTTAACAAGCGTCACCTTCGCCTCGTCCTTGGAATAGGCGATGCCGCTCACGACCTGCTGTTCCACGATTTCATCCTCGTCGCAAACAAGAGTACCGGGGCCATTGCTGCCCGCGCCATAGGCACTGTGCGGGGCGTCGGGCGCGTCGAAGCTCGAGCGGACCTGCAGGCGCACCCGATGAACCATGGCGAGTTCGACGGAACGGGTCTGGAGAACCTTGGCGCCGAGAGACGCCATCTCCAGCATCTCTTCGTAGCTGATCTTATCAAGCTTTCGGGCCTTCGCAACGATGCGGGGGTCCGTCGTATAGACGCCGTCGACATCGGTATAGATGTCGCAGATATCCGCCTTGATCGCGGCGGCAACCGCGACCGCGCTGGTGTCGGAACCGCCGCGGCCGAGCGTCGTGATTCTGTTGTCGGGGCCAAGCCCCTGGAAACCCGCGATGACCGCGACCTGGCCCTGCCGGAGCCGGCCGATGAGTTCGCTGCCGTCGATCTCGAGGATGCGGGCCGCACCATGCGCGCTGTCGGTGCGAATCGGGATCTGCCAGCCGAGCCAGGAGCGGGCCGGAATGCCGATGCGCTGCAGCTCGATGGAGAGCAGCGACACCGTGATCTGCTCGCCGCTCGCGACGATGGTGTCGTATTCGCGCGCATCGTGCAGCGGCGCGGTCTCGCGCGCCCATTGCACGAGCTGGTTCGTGGTGCCCGCCATGGCGGACACGACGACCGCGACCTCATGGCCCGCGTCGATCTCGCGCTTCACATGTTGCGCAACATTGCGGATGCGCCCGATGTCGGCCACCGAGGTTCCGCCGAATTTCATGACCAGTCTGGCCATCGTCTCTTCCACCATCCTGTCGCCGGCCGAAAGGCCGCAGAAACCGGCGCGCTGGACCAGACCGGGCCAGACCTATTATATGGCGCCCTATATCATGACCTCGTGAAAGGTGAACCCGCGCCGCCGGGCGCGGCCATACATACAGGCCCCCGGGCAGAGCCGCAACCGGCCCCTGCTGCGGCCAAAAACCCTTAAGGACGCTGGGGAAAGCTTACATAATGGCCGACATGAAAGAGAGCGCCGCGGAAAGCGTCACCAGCATCGACCCGGAGGAAGTCGCCCGCTTCTCGGCCATGGCCACCGAATGGTGGGACCCGGCGGGCAAGTTCCGCCCGCTCCACAAGTTCAATCCGGTGCGGCTTGGCTATATCCGCGAGCGCACGGTCGCCCATTTCGGCCTCGATCCGGCGTCCATCCGCCCCTTCGAGGGCCTGCGATTCCTCGACATCGGCTGTGGCGGCGGGCTCTTGTCGGAACCCATGGCCCGGCTCGGCGCGCAGATGGTGAGCGCGGACGCCTCTCAGAAGAACATCGCGACGGCAAGCGTCCACGCCGCCGAACAGGGCCTCGACATCGACTATCGCTGCACGACGGCGGAAGCGCTGGCAGCGGCGGGCGAACGCTTCGACGTCATCCTCAACATGGAAGTGATCGAGCATGTCGCCGACCCGATGCGCTTTCTCGCGGATTGCGCGACCATGCTGAAGCCGGGCGGCCTCATGTTCGTCGCCACGCTCAACCGCACGCTGAAGGCGCATGCCTTTGCCATCGTCGGCGCGGAATATGTGCTCGGCTGGCTGCCGCGCGGCACGCATGACTGGAAGAAATTCATCACGACGAACGAGATGGAGGCGGGCATCGCGCAGGCAGGGCTCCGCCTCAAGGAACTGACCGGCGTGAGCTACAATCCACTCGCCGATACATGGTCGCTCGGGCGCGACACGGACGTAAACTACATGGCGCTGGCGGAGCGGCCGGCGCCATAGGGCAAGACGCGAAGGGGGCACATGAAGAGCTGGACGGGAATTTGCGCGGCGGGCTTCCTGCTTGCGGCGCTGGGCGGCTGCGGCGAGAGCAACGATCCGGCAAAGCCGGTGACGCTGAGCCCGGCGCGAACGGAACTCTATGCCGCAAGCTGCAAGACCTGCCACGAGGATCCCGCGACCGGCGCGCCGCAATCGCATGACACGATTGCCTGGGCGCCACGCCTCGAAAAAGGCGAGGACGTGCTTCTCGACAATATCGTGAACGGCTTCAATGGCATGCCGCCGCTCGGCCAGTGCATCGAGTGCGACGCGGAGGATTTTCTTGCGCTGACGCGTTTCATGGCCGCGCCTTCGACAGCGAATGCAAACGAAGAACCGGAAGGGGAAACGCCATGATGATGTCGCGCCGCCGCCTGCTGCAATATGCGGCTTCCGCCTCCGCTCTGGCCGCGACGGGTGCCATTCCGAACGCGATCACGGAGGCCTTCGCCGATGAAGGCGCAAAGCGTGTCATACCGTGGAAGAACTGGTCCGGCGGCCAGACCTGCACCCCGTCCGTCCGCGTGGCCCCCGCAAACGAGACCGAACTCGCCGGCATCGTGAGGGCGAGCGCCGCACCCGTCCGCGCGGTGGGCGCCGGACATTCCTTTTCCGGTCTCGTGCCGACGGAGGGAACACTCCTCTCGCTCGACCGCATGAGCGGGCTTGTCAGCGCCGACACGGCAGCAGGACGCGCCACCTTCAAGGCGGGAACGCGGCTCGGCGCGACGGGAGCGCTGCTCGCGGAAAACGGCCTCGCGCTCGACAACATGCCCGACATCAACAAGCAGACGATTGCGGGCGCGATCTCGACCGCAACGCATGGGACGGGCAGCGAAATCGGCTCGCTCTCGACCTTCGTGACGGGCATGCGGCTGATGACGGCATCCGGCGATGCGCTCGACCTCGATGCGGAGAAGACGCCCGGCCTCTTTCAGGCGGCGCGCGTGTCCCTCGGCGCCCTCGGTATCGTGACGGAAACGACACTTGCCGCCCACCCGCTCTACAAGCTGAAGAGGCGCACCTGGGTCGCGCCCGTCGAGGAAATGCTCGAAGCGGCACCCGAGCTCTGGAAGAAGCATCGCAATTTCGAGTTCTACTATGTGCCCTATTCGGGCATGAGCATCGGCATCGTCAACGAGCTGACGGACGAGCCCGAAACGCCCGAACCCGTGAACGAGGACGATGACGGCCTTCGCCAGTTGCAGCAGTTGCAGGACTGGCTCGGCTGGTCGCCTTCCGCGCGGCGCTGGGTGATCCAGACGATTCTGGGCGGCATGGAGCCGGAAGAGCGCGTCGACTATTCGCACAAGACGCTTTCGACCGAGCGCAATGTGCGGTTCAACGAAATGGAATATCACCTGCCGCGCGAAGCGGGCCCGCAAGCGCTGCGCGAGATCGTCGCGGCGATCGAAGACAACAATGTCGAGGTCTTCTTCCCGATCGAGTTCCGCACCACCGCGCCGGACGACATCTGGCTGAGCCCTTTCTACGGGCGCGAGAGCTGTTCCATCGCAGTGCATCGCTTCCACGAAGAGGACTACACGCCCTATTTCAGCCTGATCGAACCGATCTTCCGAAAGCATGACGGCCGCCCGCATTGGGGCAAGCTCAACACGCTGAAGGCGGAAGATTTCGCGGGCCTCTATCCGAAGTGGCGGGATTTCCTTGAGGTGCGGGCCGAACTCGATCCGGAGGGGCGGTTCCTCAATCCGTATTTGAGGGACGTGTTCGGGGTGGGGGTTTAGAGTCGAATCCGCCAAATCCACCCCGAACCCGTCATGACCCGCTTCATGCGGGTCATCCACGTCTTTCTTTCCTGTTGAAGACGCAAAAGACGTGGATGGCCCGGACGAGCCGGGCCATGACGATTTTAGAGCAAGCTGTGGAACAGCCTCAGTTCGACTGACGTGACGGCACGACCGGCAGCGGCGCGACTTCGACGCCTTCCTCTATCAACTCGCGGGCTTCGTCGGGCGTCGCTTCGCCATAGATATCGCGATGCTCGCTCTCGCCGTAGTGGATGCGGCGCGCTTCTTCCGCGAATTTGTCGCCGACATAATCGCAATTCTCTTCGACGTGCTTTCTGAGCGCGAGCATCATCATGCTCATCTTCTGCGCCATCTCGGCGGGCGTCGATGCCGCCGCGTCCTTCGACGCAGCCTTGCCGGTGCTCTTGCCGATACTGGGCGCCATCAGCGCCTTGCGCACATTCGGGCTGCCGCAATGCGGACAGCGCACGTCGCCCGCCGCAACCTGCGCATCGAAGCCCTCGGAGGAAGGAAACCAGCCGTCGAACTCATGGTCCTTCTCGCATTGGAGCGCGTAGCGGATCATGAGACGCGCCTCGTGGATTGGATTTCGGGAAGACCGAAGCCGCGATCGTGACGCAGGCTCGGCACCTTGGCCCGCGCGGCGGCGATGCGGCCCGTGTCGATCTCCGCGAGAATGACGCCCGGCGCGTCATGCGCAGCTTCGGCGATCACCTCGCCCCAGGGCGCGACGATGAGGCTGTGGCCATAGGTCTCGCGGCCGCATTCGTGTTTGCCGCCTTGCGCGGGCGCAAAGACGAAACAGCCCGTCTCGATGGCGCGCGCCTTCAGCAGCGTGTGCCAGTGCGCCTCGCCCGTCTGCCGCGTGAAGGCGGCGGGCACGGTGAGAAAATCGGCACCCGCCTGTGCAAGCGTTCGATAGAGATGGGGGAAACGAATGTCGTAGCAGATGGTGAGGCCGATGCGGCCCCAGGGAAGCTTCGCGATGACAGCTTCGCGGCCCGCTTCGTAGTTTTTGCTCTCGCGATAGCTTTCGCCGCCTTCGAGATCGACATCGAACATGTGGATCTTGTCGTAGCGAGCGGCGATCTCGCCTTCCGGCGAAATCAGGAAGGAGCGGTTCGCGACCTTCTCGTCCGAAAGACGGATCGGCAACGATCCGGCGAGAAGCCAGATCGCCTTTTCCTTCGCAAGCCCGCGGAAGGCGGCAAGCGCCTCATCATCCGCTTCGTCGCGCACCTTGGCGAAGAGCTCGGCCGAGTTCGAGACGAGGAGAGACGTCATCTCCGGCGTCATGACGAAGTCCGCGCCCTTGTCCGCCGCTTCGAAAACGAGCGCCCGCGCCGCCGCGATATTCTCCGCGAGGTCGCAGGAGCTGCGCATCTGCACGCAGGCGGCTTTGAAGCTTTGAGGAGCGGCGCTCATGGGGTGTCAGGCGGCGAGCATCGGGTCGAGCTTGCCCTGGGCCTCGAGCGCATAGAGATCGTCGCAGCCGCCGACATGGGTCTCGCCGATGAAAATCTGGGGAACGGTGTGGCCACCATGCGCCCGGTTCATCATCTCCCGGCGCTTGTCCGCATCCATGCCCACATCGATTTCGGTGAAGGAGACGCCCTTCTTTTCGAGCAGACCCTTTGCCCGGTAGCAATAGGGACACATCATCGTCGTGTAGATCGTCACATCCGCCATGAGCGGTACTCCGTGAAATAGGAACTCCACACTATATAGAGGCGCCCCCTGCCGGAACAACCCGGGCAAGGCAGAGGACGGTTACTTCGGCGGCACCCGCCTTGAGCAGCGCGCGCGAACAGGCTTCGACCGTCGCGCCCGTGGTCATGACGTCGTCGACAAGCACGACTTTCCGGCCCTGGAGCCTCGCCTCGGCCCCTTCCCGGACGGCAAAGGCGCGCGCGACATTGCGGCGGCGCTGGTCGCCGGACAGGCCAACTTGCGGCCGCGTTGCCCTCGTGCGCACGAGAATCTCCGGTTCGTAAGCGATCCCCGACAGGCGCGCCACAGCGCGGGAAAGCTCCGCCGACTGATTGAACCGGCGCGAAAAGAGCCGCCGCCGGTGGAGCGGCACCGGCACCACCATGTCCGCCCCATCGAGAAGGTCGGCCCCGGCGCGAAGGAGCCAGCGCGCAAAGGCGGGCGCCGCCTCCATCCGGTCCGCATATTTGAAACGGTGAACGAGGCGGGCGCTCGCATCGCTGTAGCGCAGGACGGCGCGGGCGCGGGCATAGGGCGGCGGGTGCGCGAGCGCGACGGCGCTGACCGCGCCCTCCCCCGCTTCATAGGCAAAGGGAAGGCCCGTCACCGCGCACCAGGGCCGCTCGATGAAATCGACCTGCCCCCAGCAGGTGCCGCAAAGCGTACCATGAGCGTCCACCCCCCGGCCGCAGGAAAGACAGAGCGGCGGAAGCACGGCGTCGGCAAAGCCCGAAAACCCGAGCTTCACCTTGTCCATCCATGTCCCGAATGCCGTCATCCGACCCTCATGCCCTGCGCCGAGACTAGCACGAGAGAAGGCGGCCTTGCGGAGCTTGTCCGCTGCACCCAATATGCGCGCCATGCCGCAAGCCGATCCCAGACTGCGCGTCTTCGACCGCGCCACGCTACGCCGCCGCCGCGACCGCGCGGCGGAAGGCTTCCCCGCACATGACTTTCTGGTGCGCCGCGCGGGCGAAGACATCGTGGAGCGGATCGCGGGCGTGAACCGCGACTTCGAGCTTGCCGCCGATATCGGCGCGCATCGGGGCGCACTGCGCGAGGCGATGGCGGCGGCCGCCTTGCCGGCGGGCAAGATCGGCACGCTTGTTTCCACCGATCTGTCGGCCGCCATGCTCGCCCATGCGGTAGGCCCGAGGATCGTTGCCGACGAGGAGGCGCTGCCCTTCGCCGACCGGAGCCTCAACCTCGTGACCAGCATCCTCTCGCTTCACTGGGTGAACGACCTGCCGGGCACGCTGATCCAGGTGCGCCGCGCGCTGAAGCCGGACGGGCTCTTCGTCGCCGCCCTCTTCGGCGGCGAAACGCTGACGGAACTGCGTCAGTCGATGACGGAAGCCGAGATCGAATGCGAGGGCGGACTGAGCCCGCGCATCTCGCCCTTCGCGGATTTGCGTGACATGGGCGGACTGCTGCAACGGGCGGGGTTCGCGCTGCCGGTCGCCGATACGGACCGCGTGACGGTGCGCTATGCCGATCCGCTCAGGCTGATGGCCGAGCTTCGGGGCATGGGTGAGACGAATGCGCTGGCCGAACGGCGGCGCATTCCGCTCCGGCGCGGCACGCTGATGCGGGCGGCGGAAATCTATCGGGAGAAGTTCGGATTGCCGGATGGCCGCGTGCCCGCGACCTTCGACATCGTCGTCGTCACCGGCTGGGCGCCACATGAAAGCCAGCAGAAACCGCTCGCGCCGGGCAGCGCCGAAACGCGGCTCGCGGATGCGCTCGGCACCGTGGAGCGGAACGCGGGGGACAAGACGCCGCGCTGACGCCTATTCGAGCGCCGGCGCGATCGTGTCGGAGAACAGGCTGGAGACGCTGTCGCCGACCGTGCCGACAGCGACGAGAACGGCAACGCCGATGCCGGCAAGTATGAGACCGTATTCCATGGCCGTGGCGCCGTTCTCGTCGTCACGGAAGGAACGCCAGAATTCCAGATACGTCACCATCGCCACACCCCTTCACCCCCGGGGCGCCGCTTCATTTCAAAGCAGGTCCCGCAACACGGCCACCAGCGGCTCATCCGCAGGCGGCATCGGATACTCCCGGAGTCTCGCCGGAGGTACCCATATCAACGCCTGCCCCTCGAGGGCACGAACCTGCCCCTCCCAGCGCCGGCACACAAAGACCGGCATGAGGAGGTGAAAGTCCTCGTAGTCGTGGCTCGCGAAGGTCAGTGGCGCAAGACAGGCCTTCGCGACGTCGATACCGAGTTCTTCTTTCAGTTCCCGGATGAGGCAGGCTTCGGGCACTTCGCCCGGTTCGACCTTTCCGCCCGGAAACTCCCAGAGACCCGCCATCGGCTTGCCCTCGGGGCGGCGGGCGAGAAGAACCCGCCCATCCGCATCGACAAGCGCGCAGGCCGCGACAAGGACAAGCCGTTTGGGCTCTCCCGGTTCGCCTTCGCGCTTATCGGTCATGGTGAAATCTCAAGGTTAAGAGCGGGTGGAAACCGGGCCCCGAAACCGCGCCTTGTGCGGACGTGGTTAAGGAAAGGGAAACGCGCTCAACTGCGGTAATCCGCATTGATGCGGATGTAGTCATAGGTGAGGTCGCAGGTCCAGACCGTGGCGGAGGACTTGCCGACACCGACATCGACCTCAATGTCGATATCCGAGCCCTTCATATGTTTCGCGACGGGCGTTTCGTCGTAGCCGGGAACGGCCATGCCGTTCTTCGCCACATCGACGCCGCCCATGCGGATCGCGAGCTTGTCCCGGTCCGCCGCCTCGCCCGACTTGCCGACCGCCATGACGACGCGGCCCCAATTTGCGTCCTCGCCCGCAACCGCCGTCTTGACGAGCGGCGAGTTCGCGATCGCCATGCCGATGCGCCGCGCCGCCTGATGGCTCTGCGCGCCGGAAACGGCGATGCGGATGAATTTCGTCGCGCCCTCACCGTCCCGCACCACCTGATGTGCGAGATCGAGCATGAGATCGTCGAGCGCGGCGCGGAAATCGCGAAGCCTCGGATCGCCTGCCCTCACGATCGGCGTCTCGTCCTTCATGGCCGCACCGGTCGCAAAGACGAGCACGGTGTCGGAGGTCGAGGTGTCGCTGTCGACCGTGATCGCGTTGAAGCTGTCGCGCACGCCGAGAAGAAGCAGCGTCTGCAGGATTTTCGCCGGGATCGCCGCATCGGTGAAGATGAAGACGAGCATGGTCGCAAGGTCCGGCGCGATCATGCCGGAGCCCTTGGCGATGCCGTTGATCGTGACCTCGGCGCCACCCACCTTGACCTTGCGCGTTGCAAGCTTCGGATAGGTGTCGGTGGTCATGATGGCGCGGGCGGCGTCGTCCCAGTTGCCGGCGGCGGCACCTGAAAGCGCGGTATCGATCCCCGCGACCACGGGTCCGGCGTCCATCGGCTGGCCGATGACGCCCGTGGACGCGATGAAGACATCCTTCTGGCGGCAGCCGCCCGCCTGCGCGGCGGCGGCGGCGGTCGCCTTCACGGTCGCGACGCCCGCCTTGCCGGTGAAGGCGTTGGAATTGCCGGAATTGACGACGAGCATGCGGCCTTCGCCACCATCCGCGAGGCTCGACTTGCACCACTCGACGGGAGCGGACGCTGTCTTCGAGGTCGTGAAGACACCCGCGGCCTGCGTGCCTTCCACCATCTTCGCGACAAGAAGGTCCGTGCGGCCCTTGTACTTGATCCCCGCCGCCGTGGTGCCGAGCAGCACGCCTTCGATCGGCGGTAGCTTTGCAAAGGTCCTGGGCGCGAGCGGCGAAACCTTGACCGCTGCCTTTTTCACCGGCTTGCGCGGCGCCTTTTTCACTGGCTTGCCGGCCACTTTCGCCTTGGCGCGCACAGCCGGCTTCGGCTTTGCCACCTTGCGCTGGGCGCGCGAGAGCTTTGCCTTGCTATGAGGCTTCGCTTTTGCCTTGCCGCTCGTCTTGCGCTTCGGCTTCACCGAGGTTTTGGTGCCCGCCCGCGTGGTCTTCTTGGCCGTCATTCACCGCTCCGCCTGCTAAACGCCTGCTTATGCCCTCACGCCGGCCGGGTCATTCCTCCGCCGGCGGCACGAGCTGCGGGCGTCCGGAAGAAGGTGCGGCCGATTCGGCGCCGATAATCTCGATCTTCGCACCGGAGCGCAATTTCTCCATGAGCTTTTGCCCCTCGTCGCGCGCAATTTTCCGCACGATCTCGTCATGCGCTTCCTCGATCGTGGGCTTGGGCAGGTCGCGGAACTCGACAAGCTGAATGACATGCCAGCCGAACTGCGTCTGGACGGGGCCGGACACATCGCCGGGCTTCATCGAGAAGACCGCGTCCGAGATTTCCGGCACCATCTCCTCGCGGGGGAACCAGCCGAGATCGCCATCGTCGGGCGAGCCGGGATCGCGCGAATACTCGACCGCCGCCGCCTCGAAGCTCTTGCCGCCTTTTATCTCGGCAGCGATCTTCGCCGCCTGTTGCTCGCTCTCGGCAATAATGTGGCGGGCATGGGCTTCGCGCTCCGCGGGCGCGTTCGCGATGTTCTTCTCGTAGTAGGCCTTGATCGCCTCGTCGGTCACCTTGTCCTGCATGAGCTGGACCCAATAGACGTCGCGCAGCGCCTTCTCGCCGTAATATTCCTGCCGCCGCTGCACGGCGGGGTCGTCATCCACATGCTTCTCCCTCGCCTCCATCGCAACGACGCGGCGATCGATCAGCATGCCAAGGAGATACTGAAAGCGGATCTGCGGCTCGAGCTGCGCCAGCGCCGCCCCCATCTCCTCATCCGCCATGGCGAGGTCCGAATAACGGATCGGCGTGCCGTCCACAGTCGCGACCACCTCGCCGGCGGGATCGGCCTCCTGTGCAAGGGTGGGCGAGGTCCCTGCGAGAGCCGGAAGGACGGCCGCGAGGAACGCCAGGACGGCGGGCAGACGGAAGACGGGCATGGGATGAACCTTCCTTAACGGGACAAACGGCCTCTTCGGCCTCACAAAAGCAGGGAGCGATCAAAACGGGCCGAATTTGGGTCGGCCATCATGGTCCGGGCGCCCCGGTCACACAAGCGCCACACGCAACGCCTATAGGGAGCGCGCAAAAGCAAATCAGGGGGGTTCCGCCGGGATTGCCGCCACCCCGCGTTCGATTGACAAGGCAGGGGCGCGCCCTTACATCGGGAGCGCACCGCAAGAGGAATTTGACCTGATGGCAAGCTTGGGCGCCCTCGCCAAGCGTCTTTTCGGCTCTTCCAACGACCGAAGGATCAAGGCTTACAGAGCCCGCGTCGAAGCGATCAATGCGCTCGAAGCGGAGACCGCTGCCCTGAGCGACGACGCTCTGAAGGCGAGGACGGCCGAATTCCGCGCCCGTCTCGCGGACGGCGCGACGCTCGACGAACTCCTCCCCGAGGCCTTCGCCACCGTGCGCGAGGCCGCAAAGCGCACGCTCGGCCAGCGCCACTACGACGTGCAGCTTATCGGCGGCATGGTTCTCCATGACGGCAACATCGCCGAAATGAAGACCGGCGAAGGCAAGACGCTCGTTTCGACGCTCGCCGCCTATCTGAACGCGCTGCCCGGCAAAGGCGTCCACATCGTCACCGTGAACGACTATCTCGCCAAGCGCGACGCCGAATGGATGGGTCAGGTCCACCGCTTCCTCGGCCTCGAAGTCGGCGCGATCCTGCACGGCCTCAACGACGACCAGCGCCGCGAAGCCTATGCCGCCGACATCACCTACGGCACGAACAACGAGTACGGCTTCGACTATCTGCGCGACAACATGAAGTACCAGCTCGCCTCGATGGTGCAGCGCGACCATACGTTTGCCATCGTCGACGAAGTCGACTCGATCCTCGTCGACGAGGCGCGCACGCCGCTCATCATTTCCGGCCCGCTCGACGACAAATCCGATCTCTATCTCTCCATCGACGAAGTGATCCCGCTGATCGGCGACGAGGACTACGAACTCGACGAGAAGCAGCGCACGGTGAACCTCACCGAAGAGGGCAACGAGCGCATCGAAAGCGTTCTCAGGGAGCGCGGCATCCTTCTCGAAGGCAGTCTCTACGATATCGAGAACATCTCGATCGTTCACCACGTGAACAACGCGCTGCGCGCGCACAAGATGTTCCAGAAGGACAAGGACTACATCGTCAAGGCGGGCAAGGTCGTCATCATCGACGAGTTCACCGGCCGCATGATGGAAGGCCGGCGCTATTCCGACGGGCTGCACCAGGCGCTCGAAGCCAAGGAGCGCGTGCCGATCCAGCCGGAAAACCAGACGCTCGCCTCGATCACCTTCCAGAACTACTTCCGCATGTATGACAAGCTGTCGGGCATGACCGGCACGGCAATGACGGAAGCGTCGGAATTCGCCGATATCTACGGTCTCGAAGTCATCGATATTCCAACGAACAAGCCGATCGCCCGAGTGGACGAGGACGACGAGGTCTATCGCACGACGCGTGAAAAATATGCGGCCATGATCGACGAGATCGAGGACTGCGCGACGCGTGGCCAGCCCGTTCTCGTCGGCACCACCTCGATCGAGAAATCGGAGACGCTGTCCGAGCTTCTGAAGAAGAAGAAGGTCAAGCACAAGGTCCTGAACGCCCGCTACCACGAACAGGAAGCCCATATCGTGGCGCAGGCAGGTGTGCCGGGCGCGGTCACGATTGCGACCAACATGGCCGGCCGCGGCACCGACATTCAGCTGGGCGGCAATCTCGACATGCGGCTTGCCGACGAAACGGCCGGCATCGAAGACGACGCCGCGCGCGCACGCAAGACGGAAGAAGTGCGCGCCGACATCGAGGAGAAGAAGCGCCTCGCCCTCGAGGCGGGCGGTCTCTACGTGATCGGCACCGAACGCCACGAAAGCCGTCGCATCGACAACCAGCTCCGCGGCCGCTCGGGCCGTCAGGGCGACCCCGGCCGCTCCAAGTTCTACCTGTCTCTCGAAGACGACCTCATGCGCATCTTCGGCACCGACCGCATGGACGGCATGCTGCAGAAGCTCGGTCTTCAGGAGGGCGAGGCGATCGTCCATCCCTGGATCAACAAGGCGCTCGAAAAGGCGCAGCAGAAGGTCGAGGCGCGCAACTTCGACATCCGCAAGAACCTGCTGAAGTTCGACAATGTGATGAACGATCAGCGCCGCGCGATCTTCGAGCAGCGCATCGAACTCATGCGCGCCGACGATGTGTCGGACACGGTGGACGACATGCGCCGCCAGGTGATCGACGACCTGGTGGCGCTGCATGTGCCCGAAAAGGCCTATGCCGAGCAGTGGAATCTCGCCGGGCTGAAGGAAGACGCGAAGAAGACGCTCGACCTCGACCTGCCGGTGGAGGAATGGGCCGAAGAAGAAGGCATTGCGGACGAGGAAATCCGCGAGCGCATCAATGCGGCCTCCGACCGGTTGATGGCCGCGAAGGCGGCGCAGGTCGGCCCGAACCTCATGCGGCAGGTGGAAAAGGCCGTGCTGCTGCAGACGCTCGACCATCACTGGCGCGAGCACCTGATGATGCTCGACCATCTGCGCCAGGCTGTCGGCCTCAGAGGCTACGCGCAGCGCGACCCGCTGAACGAATACAAATCGGAGGCCTTCGAACTTTTCGAAAGCCTGCTCTCGCGGCTGCGCGAGGATGTGACGCGCCAGCTTTCCGTCGCGCAGTTCGTGACGGAAGAACAGGTACCGAAGATCGAGAACGAGCCGCTTCCCGAAATGCACGCGCATCACACCGATCCGCTGACCGGCGACGACGAGCTCTCCGATGGCGACACGGCGCTCCGCACCGTGCGGAACGATCCGGGCGTCACGGCCGACCCGAACGATCCGCGCACCTGGGGCAAGACACAGCGCAACGCACCCTGCCCCTGCGGTTCCGGCAAGAAATACAAGCACTGCCACGGCGCGCTCTGAACGCCGCACCCGGACAAAAAAGAGCCGCACTGAAAAGTGCGGCTCTTTTCTTTTGCGCTTCGGACAGATCAGGCGCGTCTGGTTTCCGACGACGCCTTCTTCAGGTGATGGCCGGCAAGGAAGTAATGCGCCGCCGCCCAGAAGTTCAGCAACGAGGTGCCGAACAGCGCCCAGCGCAACGACTGATTGCCCATGCCCATCGAGTGATTGAAGAAATCCGACAGGATGCCGACGAATTGCGGACCGAAGCCGAGGCCGATGATGTTGAGGATGAAGAGCATCATGGCCGAAGCGAGCGCGCGCTTCGCGGGTGGTGTCAGCGTCTGGATCATCGCAAAGGAAGGCCCCAGATAGAAGGCGCCCAGAAACGAAATGGGTATGTAGAGAACCCAGAGGATCGAAACGCCGTGGCTGCCGATATGGAAGACCGGCCAGTTGTCGGTGAGGTAGAAGGCGACGATGAAAGGCACCACCGCGAGTTTCGCCCAGGCGACGACCCAGGTGTTCCAGCGCACATCCTTCGCGGCGAGACGATCCGTCAGACGCCCGCCGATATAGGCGCCAAGGCCGCCCACGATACCGACCATCAGCGCGAGATAGCTCGACACTTCGCCGATCGACATACCATGCGTGCGGATGAGGTAGGCCGGGCCCCACATGACGCCGCCATAACCGACGAAGGACGTGATGGTGACGCCGCAAACGACATGACGCGCCGCAGCCGTGCGCCAGAGATGTTGGAACCCTTCCTTCACGATCACCCGGCCGGTGCGGAAATTGAGCGGCTTGTCGGATTTCTCCGGCGCCATACCGTCCGCACCGCCGCGTTCGGGCTCCACCAGCGTGAAGCGGACGAGAAGCGCGAGAAGGAGGCCCGGCACGCCGACGACGAAGAAGGCCGCGCGCCAGCCGTACCAGACCGCAACCCAGCCGCCGACGAGAAAGCCGACCATCACGCCGAAATAGACGCCAAGCGAATAGATCGCCATGGCGCTCGCGCGTTCGTTCGGCGCGTACATGTCGGCAATCATCGAATGGGAAGGAGGGCTGGACCCTGCCTCGCCGACACCGACGCCGATGCGCGCGAGTGCAAGCTGCCAGAAATTCCCGGCGAGACCGCAAACCGCGGTCATGCCGCTCCAGATCGCGATGGCCCAGGCGATGATGTTGCGGCGGTTGCCGCGGTCGGCGACCAACGCAATCGGAATACCGAGGGTCGCATAGAAGATTGCGAAGGCAATGCCCGACAGAAAGCCGAGCTGTGTGTCCGAGAGATGAAGGTCCGCCTTTATGGGCTCCATCAGGATGCCCATGATATTGCGGTCGACATGGCTCGACGTATAGCCGAGCACCAGTACCATCAGCGCATAGCGCCGATACCCGGATGACAGCCTGGCAGGCGCCGCCCCCTTGGCCATTGTAGCTTCGGCCATTCCCTCTCCCCTCGTTTTTCGTGTTCTTTGCTCAGGCAACTCTAGTGGCGGTTTGTTCCGCCCGCAATGTCGCCCGCTTGCGGCAGCGCCCCGCGCTGCCATAATCCCCCGCAACAAAGAACAGCAAAACGAACCAGCGAGGCCGAAATGACCGCGAAGAGCCCGACCCCCTTCACCATCGATATTCCGCAAGCAAAGCTCGACGCCATCATGGCAAAGGTGCGCGCCTATGAGTGGCACGAAATGCCGGAGATCGCGCCGGGCGGCGACCGCTGGGCCTATGGCACCGACATGGAATACATGCGTGAACTTTGCACCTACTGGACGGAGAAGTTCGACTGGCGCGCGGCGGAGAAGAAGCTCAACGCCTTCCCGCAGTTCCACGCGGAAGTGGACGGGCTCAAGGTCCATTTCATCCACGTCAAAGGCTCGGGCGCCAACCCGGAAACGCTGCTGCTCACCCATGGCTGGCCGGGTTCGGTCTTTGAATTCTACGAGGCGATCGAGCCTCTGGCCCATCCGGAGAAGTTCGGCGGCAAGGCGGAAGACGGCGTGAACCTCGTCATCCCCTCGCTGCCCGGCTACGGATTTTCGGGCAAGCCTAAAAAACCGATGGGCCCTCGTGGAACCGCAGCGCTGTGGGACAAGTTAATGCGGGAGGTGCTCGGCTATGAGACCTATATCGCGCAAGGCGGCGACTGGGGATCCGTCGTCACCGGCTGGCTCGGTTATGAGCACGGCGTGGACAAGAAGGGCGGCTGCAAGGCGATCCACGTCAACATGAACGGGTTGCGCCCGCCCGTCCTTCCCGAGACGGAGGAAGAAGTGGCATGGACCAACGCGGCCGGCGCCGCCTTCGCTTTCGACGGGGCTTACCTGCAGATTCAGATGACGAAGCCGCAGACCCTTTCCTATGCGATGATGGACAGTCCCGTGGGCGCGGCCGCCTGGATCGTCGAGAAGTTCCATTCGTGGTCCGACCGCCGAAATGGCGAAACGCCGGGTCATCTGGAAAATGCGTTCTCCAAGGACGCCATGCTGACCGGCATCATGATCTATCTCGTGACCCGCAGCTTCAACACAGCCATCTGGTTCTATCGCGGCATGATGGAGGAAGGCGGCACCAGCATGGCTCCCGGAACGAAGGTGAACGTGCCGACCGGCATGGCGAAGTTTCCTCAGGAAGCGCAGGCCTATTGCATCGGACCGCGCAGCTACATGGAGAAGGGCTTCAACATCGTCCACTGGTCCGAGCTCGAACGCGGCGGCCATTTCGCCGCCTGGGAGACCGGCCGCCTTTTTGCTGATGAAGTGATGAGCTTCGTGAAGAAAATCAAAGGCTGAGAAGTCCCATGACCCATCGCATCGTGCCCGCCGACCCGTTCTCCATCCATATATCGGAGGCGGAAATCGAGGATCTGAAACGCAGGCTCCAGCGCACGCGCTTTCCGAACGAACCGGCGGGCAACGAGACCTGGGAATATGGCACCAGCCTTCCTTACATGGAGCGGCTGATCGAATACTGGCGCGACGATTTCGACTGGCGCGCGGCGGAAGACGGCCTCAACCGCTTCCCGCAATATCGCGCGACGCTGACCGACGACGACGCGGAAGACCACACCATTCACTTCATCTATGAGCGCGGCACGGGCGACAATCCCGTGCCGCTGATCCTGACGCATGGCTGGCCATCGACCTTCCGCGAATTTCTGGATGTGGTCGATCCGCTGGCGCATCCGGAGAAATACGGCCGCGAAGGCCCCGCCTTCGACGTCATCGTTCCTTCGCTTGTCGGCTATGGCTTCTCCTCGCTGCCTCGCAAGCCGATCGGTCCGGCGGCGATTGCCGATCTCTGGCACCGGCTGATGACCGAGGTGCTTGGCTATGACCGGTATGCGGCGCAGGCGGGCGACTGGGGGAGCTTCGTCACCTCGCGCCTCGCGCTCCAGTATCCCGAAAGCCTCATGGGCATTCATCTGACCATGCTGCCGCTGCGTCCGGCACTGAAGCACGAGAGCCAGCCGCCGGTGACCGAGGAAGAAGGCCACTGGATTGCCACGATGCAGAAATGGTGGCGGCAGGAAGAAGGTTACCGCTCGATCCAGTCGACGAAACCGATGGCGCTCGCCTTCGGCCTGATGGACAGCCCCGCCGGTCTCGCGGGCTGGCTCGCGGACAAATACTACCGCCTCGGCGACACCGGCAAGACGGACACGATGGACGGCATGATGGCGCGCTTTCCCTTCGACCTCATCCTCACGCAGTTCTCGATCTACTGGTTCACCGGCACGATCAACTCGGCGAACACGCTCTACAAGGCTGGCCCCGCCGAAGGCACCGCCCTCCTCCGTCCAGGCGAGAAGGTGACGGTGCCGACTGCCTATTCCGAATATCCGATCGATGTGCTGCCGGACACACCGCGCTCCTGGGCGGAGCGCAGCTACAACATCGCACGCTGGCGCCAGATGAAGCGCGGCGGCCACTTTGCGGCGATGGAAGAACCCGAACTCTTCGCCGACGATGTGCGCGATGCTTTTCGCGAAATGGGGGTTGTGAAAGGAAGCGCCGTCACATGACCCTCGAGCAGGGCCTTGCATTCGGCATACTCTTTCTTGCGCTTGCCCTTTTTGCGTCCGGCAAGCTGCGGCATGACATCGTGGCGCTGATCGCGCTTGTCGCCGTCGCTCTTGCGGGACTTGCCGAGCCAGCGGAACTGCTCTCGGGCTTCGGACATCCCGCCGTCGTGACCGTCGCCGCCGTGCTTGTCGTATCGGAAGCGCTGCGCACCTCCGGCCTCGTCGAGGTCGTCGTGCAGCGGATCGTGCCGCTGACGAAGACCACGACCGGTCACATCGCCATCCTCACCGGTGTCGTCGCGCTCGCCTCGTCATTCATGAACAACGTTGGCGCCCTCGCGATCATGCTGCCTGTCGCGCTTGCAACGGCTGCCGAGCGCGGGCGCCCTCCCGCCATTTTGCTGATGCCGCTCGCTTTCGGCTCGATGCTCGGCGGCATGATCACGCTTATCGGCACGCCGCCAAACATCATCATCGCGAGCTTCCGCAGTTCCTATTCGAACGAAGCCTTCCACATGTTCGACTTCGCCTGGGTGGGCCTTCCGGTCGCTGTGGGCGGCATTCTCTTCATCGCCCTCGGCGCGTGGCGGCTCATTCCGAGCGAACGCAAGGGCGGTGTGCAGCCCGAGGACATGTTCACGCTTGAGGAATATGTCGTCGAAGTGCGCGTGAAATCGAAGAGCCCGCTCACAGGAAAGCGCGTCGCGCATATGAAGACGGCGGCCGGCGAGGACATCGCCATCGCCGCGCGCGTGCGCGCGGACGGACAGCTCTACCAGCCCGAACCCTGGCAACCCATCGAAGCGGGAGACATATTCATCCTGCGCGCCGATCCAACCGATCTCACCGAATTCCTGGGCAAGCAGGAACTGGAACTCGTCGGCCCCGAAGGTGAAATCCGGTCGGACATCACGAGCTCCGCCCTCAAGCTCATGGAAGCGATCGTCGCGCCGAATTCGCCGCTGATCGGCTTCGGGCCGCGCACGCTGGCGCGGCTTGCCCAAGGGGAATTCCAGCTCTTTGCGGTGGCGCGGCAGGGCGAGCCGATCGGCGGACGGCTGCACAATGTCCGGTTCCAGACCGGCGACGTCCTGCTCCTGCAAACACGAGAGAGCCAGGATCCGAAAGTGCCGGCCGAACTCGGCCTTCTGCCGCTTCCCGAGCGCGGCCTGCGCCTTGGCGGACCGCGACGGCTCGGCACGGCTTTTGCCATTTTCGCCGGCGCCATCGCGCTTTCGATGGCGGGCGTGCTGCCCCTTGCCATCGCCTTCATCGCGGCGATCCTGCTTTATGTCATCATCGGCATCCTGCCGCTCCGCGACCTCTACAAGCATGTCGACTGGCCGGTGATCGTGCTGCTCGGCGCGATGATCCCGGTCGGTCAGGCGCTCAGCAATACCGGCGCCGACGCTCTTGTCGCAGAAAGTATTGCCGGTATGGCGGGGGTTTTGCCGGTGTGGGCGATCGTCACCCTTCTTCTCGTCGCCACGATGCTTCTGACGGATGTTATAAACAACGCCGCTACGGCGCTCATCATGGCACCGATCTCCATTGCAACGGCGCAGGCGCTGGACGTGAACCCCGACGCCTTCCTGATGACCGTCGCCATCGGCGCGAGCTGTTCCTTCCTGACGCCCATCGGCCACCAGTCGAACACGCTGGTCATGGGCCCCGGCGGATACAGGTTTTCGGATTACTGGCGGCTCGGCCTGCCACTCGAGGTGATGGTGACGATCATCGCCGTGCCGCTCATCATGCTCTTCTGGGCTTGAGCGCCTCAGTCCGGAACGCCGGCACCTATGTCGATCCAGCGCGTGTCCTCGTAACCGAGGATTTCATATGGCCCTGGATCGTAGGCAACGGGGTCAAGCGCGGCGAAGTAGGAAAGGATCATCCAGTGCCCCGACAGGCGGTGATGCATCGGCAAGGTGAGCACCTCCGCCCGGTCGACCATGTTGTCATGACGGCTGCGCAGGATGTTCCAGCGGCCGCAGGGCGTCGATATCTGCTTGTGAATGAGGTCGAGATAGTCCGGCCGCGTTGCAGGCGAGATGAGATCGAGCGCGTTCATGCCTGTCGGATCGAAGCCCATGACCCGGCAGATAGCCGTCCCGGCAAGGCGCTGCAGGATGAGGTCCTCCGAGACGATTTCGAGCAAGGTTACCGCCGGCATCAGCGATGCGATGCCCGCCGGGCTGAAGTCGCTCCGGTCCGGAACCACCCCATCCTTGGGCAGGTTGTTCCAGTAGCCGAAGAACCGCTTCGCGCCCGCGGTTTGCAGGACTTCGGGTTCGGCAAGCATGCGCAAAGCCCCTCGGTGGACGAAAACGAGACAACCGCTTTCGTTCTAGGAGGACATGCTTAATGGAATGTGAATCGGGAGATCCCGGCTGGACGCATTTAGCTCCGGAATGGTTCAGGAAAGGCCGATGCGGCCCATCGCCAGGAACTTCTCGCGGCGGAGGCGCCTGATCGAGTCGGCGTCGAGTTTCTCGAGCCCCTTCAGTTCCTCGGCAATCGCGTCGCCCGTCTCCTTGATCATCTGGTGGCGCTCGCGATGCGCGCCGCCGATGGGCTCGGGCAGGATGCGGTCGATCACGCCAAGCTCATGGAGATGCTGCGCCGTGATCTTCATGGCCGTGGCGGCGTCCTTCGCCTTGTCGGAACTCCGCCACAGGATGGAGGAAGCGCCTTCGGGCGAGATGACGCTGTAGATCGAATGCTCAAGCATGAGAACGCGGTTGCCACACGCGATGCCAATGGCGCCGCCCGACATGCCTTCACCGATGATGACCGAAATGAGCGGCACACCGAGCGAGAGGCAACGGTCCGTCGAGCGCGCGATCGCCTCGGCGACGCTTCGCTCCTCGCTCTCCATGCCGGGATAGGCGCCCGACGTGTCGGCAAGCGTGACGACCGGAATGCCGAAGCGCTCCGCGAGCGTCATCAGGCGGATCGCCTTGCGGTATCCCTCGGGCCGCGCCATGCCGAAATTGTGCTTGAGCCGGCTCTGCGTGTCCGAGCCCTTCTCATGACCGATGAACATGACCGAGCGGCCACGGAACCGGCCGAGTCCACCGACGATCGCCGAATCCTCGCCATAGACGCGGTCGCCCGCGAGCGGCGTGAAATCCTCCACCATACGTTCGATGTAATCGAGGAAATGGGGCCGGGCCGGATGACGCGCGACCTGCACTTTCTGCCACGGCGTGAGGGAGGCGTAGGTTTCCTGAAGAAGCTGGGCGGCCTTCTGCTCCAGCTTCGACACTTCGTCGCCAATGCTGACGGATGGATCGTCCTGTGCGAGGAGCTTCAGCTCCTGCACTTTGCCTTCCAGTTCCGCAATCGGTTTCTCGAAATCGAGATAGGTATGCATCGCGCTCCGGCAGCTCCTGTCCGGCCGCATATGCGGAACCGGCGAGCGGGCCTTTCGGGGACCCGCCTTTTTGCAAGTGCGCGGCACACTGGCCCGCCCCCGCGCCCTTGTCAACCGGCGCTGGAGCCGAAGGTAAATGGCGGAATCCTGCGCCTCACGGCCTGCCTGTCACAATCCGGGCACCCGAACCGTCTGGGATTGTGAAAACACCGTATCAAGAGCCCGGAGGTTCCATGACAGAGCTCACCGCCACCCTCACCCCTCACCGCCCGGCAAAGCGCATCGTGCTCGGCATCTTCGCCCTCGTGTGGCTCGTCAACGCGATCTGGATGCTCGCCGACCCCGCCGGCTGGTATGCGTCGATCGACGGCGTGCCGAACACAGGCCCCTACAATCCGCACTTTGTAAGGGATATCGGCGTTGCCTACCTGATGCTCGCCACCCTGAGCGCTGCCGCCATCCGCTGGCCGGTGCATGCCGTGGCTCTTCTCGGCGCCGTCACGCTCTATCTCGTCCTGCACGCCCTCCTTCACGTCTGGGACATCGCCGCCGCCCGGCTTCCTGTCGAGCACATCCTGATCGACCTGCCCGGTGTCTTCCTGCCCCCGCTTGTCTCCGCAGCGCTCACCTGGTGGTGCGCGCCGGCCCGTTTAAACGCCTGACGCAGGGGAGAAGAATTATGCTGAAAAACATCATCGCCCGTCTGATCCGCAAGCAGGAGGCCATGACAGGCGAAAGCGCCGACTTCATGCGCGATCTATATGCGGGATCGCCCGCAGGCTTCTGGCGTTTTGCGCTTTTCCTGCCGATGAGCCGGCATCGCGGCGCGCTGCCGCTCGACGCGGCCTGCGCGGTGCGCATCGCGGCCGTTCATGCAGAAGATTGCGGGCCCTGTCTTCAGACTGTCATCAATCTGTCACTCGTCGCCGGCGCCCGGCCGGAAATCCTCCGCGCGGCGGTCGAGGAAAACCTCGCCGCCATGGACGAGGAAACGAGACTCGCCTTCGAATTTGCAAAGCACCTGTCCGCGCGCGATGCGAGGTCGGAAGACCTGCGAAGCGCCGTCGAACGGCGCTGGGGCAAGGCGGGTCTCGCCGAGATCGCTTTGGCCATCGCCTCGACCCGCGTCTTCCCGACAGTGAAGCGCGCAATGGGATATGGTCAGGCATGCCAGCGCGTCGTCGTCGCGGGCAAGGCCACCGACGCAGCGCTAAGGGAGGCGAGAGCGGCATGAGCGGTGCGGCAGGCGAAGCAACAGAAGTGGACGCCGTCTTCGAGCGCCACCGCGCACGCGTCTTCGCGGTCGCCTACCGCATCCTCGGTTCGGCAAGCGATGCCGAGGACGTCGTGCAGGAAGCCTGGTTCCGCTGGCGGGGGTCGGACGTTTCCGCCATCCGCAATCCGGAAGCATGGCTGGTGACGACCGTCGCGCGGCTCGGCATAGACCAGTTGCGCGCCGCGCGCGCACGCCGCGAGACCTATATCGGGTCATGGCTTCCCGAGCCGATCGTCTCCGCCGCGCTCGAAACGGAACCGACACCCGAGGAACGGCTTTCGCTCGCCGACGACATATCCATGGCGCTGCTTCACGTACTCGAACGCCTGGCGCCCGAAGAGCGCGCGGCTTTCCTGCTGCACGACGCGTTTGACTACGACTATGGCGAACTCGCGGCCCTGCTCGGAAAGTCGGAAGCCGCCTGCCGGCAGACCGTGAGCCGTGCCCGCAAACGCGTGCAGGACGCGCATCCGCGTTTCGACACGAGCGCGCGCGAACATCTGCGTCTCGCCAATGCCTTCAGCGCCGCCATCGCCAGCGCCGATCCGCAAGCGCTGATCGATTGCCTGAGCGAGGATGTCGTCTTCTATTCGGATGGCGGCGGCAAGGCGATCGCGGCGCTGAACCCGCTGTTCGGGCCCGACCACGTGACAAGGTTCTTCATGGGTATCCTGAAGAAGCGCCCGCAAAACTTCATCACGCTGCCCGCAACCGTGAACGGGCTGCCGGGCTTCGTCATGCAGGACGAAAACGGCGTGCACTCGGCGTTGAGTTTCGGTGTGAGCGACGGACGCATCTCGACGCTCTACATGATCCGCAATCCGGACAAGCTGACGCGGATCGAAATGCCTTAGGAGGCTTTGCCCTTCCTGGCGAGCGGATGATGCGTCTGCACCAGTTCCTTCAGCCGCTCGTCGAGCACATGGGTGTAGATCTGCGTCGTCGAGATATCGGCGTGGCCGAGCATCTGCTGCACGGCTCTCAGATCCGCACCATTCGCAAGCAGGTGACTGGCGAAAGCATGGCGCAGCGTGTGCGGCGAGACGCGCGACTGGTCGAGACCGGCGGCCACCGAAAGGTCTTTGAGAAGTTGAGCGAAACGGTGCCGCGTGAGATGACCCTGCCTGCCGCGCGACGGGAAGAGCCAGGGGGAAACCTGGTCGCCGAGACGCATGGACCGAAGCGGCAGATAGGCATCGATGGCCGCGCGCGCCGTTTCCGACAGCGGCACCAGCCGTTCGCGCCCGCCCTTGCCGCTGACGGCCAGGAAGCGCTCATCGCCCCGCACCGCCGACAGCGGCAACCCGACAAGCTCGGAAACGCGAAGGCCCGTCGCATAAAGAACTTCCATCAGGCAGACGAGCCGTGCCCGCTTGTAGGCGAGCACCGTCTCTTCCTGCGTGCGTCCGTCCTCCGCGCGCTGCGCGGCGGCGAGAAGCGCATCGACCTCCTCGACGGTCAAGGTTTTCGGCAAGGGACGCGCACGGCGCGGACCCTCGATCGATCCGCATGGGTCGTCGGAACGAACGCCATCGGCAAACAGAAAGCCGTGGAACTGGCGAATGGCGGAAAGGCGGCGCGCGGCGGTGGAAGCGGAAAGGCCCTGCTCCGACAGCCCTTCGAGATAGTCGCGGATGTCCTTGGCGGTGGCGCTTGTCACCGGTTTGCCGCGAGCGGCAAGAAAGCCGGTAAAGTCTTTCAGGTCGCGTTCATAGGCATCGAGCGTGTTGCGGGCCGCGCCGCGCTCCGCACTCAGCATTTCGAGAAATGCCTCGAGATGTTGTCCGCGCTCCTGAGACTCTTTCGACATGTAACTCACCCTTTACTCAACCGCGCCCGGCACCGCTTCTTGCCATCAGCGCTTCCAATGCGAGACGTCGCGCCTCGCTTTCAAGACCGACTGCCCGAAGGCTCGATACCGCCTGCGACACACCACGTGGATGAACCGAACCGGGGCCCGTCTGCCCGACCGCATCGAGCGCCAGCAGGACGGTTTCGCCTAACGCGTTCCTGGCTCCCGCCGCCTGCAACTGATTGAGCAGGGCCTCGGCCGGAACCTTTCCCGTCAATGCACCGCGCGCATCGAGCAGCGCATCCCATACGGCCGGGTCCAACTGGAACCCGAGTGCGTCCAGCAGCATCGCCTCGCTCGCGGCATAGAACTGCGTTGCCTTAACGCCTGACCTGAGATCGGCAACGATCTCGGCCGAGAGTTGCTTGCCGTCGAAAGCGCCCGGCGATCCGCCGGCGACGCGCATGAGGCCCGACAATTCCCGCGCATCGCGGCCAAGCATCTGGCCGCCGGATGTCATCAGGGCGAACCAGTTCTGCGCCTTCGTCTGCTCGCCGATGGCAATGAAGGCACGTGTCGCGGCTGGCGCAAGAGGCCGAAGCGCTTCGTTCGGCTCCATCACCTGAAGTTCAGGATATAGCGCTTCCACCGTCGGATAGTAGAGCCCGGCGGATTCCGCCGTCGCAAAGGCAAGCTTGAAGAGCTGGATCCGCTCGTCCGCCGCAACCGCCGACCCGATCGCCTGATAGATCATGGCGCGGCGGAGAGGCGACGTTTCGGGGATATCGGAAGTGAAAAGCCCCGCCATCTGCTCCGGCGTGAAACTCGGCTTCTTGTAGAAGGCGGCAAGACCGCGCCCGTCGATGAGACCGTAGGCCGCCGCCCGCTCCGCTGCCTCGACCTTGCTTTCGTCCGATATCGAAGGATCGTCGAGAAGCGAGGGCAGAAGAGCCGGGGCGGCCAGTGCGGCGGCATTGCCGGGCAGATCCCGCTTCGCAAGCCGGTAGAAGGCGGCATCGACGATGCCAAGCTCGTTCGGTTCCGGCGCACGCAGGACGATGCCCGCCGCCGCTTCGCTCGCAAGAGAGTAGAAGAGCGGGTCGTCGAGCCCTTCCTCGCGCGCGAGATCGAGCGTGAGGCTCGCAATCTCGCGGTTGCCCGCCGCGATCTGGCAATAGGTGCTGAGCTTGACCGCGAAGGCGGCCATCGCGTCATGGGCCGGGTCGTTGCCCGGCGGAATGTCCTTGAGCGCATCGCAAGCGAGTCGCTCGTTGTCCTGCGCGAGCGCGGCGCGGGCAAGCCCCGCCGCAACGCCCGGCGACCTGTCTTTGCCCGCCGCCTGCGCGAGGTCGAGCGCTGCCTGCGTATGTCCGGCCGCAATCAGGAGGTCGAGCCGCGTCGCCAGAAGCGAGCCTGCATTTCCCGCTCCCTCGGGCGGCTGTGCGCCCGTGAGAAGAAGGCGGCGGGCGAGATCGGTCATCACCGGTGAGCGCGAGGGCACAGGAAGACGGGCGATATAGCTGTCGATATCCGCGCGCGATGCGCCGCGCCACATCGTCGCGCCGAAGCCGCCCTGCTGGGCGCTCAAGAGACCGGCAGTGGAGGCATCAACGCCCGAAAGCGTTCCCATTTCGATGCCCGTGCCGCTCTGCCCCGGGATGGAGCTCAGTACGCGAACGCTCGGTTCGGTGACCTGCTGGCCCGCGGGGAAGAACTGCGAAGGTCCGGCATCGGGCATCGCGGACGAAGGCGTGGTCGCGCCATAGCCGGGCGGAACGATGCTCTGCGGCCCGGCGGCAGACGCGGGCGCCGTCTCTCCAGCTACCGAAGGTGGCGAGGCAAGCGATTGCGGGACCGGCCGCGCGGGCTGCATACCCGAAGGCGCCTGCAGCACATTCGCCTCCTGGGCGAACGCCGCAGCACCCGGAACCGACAGGGTGGCGATAAGCGCCAACCCGGCGGCAATTGGCCGCCGCGCCGTCGGCTTAACGCGAGAACTGGTCATTCGGGAGAACCTTCTCCACTGTCTGGGCCTGCGGCTTCACGGCCTGGTCCAGATAAAACAGCCCGCCCACCACCGCGCCCACGAGGACGACGGCGAGGACGAGAAAGCTGGTAGCACGGCTCATGATTCTTCCTTCTTGTGGCTCGGGACCGCGAGGCCTCGGCCTTCGGGTTCATGCCGCCGGGACAGTTCTCCAGCCTTACGGCCCGCTTGCGGCGAAATTTGGGCGCGACTCTGCCTTCGCAAGGCCTTATCTACAGCCCTGACCGGCTGCAACCCCGTTAACGATCGTTTACGATTCGGGGTTTCTTCCGGGCGGAAGACCGGGAGACTAGGCCAACAAGGTTAAGGCGGCCACAATGGCCGACAGGCCGGAGGCCGGACGAGCGGAATGAGCAACGCCAGCGACGATAATAGTGACGACGACAAGGACGAGACCGAGGCGCTCTCCTCCGTGCCGCTCGGCGAGCGCTCGATCGTTCTTGTCGGCCTGATGGGAGCCGGAAAGACCACGGTCGGCCGCAGGCTGGCGCGCCGCCTCGATCTTGCATTTGTGGACACGGATGCCGAAATAGAGAAGGCGGCCGGCGAGACCATTCCCGAAATCTTCGAACGAAGGGGCGAGCCCACCTTTCGCGCCGGCGAACGCCGCGTGATCGCGAGGCTGCTGGGCGAAGGCCCTTGTGTGCTCGCAACCGGAGGCGGCGCCTTCATGGACCCGCTCACCCGTGCCAATATCGCGGCGCGCGGCATCTCCGTCTGGCTGAAAGCCGATCTCGACGTGCTGATGAAACGTGTCGGCAAGCGCGGCGACCGGCCGCTGCTCCGGTCGGGCGATCCCCGCGAAACGATGAAGAGACTGATGGATGAACGTTACCCCGTCTATGCCGGGGCAGACATTACGATCGAGAGCCTCGAAGGACCGCATGATGCGGTTGTCGAGCAGGTCGTCGAAGAGCTGGAGCGGTTCCGCGAGGAACACGCCGGCGAAGCTCATGCCGGTGCCCATAAATGACTGACAGTGCAAAAAAAGTGAGGGTCGACCTCGGTGACCGGGCCTACGACATTTTCGTCGGACCGGGCCTCATCGCGGCCGCGGGCGCGCATCTCGCCCCGCTTCTCCGCCGCAAGCGCGTCGCCATCGTAACCGACGAGACCGTGGCAAGACTTCACCTGCCGACGCTGGAAAAGAGCCTCGACGCGGCAGGCATCCGCCACTCCGCCATTCGCCTGCCCGCGGGCGAGAGCACGAAATCCTTTGCCCAGCTTGAGAAGCTGACCGAATGGCTGCTCGGCGAGGAGATCGAACGCGGCAACCTCGTGATCGCGCTGGGCGGCGGCGTGATCGGCGACCTCACCGGCTTTGCGGCGTCAATCCTGCGGCGCGGCGTCGATTTCGCGCAGATCCCGACGACGCTGCTTTCCCAGGTGGACAGTTCCGTCGGCGGCAAGACCGGCATCAACACGAAGCACGGGAAGAACCTCGCAGGCGCCTTCCACCAGCCGCGCCTCGTGCTTGCCGATACGGACGCCCTCGCCACCTTGCCGATGCGCGAGTTCCTCGCGGGCTATGCCGAAGTCGTCAAATACGGACTGATCGGCGACCGCGATTTCTTCGACTGGCTGGAAGCCAATCTCGACCGGCTGAAGGAAGGCGACGTCGAAACGCGCATTCAGGCAATCGTGAAGAGCTGCGAGGCGAAGGCTGCGACCGTCGCTGCCGACGAACGCGAAAGCGGCGTGCGCGCGCTGCTCAATCTCGGCCACACTTTCGGACATGCGCTCGAGGCTGCGACCGGCTTCTCGGATCGTCTCGTGCATGGCGAAGGCGTCGCCGTGGGCATGGCGCTTGCGTTCGAGCTTTCCGCGCGGCTCGGCCTCTGCCCGGGACAGGACGCGGTGCGCGTGCGCCAGCACCTCGCCCGTGCCGGACTGCCCTGCTCGCTCGCCGACATTCCGGGCACGCTGCCGGACGCGGACGGGCTCATCGCGCTGATGGGACAGGACAAGAAAGTCGTCGACGGCAAGCTCACCTTCATCCTCGTCCGCGGGATCGGCGATGCCTTCGTCACTCGCGACGTCGACCCCGACAAGCTTCGGGCCCTGCTGCGGGAGAGGGAGCCCGCGTAAAATGGTTTCGCTCGGTCTCGGCGTCATTCTCGCCGCCATCGTGTTGCTGCTGCTCTTTTCCGCCTTTTTCTCAGGCTCGGAAACGGCGCTCACGGCTGCCTCGCGCGCGCGCATGCATCGTCTCGCCGAAGAGGGAAACAAGCGCGCGCGACGCGTGCTGCACCTGACCGAGGACCGCGAAAGGCTGATCGGCGCGATCCTGCTTGGCAACAACCTCGTCAATATTCTGGCATCGGCCCTGGCGACCAGCCTTTTCCTCGCCCTCTTCGGCGATGCCGGCGTCGTCTATGCAACGCTGGTGATGACGGCCGTCGTTCTCGTCTTCGCGGAGGTCGCACCGAAGACATTCGCGATCACGAACACGGACCGCGTTGCGCTTGCGGTGGTGCAGCCCTTGCGGTTCATCATCTATCTGTTCGGCCCGGTGACGGCTGCCGTTCAGTTCATCGTGCGCAACACGTTTCGCATTTTCGGATACGACGTCGACGACCAGGCACAGGTTCTTTCGGCACATGAGGAACTGCGCGGCGCCATCAACCTTCATCACTATGAAGGCAGCGTGGTGAAGATCGACCGGGACATGCTGGGCGGCATTCTCGACCTGCGGGATCTCGAAGTCAGCGACATCATGGTTCATCGCAAGAACATTGCGATGATCGATGCCGCGCAAACAAACAGCGAAATCGTCTCGCAGGTTCTGGCGAGCCCTCATACGCGCATTCCACTCTGGCGCGACGAACAGGAAAACATCATCGGCGTGCTGCATGCAAAGGACCTGCTTCGGGCGCTGGCCGGCGTGAACTGGCAGCCCGACGCGGTGGACATCCTGGCGGTTGCGACAAAACCCTGGTTCGTGCCTGACACGACGACGCTGCAGGACCAGCTCAACGCCTTCCTCAAGCAGAGGTCCCACTTCGCGCTCGTCGTCGACGAATACGGCGTGTTGATGGGCCTGATCACGCTTGAGGACATTCTTGAGGAGATCGTCGGCGAAATTTCCGACGAACACGATATCGAAGTCGCCGGCCTGCGCGTGCAGCCGGACGGCTCGATCGTTGTGAGCGGTTCCGTGCCGATTCGCGACCTCAACCGGGCGCTCGACTGGTCGCTGCCCGACGACGAGGCGACGACGATCGCCGGTCTCGTCATTCACGAAGCGCGCACCATTCCCGATGTCGGACAAGCCTTTACTTTCCACGGCTTCCGCTTCGAGATCACGCGGCGCCATCGCAACCAGATCGCGCAGCTTCGCGTGACGCCCGCGCGGGGGTTGAAGGCAGGAGCCGGCAATTGATCAGGAAGCTTTTGCTTCCTCGGGCGTCAGCGTTTTCATGGAAAGAGCGTGGATGGGCGCTCCCATCTCGTCCTTGAGCGCGGCCGTGACGAGCCGCTGGCGCTCGACGCGGGACTTTCCCGCAAAGCCCGCAGAGACGACCGTCAGCCGGAAATGCGTTTCGCCTTCCGGCCGATGACCGGCATGACCCTTGTGGAGGTGGGACTCGTCCACTATCTCCAGCCGCTCCGGCAGAAGCGCGGCTTCAAGCTTGCGGCGTATGGTCTCCGCGACCGACATGAACCGACCCGTTACGCTAATCGTTAACCCGAGGCGCGCCATGCTTCCTTGTTTTGCCGCCGCCGCCAACACATAATTTGCCCGTGAAGCTGAACTCGAAATATTTCGATTCGATCCGGATCGCTCCCCGAAAACGCCGCGGCGTCGAAGAGCCCCCGCATGTCCGGCGCATGAAGCGGGAACAGCCGCCGAAGCGCTGCGAGTGGGCCGGCTGCCGCGAGACCGGCACGTTCCGCGCGCCGCGCGCCGAGCCCGGCTCGAAGCACCCGCTCGATGGAGCCGCCGCCGACGGGCAATACATTTGGTTCTGCGAGGACCACATTCGCGAGTTCAACCGGAACTACGACTTCTTCAAGGGCATGAGCGACGCCGATGTCGCCGCCTTCCAGAGGGAGGCGTTGACCGGGCACCGGCCGACCTGGAATCTGGGCGTCAACGCGGCCAATGCGGCCTTCGGCTCGCCTTTCGCGGCAAGGTTCCGGCGGGAGTCGCCTTTTCGCGATACGTTTGGCTTTTTTGACGAAACGGTCGGGCCGGATGCCCATGAACGGCAGGAAACGCGGCGGAAGCCGCGGGCTTTGGAGCAACAGGCGCTGGACACGCTGGACCTGCCCGCGACCGCGTCCTTGAACGAGATCAAGGCACGGTATAAGGAACTGGTAAAAAGGCACCACCCGGACGCCAATGGCGGGGACAGGTCTGCCGAGGAGCGTCTGCGCAAGGTCATCCAGGCCTACGATTACCTCCGCAAAAGCGGCTTCTGCTCATAGGCGGGAGCGGCGAAGGCAGGTCCGGAAGAACCGCCGGTCCGGGCGGTACGCGGCCCGAGGGCGCGCGCGCCGCATTTTTGATTGAGTACCCGGCCATCAAAGCCGGCCTGTATATCCAGGGCACGGAAGTAGGACAAAGATGAGCTTCGAAGCGAGAAACGGCATGTCGGAAAATCTCCCGGACAAGAAGGTCTCCGCCCGGGAAGTGTTCAAGATCGACATCGACATGGAAGTACCGGCGTTTTCGGAGCCGAACGAGTACGTGCCCGATTTCGATCCCGATTACCTGTTCGACAAGGACACGACGATCGCGCTGCTGGCGGGCTTTGCCTTCAACCGCCGCGTCATCGTCCAGGGCTATCACGGCACCGGCAAGTCCACGCATATCGAGCAGGTAGCGGCGCGCCTCAACTGGCCCTGCGTCCGCATCAATCTCGACAGCCACATCAGCCGCATCGACCTTGTCGGCAAGGACGCGATCGTGCTGAAAGAAGGCAAGCAGATCACCGAATTCCGCGAAGGCATCCTTCCCTGGGCGCTGCAGCACCCCGTCGCGCTCGTCTTCGACGAATACGACGCCGGCCGCCCGGACGTCATGTTCGTGATCCAGCGCGTGCTCGAAGCATCGGGCAAGCTGACGCTGCTCGACCAGAACCGCGTCATCCGTCCGCACCCGGCGTTCCGCCTCTTCGCCACGGCGAACACGGTCGGCCTTGGCGACACGTCGGGCCTCTATCACGGCACGCAGCAGATCAACCAGGGCCAGATGGACCGCTGGAACATCGTGACCACGCTGAACTATCTGCCGCATGCCGAAGAAGTGAACATCATGCTCTCCAAGCTGAAGAGCTATGACACCGAGGAAGGCCGCAAGCAGATCTCCGCCATGGTGCGCGTCGCCGACCTTTCGCGTTCGGCCTTCATCAATGGCGACATCTCGACCGTGATGAGCCCGCGCACCGTGCTCACCTGGGCCGAAAACGCGCGCATCTTCGGCGGCGATGTCGGCTTCGCCTTCCGCGTCACCTTCCTCAACAAATGCGACGAGCTGGAACGCGCGACGGTCGCGGAGTTCTACCAGCGCTGCTTCGGTCAGGATCTTCCCGACTCCGCGGCGAACATCAAGGTCGCCTGACGGCAAGCCCTGTTCCCCTCCGCCATCGGCGGAGGGGATAATATCCGGAACCGGCGAGCAAAGAACTGACGGCATCATGAGTTCAAAGGAAAGCCCGGTCGAACCGTTCAAGCGTGCGCTCAGCATGACGATGCGCACCATTGCGGAGCAGCCGGAGCTCAACGTCACTTTCGGCACGGAAGCGCCGGGCCTTCGGGGCCTGCGCGCGCGCCTGCCCATGCCGAGCCGCAACCTGCCGCCCGAGGAAGTGGCGCAGGTGCGCGGCGTATCGGACGCCTATGCCCTTCGCCTCGCCCATCACGACGAAAAGGTGAACGCGCACCTCCAGCCCGAAGGCGGCAATGCGCTTGCCGTTTTCGACGCTGTCGAACAGGCGCGCTGCGAGGCGATCGGCGCGAACCAGATGGCCGGCATGGCGAGAAACCTCGCCGCCGCGCTTGAACAGCGCTGCGCCGCGCGCGGCTACGACCGGATCACTTCCCGCGATGAGGCCCCGCTCTCTGAAGCCGTGGCCATGGTCGTGCGCGAAAAGCTGACGGGCGAAGCCCCGCCGCCCTCCGCACAGAAGCTCGTGGACCAGTGGCGCCCCTGGATCGAGGAAAAGGCGGGATCGGACCTCGACCGTCTTCAGGACCTGATCGAGGATCAGGCGGCCTTCGCGCGCGCAACGCGCGACATTCTCGTCGATCTCGACATGGGCGACGAGTTGGGCGAAGCGCCGGATCAGTCCTCCGAGGACGCGGAGGATCAGGAAGGCGATAGCGAGGACAGCTCCGACCAGAGCCAGTCCGGCGAAGCCGAACAGCCCGATGGTTCTTCGGCCGAGCAGGTCGAATATGCCGAGGGCGAAGGCGAGGAAGGCGACGAGCAGACCGTCGAAGTCGAGTCGGACGATGTGCCGATGGATGGCGACACGGACGAGACGAGCGACGGCAACCAACTTTGGCGCCCGAACCAGCAGGGCGACGACCGCAACCGTCAGCCCTCGTACAAGATATTCACGCCGCAATTCGACGAAATCATCTCCGCGGAAGACTTGTGCGACATCGAGGAACTGACGCGCCTGCGCCAGTATCTCGATCAGCAGCTTCAGCAGATGCAGGGCGTCGTCTCGCGGCTCGCCAACAAGCTGCAGCGCCGCCTGCTCGCCCAGCAGAACCGCACATGGGAGTTCGACCTCGAGGAAGGCATCCTCGACGCGGCACGCCTCACCCGCGCGGTCGTCGACCCGACGCTGCCGCTCGCCTACAAGGTCGAGCACGACATGGATTTCCGCGACACGGTTGTGACGCTGCTGCTCGACAATTCAGGGTCGATGCGCGGCCGCCCGATCACGGTCGCCGCCATGTGCGCCGATATTCTGGCCCGCACGCTGGAGCGTTGCGCGGTGAAGGTCGAAATACTCGGCTTCACCACCCGCGCCTGGAAGGGCGGCCAATCGCGGGAGCGCTGGCTTGCCGACGGAAAACCCGCCCAGCCGGGCCGCCTGAACGATCTCAGGCACATCATCTACAAGGCAGCCGACACTCCCTGGCGGCGCGGGAGGCGCAATCTCGGCCTGATGATGCGCGAAGGCCTGTTGAAGGAAAACATCGACGGCGAGGCGCTCATCTGGGCGCATAACCGCCTGCTCGGCCGCCCCGAGCAGCGGCGCATCCTGATGGTGATTTCCGACGGTGCCCCGGTCGACGACTCGACCCTCTCCGTCAACGCGGGCAACTATCTCGAAAAGCACCTGCGAAGCGTGATCGAGCAGATCGAGACGCAATCGCCGGTCGAGCTGATCGCCATCGGCATCGGCCACGATGTCACACGCTACTATCGCCGCGCCGTCACCATCGTGGATGCCGAGCAGCTTGGCGGCGCGATGACGGAAAAGCTTGCGGAGCTTTTCGAGGACGAAACGAGCAAGCGGCGAACCCAGCGCACCGCACGGCGACTGGCGGCCGGCGCAGGGCGCTGATGGACGCTTGCTCCTCGCGGCGGTGCTTCTGATATTCCTCGCCTATCTCCCCTTTCCTCTTCTCGCCCGCTTCAGAGCAACGAAACCGGCAGCGGAATAACGGAAAGAAAGCTTGAGCTTCCCGGCGAGGAGAATATTCTGCGCGGCTTTTCTCCAGCCGCCAGAAGACACCAACAATGCACGCCGATACCGAGGGAACAGTCCGGACGCTCTGGATCGCCGAAGCAAAGGCGACGATCGCGCTTGCCTGGCCGCTCATCGCAACGAACCTCGCGCAGATCGCGATCAACGCGACCGACGTCGTCATGATGGGATGGATCGGGCCGGAGGCGCTCGCTGCCGGTGCCCTCGGATCGAACCTCTATTTCGCCATGATGATCTTCGGCATCGGCGTCGTCACCGCCGCGGCGCCCATGGCGGCCGCCGAACTCGGACGCCGCCGCCATTCGGTGCGCGACGTGCGGCGCACCATGCGGCAGGCCTTCTGGGCGGCGGCAACGCTCTGCATCCCGTTCTGGCTGCTCCTCTGGAACGCGGAGACTATTCTCGTTCTGCTCGGTCAGGACCCGGCGCTGGCGGCATCCGCCGCGTCCTACACGCGCGCGCTCCAATGGGCGCTCTTTCCGGCCTTTCTCTATGTCGTTCTGCGCATCTTCATCTCGGCGCTCGAACGGCCCCGCTGGGCGCTCGTCATCGGCGCGCTGGCCGTGCCCTTCAATGCCTTCGCCAACTGGTGCCTCATGTTCGGTCATCTCGGCATGCCTGCCCTCGGCCTGCCCGGTGCGGGTATCGGCAGCGTGCTGACGAGCATCTTCATGTTCGGCGCACTCGCACTCATCGTCGTTTCTGACCGGCGTTTCCGCCGCTACTCCATTTTCGGCCGCTTCTGGCGCGCGGACTGGATGCGCTACCGTGAACTCTGGCGCCTCGGCCTGCCGATCGGCATGACGCTGGCATTCGAGGTCATGGTGTTCAATGCCGCCGTCCTTCTCATGGGTCTCTTCGGCGCGGAGGCACTCGCCGCTCACTCGATCGCGCTGCAGATCGCAGCCGTCTCCTTCATGGTCCCGCTCGGTTTCTCGCAAGCGGTGACCGTGCGCGTCGGCCGCGCGCTGGGCGCGGATGACGCAGAGGCAATCACGAGAGCGGGCTGGACGCCTCTCGTGATGGGCGTCGCCTTCATGGCTTTGATGGCGCTCATGATGATGCTCTTCCCGCATGCGCTGATCGGCATTTTTCTCGACCGGAGCGTGCCCGAAAACGCGAACGTCATCGCGCTTGCCGTTTCCTTCCTCGCGATTGCCGCCCTGTTTCAGGTCTTCGATGGCGCACAATCGATCTGCGCCGGAATGCTGCGCGGATTGCAGGACACGCGCGTGCCCATGATTTATGCGGGCGTCGGCTACTGGGTCATCGGTCTCAGTTCCGGCGTTCTTCTCGCCTTTCCGCTGAAACTCGAAGGCGTGGGCATCTGGCTCGGTCTCGCGGCGGGACTTGCCGCCGTTTCCGTCATGATGATTTCGCGCTGGACGCGGCGAACGAAGCTCGGCCTCGATCGTTCTCCCTGGGGTGTCGCGGCGCGCGTACCCGAGAACGCGGCGCACTTGTAAGCGCGAGATGCGCCGATATGATGCCCGGCACCGGCATACCCGCCAGACAAGAGCGGCCAGAAGCCCGGTACAGAGGGGTAATCGAATTGGCTAACCGGTATTGCGTGACAAGGATCTTGGCCGCCTGCGCCTTGCTTGCGGCGATCTGTGCGGAGGCCTCCCCTCTGGCCGCCGCGTCCAGACCGATAGAAGTCTCGACATCCACGCTGCTCTGGAACCCGGAAGACCGCACCGAAACCAGAACCGGAAAACTCGTCTGGGCGGGCGGTATCGAAATCGCATCGCCGGATGAAGATTTCGGCGGCTGGTCGGGTCTCGCGGTAAGTCCCGACGGCGCCGCCATGCTTTCCGTCTCCGATCAGGGCCGGTGGCTGACCGCCATTCTCCTCTACGACGAACGCGGGCGGCTTTCCGGCATGGCGGAAGCACAGATCGCGCCGATGCTCGGGCTCGACGGCAAACCGATCGCCGGCAAGACGCTCGGCGATGCGGAGAGCCTCGTCATATTGCCGGGCGCAACGGACGGCATCCTCGGCAAGGCCTATGTCGGTTTCGAGCGCGCGCACCGGATCTGGCGCTACGACCTCGAAACATTCGGCGCCGAAGCGACACCCGAGCAACTGCTGACACAGCGGCATTTCGGACGCCTGAACAGCAATGGCGGCCTCGAGTCGCTCGAACTTCTGCCGCCCTCCGGACCGGAGAGAGATCCGCGCATCCTGGCGATCACGGAAGACACGCTGGATCCGCGCGGCCACATCAAGGGCTTCATCGCCGACGGACACGACATTGCGTGGTTCGGCCTCACGGCGCGCGAACCTTACAGCCCGACGGATATGGCGCTCTTGCCGAATGGCGACCTGCTGCTTCTCGAACGGCGATATTCGCCGCTTGCAGGCGTCGGCATGCAGATGCGCCTGATCCCCGGAGACACGATCGCGCGCGACGCCATCGTGGACGGCGAGGTGCTCGTCGATGTCGGCCAGCGCTACTCGATCGACAACATGGAAGGAATGGCGGTCCGGCGGGACCAGAACGGCGACCTGCTCGTCTATGTGATTTCGGACGACAACTTCAATCCGCTGCAGCGGACCCTGTTGCTGATGTTCCGCCTTGAAATGCCGAAGGAGCCGCAGCTCGCGCCAGCAGAAGGAACGCTCAAGCTCCCCCGAAGCCCGGAAGCGGACGGATCGTCCGCCGCAGCATCAGTGTCGGAAGAAGCTGACCAAGCGCCCAGATGAAGTGAATGCCCGCCTCGACGGCGATGCGGCCACCGAGCTCGGCGTCCCACACCATCGCCGGTCGCGTGTTGAAGACGACCGCGAAGACGGTACCGCCAACAAAGGCGGCGAAGAACGGCGCCTTCCACCATGGAATGCCGCGAAGCCAGTCGAACAGAAGAATGTTCACGAGCTGGCCCACCGCCATGGCCCCCGTGAAGGAGGCGGCGAGCGCATAGGGCGCGATGTCCTCTTCGAAATCCGCGATCAGTCCTTCCCGGTTCGCCCAGAAGACGCTACCCGCGAGCACAAGCCAGGCGATGAGAGCCGCCGTCAGCGTCAGGGCCGCTCCGTAGCGCCGGCTCGACAGGTTCATGATGAAGAAGACCGAGGGCAGCACGAGGAAGCCCCAGTTGATCCAGTCCGACGGATCGAGCAGCGGATCGATCTGGCCAAGGGCCGCGAGCTCCGGCGCGGGAACGTCCTGCAGATAGAAGCTGAGGAGAAACGCCGCGCATAGGGCAAGAACGGGGAAAATGAGGCGGATGAGCGCGGTCACGAATCGTGACACCGGCCCCGGCCGGCTCACCGGCACGCGATCCACCCCCCTGTCCAGCATGATGAAGCCCCCGAAATCGACAAGGCGCGGAGTCTAGCCGCGCAGTACCGCGCCCGAAAGGCCGCCGTCAAAATTTTGGAAATCTGGGTAAACGGCGCTCCGCGCCCAAAACGAAAACGGGCAGTCCCTGAGGACCGCCCGTATTTCCGAAATTTCGCTGTTAAGCGTCAGGCGGCGACGGCCTGCACCTTTTCGATCTGGCGCTTGAGCTTCAGCGCACGCGACGAGAGCTGCGAGTCGGACGCCTTCAGAAGGAAGGGATCCAGACCGCCATTATGCTCGACGGAGCGCAGCGCATGGGCCGAAATACGCAGGCTGACCTGACGGCCGAGGGCGTCGCTGATCAGCGTGACCTGGCAGAGATTCGGCAGAAAGCGGCGGCGAGTCTTGCGGTTCGCGTGGCTCACATTGTTGCCGGACATCACGGCCTTGCCGGAGAGTTCGCAACGGCGGGACATAGAAACTTCCTTTGCAGTATCGGCGGGGCCGCCGCGAATGTCCGCGCGGCCCAAATGCACCTGAAGACAGGCGCGCACGTATAAAAGGCCCTCGCGGGCACGTCAAGGCCAGAAAGGCGCTTCTAGCTGCCCTTTCCCTCCCCAAGCACAAGGGCCAGGAGCCGTTTCGCGGCGGCGGTCGGCGTGGCCCTGCCTGCCGCTACGTCGGCCTCGAGGTCGGGAAGGAGCGAAGCGGCCCTTTTGTCCGCCTTGAGGGCCGCGAAAAGGCCCTCCCTGATCTCCGTCCACATCCAGGCCTTTGCCTGAGAGGCCCTCACCCGGTCGAGTTCTCCCGCCTCGGAGAGCTTCCTGTGGTGATCGAGCGCCGCGGCCCAGATTTCGGCCAGTCCCTCGCCTTTCAGGGCCGATGCCAAGAGGACGCTCGGGGTCCAGACGGCGCTTTTCGGCTTCATCAGGTGGAGAGCCGCCTTGTACTCCATCTGGGCGCGCCTGGCGGCTGGAACGAGATCGCCATCCGCCTTGTTGACCACGACGAGGTCTGCAAGCTCCATGATGCCGCGCTTTATCCCCTGCAATTCGTCGCCGCCTCCCGGCGACAGCAGGAGAAGGAACATATCGACCATCTCCGCGACCGACGTTTCCGACTGGCCAACGCCGACCGTCTCGACGATGACGACGTCATAGCCCGCAGCCTCGGTGAGGAGCATGGCCTCCCGGGTCCGGCGCGCAACGCCGCCCAGCGTGCCCCCCGACGGGGAAGGGCGGATGAAGGCATTGGGATCGCGCGCCAGAAGTTCCATACGGGTCTTGTCGCCGAGGATCGATCCGCCGGTGCGTGCCGAGGAAGGATCGATGGCGAGAACGGCAACCTTGTGCCCCTCTCCCGTGAGGTGCTGGCCGAATGCTTCGGTGAAGGTCGATTTGCCGACGCCGGGCGCCCCGGAAAGGCCGAGCCGCACCGCCTTGCCCGTCTCCGGCAGAATATCCGCCAACAGGACCTGTGCGATGTCCTGATGGTCCGCCCGTGCCGATTCGACAAGCGTGATGGCGCGGGCCAGCGCCGTGCGGCTGCCGGCCCGGATTCCCGCGGCAAGCTCTCCCGGATCGGGCGCCGCCCGGTTATAGGCGCGCCGCTCCGCCTGCTTTTTCTCTGTTCCGCTCATGGCCCCAGTTGCATACTTGTCCGGATCGGCCCCGTCCAGCCCCGGCCGTTCAGGCTGGGTTCAGCTTGAAGCGGCGAAAATGGACGGGAAAGCCTGTGGGAGGGCCTGTTACGACCGGGAGACCCCTTTTGGCCATGTACCGAGCGACATACGAACGGAAAAGAACGGGAAGAAGCCTGACGCTTGCCTTCGCGCTTGCGGCGGCGATTGGCGCTGCTTTGCCTGCGGCCGCAAAGACCGTCGAGCCGGAAGCCACCGCCGAAGGGATGCTCGCAGACTACACGGTCTATATCGGCGGGCTCATCGTTGCCGAAGGCTCGATGAAAGCGAGCCTGAAAGGCGAGAACTACCGGTTGCAGAACCAGCTCGGATCGGCCGGCCTCCCGAAGAAGTTCTGGGACGCGAAGTGGACCATGACGAGCGAGGGCCGCGTCGATGGCGAGAAACTGCACCCGTCGAGCTTCGCTTTCACCTCAACCGAAAACGACGAAACGAAGAAGCGGCTCCTCACCTACAATAATGGCGGCATGCCGGCCTTGAGCTTCGACCCGCCGCTCTCCCCCGAAGAGCGCGAGAGCACCTTGCCATTCGAGCGAAAGGGAACGCTCGATCCTGTCAGCACCTTTCTCGTGCCGGTGGTGAACGAAGGCAGCCCCTGCAATCGCAAGCTCCCCGTCTTCGACGGCAAGCGCCGCTACGACCTCGATCTCACCTTCGACCGCATCGATACGATTACGACGCGCGACAACGGCTATAGCGGCGAAGCGGTCCGCTGCAAGGTGCGCGTAACGCCGCGCGCGGGCATGGAGAAGGCGAAACTCACCAGCACCCTGCGGCAGCGCGACGATACCTTGATATGGCTCGCGCCGGTCGGCAGCGGAAAGTTCTACTTTCCGGTGCGGGTGCAGATGAGAACGCCCATCGGCGGTGCCGTTCTGGACGTGGTGCGGCTTCGGCCGCTGGGTGTGAACACCGCGGCCGCCGATATCCCTGACTGATGAAGTCCGGCTTCAATCGGGCTTGCCAACCTGTCCCTGCACTTCCTCGTGAAGCGCGCGCAAGCGTTCGACAAGGTCATCCTCGGGTGGGACGCCCCTCTTCCTGATATCTTCAAGCAACCCTTCGAGCCGCACCGCCAGCATGCCGTAATATTCCTTCTGCCGATCGTCCTTTTCCCAGACGTCCGCAAGGCTGCTCGGGCGGCGCGCCTTTGGACGCGCCAAACCATCTCCGGTGCTCATGGCACCTCCGCGGATCTCGCATATGTGATCTATGCTCGGCAGCCGTGTTTTCCCGCGTTTCCTGTTCCGGGAGGGCACGTCTTGCCTGGCGGGGCCCATGGGCGGCGGCTCGGAGATCGTTGAGCGGCACGCGTGCCCTGCCAAATCGACTCTCATGGTCGAAAGTTGACCGGGGGAATAGTCCAGCTCGAAGCGGGTTGCAACAAGGAATATGCGGCAACGCTCACTTGACGCACACACTGCCCGTCAAACAGGCATTTTCTGAGAAGCCTTGTTTATCGGCAGTTCAGGCCGCTTGCTGCCGTTTCGCTCGGATAAGCGCCAGAATTTCGCGTGCCGCCACCGGAATATTCGTACCCGGACCAAAAATCGCGGACGCTCCGGCCTTTTTCAGGAAGTCGTAATCCTGCTGCGGAATGACGCCGCCGCAGATGATGAGGATGTCGTCGGCCCCTTCATCCTTCAACGCCTTGGCGAGAGCGGGAACAAGCGTCTTGTGTCCGGCTGCGAGGCTCGAAATGCCGATCACATGAACGTCGTTTTCGATGGCATCGCGGGCTGCCTCTTCCGGCGTCTGGAACAGCGGCCCGACATCGACATCGAATCCAAGATCGGCGAAAGCGGTTGCGATGACCTTGGCACCGCGGTCGTGACCGTCCTGCCCCATCTTGACGACGAGCATGCGAGGACGGCGGCCCTCGGCTTCGGCGAAAGCCTCGATCTCCTTCGAAATCTGCATGAAGCCCTCATCACCTTCATAGGCCTGACCGTAAACGCCGGAGATGGATTTGATCTCCGCACGGTGACGGCCGAAAACCGCTTCCATTGCATCCGAAATCTCGCCGACCGTCGCACGCGCACGCGCCGCGTCAATCGCCAGCGCAAGGAGGTTGCCCTTGCCGCGCGCGCCTTCCGTGAGCGCCGCAAGCGCCTTTTGGCATGCATCTTCGTCGCGCGTTGCGCGCACCTTCTTCAGCCGCTCGACCTGGGAGGCAAGCACCTTGGCATTGTCGATATCGAGAATTTCGATCGGATCGTTCTGGGCCGGGCGGTATTTGTTGACGCCGACGATCACCTCCTCGCCGCGGTCGATCTTCGCCTGCCGCCGCGCCGCCGCTTCCTCGATCTTGAGCTTCGGCATGCCCGTGCCCACGGCCTTCGTCATGCCGCCGAGTTCTTCGACTTCTTCGATGAGCTTCCACGCTTCCTTGACCAGCGAATGCGTCAGCGTCTCCATGTAATAGGAGCCGCCAAGCGGATCGATCACATTGGTGATGCCCGTTTCGTGCTGGATGACGAGCTGCGTGTTACGCGCGATGCGCGCGGAAAAATCCGTCGGCAGCGCGATCGCCTCGTCGAGCGCATTGGTATGGAGCGACTGCGTGCCGCCGAGCACGGCCGCCATCGCCTCGATCGTCGTGCGGATGACGTTGTTGTAGGGATCCTGCTCCGTGAGCGAAACACCCGATGTCTGGCAATGCGTTCTCAGCATCGACGACTTCTGATCCTTCGGCTTGAATTCCGCCATGATCTGCGCCCAGAGAAGGCGCGCCGCCCGCAGCTTCGCAATCTCCATGAAGAAATTCATGCCAATGGCAAAGAAGAACGACAGGCGTGGCGCAAAATCGTCGACATCGAGACCTGCGGCAAGCGCGGCGCGCACATACTCTCGCCCGTCAGCAAGCGTGAAGGCGAGCTCCTGCACCTGCGTCGCGCCGGCTTCCTGCATGTGATAGCCGGAAATCGAAATCGTGTTGAAGCGCGGCATGTGCTTCGAACAGAAGCCGATAATGTCCGAGATGATCCGCATCGAAGGTTCGGGCGGGTAGATGTAGGTGTTGCGGACCATGAACTCCTTCAGGATGTCGTTCTGAATGGTTCCCGAAAGCTGTTCCGGCTTAACACCCTGCTCTTCCGCGGCAACGATATAGTTCGCAAGAATGGGAACCACGGCCCCGTTCATGGTCATCGACACCGACATCTCGTCGAGCGGAATCTGGTCGAAGAGGATCTTCATGTCCTCGATGCTGTCGATCGCGACACCAGCCTTGCCCACATCGCCGACCACGCGCGGATGGTCGCTGTCATAGCCGCGATGCGTCGCCAGATCGAAAGCGACGGACAGCCCCTTCTGTCCGGCCGCGAGATTGCGGCGGTAGAAGGCGTTGGATTCTTCCGCGGTGGAAAATCCCGCATACTGACGGATCGTCCATGGCCGTCCGGCATACATCGTCGCCTGCGGCCCGCGTGTATAGGGCGCAAGGCCTGGGAGTGTGTTCGCATCATAGCCTTCGGCCGCGATCTTCTCGAGGTCCTCAGCCGTGTAAAGCGCTTTGACGTCGATACCCTCCGGCGTGTGCCAGACGAGCGAATTCGGGCCCGCTCCCTTGGTCTGCTTCGCGACCAATGCTTCCCAATCCTTGAGCGTCTTCTTGTCGGCCATCTTCGTCTCTACTCACGGCAAATTGCGAAATTTCACTGGAGACAGCATAACATACCGCTCTCCGCCACCCCAAAGAGGCGGCGGGAGTATCCGGGAAGCGCCGCAGCGGGTCAAACCGCCCTGAATGAGGGGCAGGAACGCCGCTATTTCGCTGCGTCACCATATGGGTTCAAATGGGGAAAAGCGGACCGGGTTGGGCCGCAACAATGAAATCTGAGGGAAATATGCCAGCACGCATTCAACTGACATCGAAAGCGGGAGCCGTGATCGCCCTGAGCGTCGTCGCCCTCGCTCTCGCAGCCTGCAGCGGAGGCGGAGCCGCCCGCAAACGCGACGCCGATGGGCGTATTATCCCGACCCTTGCAGAGCAGGATCCTGCGGGCACGCTCTATGCAAAATCCGTGAGCCAGGCAGCCCGTGGTGAATGCGAAGAAGAGACCTTCAACGTTCTGACCTGCTTTGCCTATCGGGGCCATGGCTACGAGGGCGCGCAAATGGCGCTGGGTCAGTGCCTGATCGCCACCGACAAGGAAGCCGAGGGAGCCGAATGGGTGCATCGCGCCGCCCAAAGCGGCTGGCCCGACGCGCAGAAGCTGATGGCCTCGCTTTATCTGAAGGGCCAGGGCGTCCCGCAAGATGCCGTCGAGGGCGCCAAATGGGCGAAGCTCTATAGCCGCAACCCGAGCCTGCTTTCTCTCGGTGTCCAGCCCGACGTCTCCATTGCGCAGGAGTTCCGGGGCAGCCTGACCAGTGAACAGGCGGCGGTCGCCGACCAGCGCGCGGCAAACTGGATGCCGACCTACTGGACGCCCTCAACCGCGATCGATCGCGATGTGAAGCGTAGCTGTGCCGTCGAGGGCAAGCGTTCCACTCCGACGCAGGCCGACATCCCAAAGGTGCCAGGCGCCTACTAACCTCGCCGTCGGGGCGCGCCGAAGAACCCTGTCCGCAACACGCGGACGGGGTTTTTTCATTGTCTCCGGCAGAATTCGGGCATTCAGGGAAACTTTACCTTCATGGCGTGAACTGGGTAGAGGGGAGGCGTCCATTCTGGGGGGAGGAGACCCCGTCGAGATGCCCGGTACGAGCATCCATTCGAGCCCGATCGCTTCGGACAGCGGGAACGCTACCGGAGACGAACGTGCTTCTGCCATTCGTCTCGAACTCTACCGGACCATCATGCGCGCCTATCGCGGGATGCCGGTTCTTTTCCCCGCGATATCGGGCGCCGTCGTTTTCACCTTCCAGCCGGCCTTCCCGCAGCCTGTAATCGTCCTGTGGTGGCTCGCCATTGTGGCGGGCTGGGCCGAGTACGCTTTTTTCCAGCAGCGCTTCTTTTCTGCCGACGACCGCCACGAAGCCAAGGCGGAGGCATGGATACGTCCGACGGCCATCCGCTACTGGATTCTCAACCTCGTCTGGCTCGGCGTGATACCGTTCTTCTGGCAGACGGATGGCGGCATTCAGAACCTCGCCATCCTGACGGTGCTCGTCATCCACGTCGTGATGGCATCGCAGATCGCCTACCATCTCCTGCCGATATTCCTGTCGGTCACCGCGCCGGTCATAACCGCGGTGATCGGCGTCTCCATCTGGACGCTCGATCCCGTTTTCATGGCCCTCGGCTTCGCTTGCATTCCGGCCTATCTTCTTCTGGCTCGCATCGCCGCGCAGCAGAGGGCCAACGTGATTGAGACGCACGATCTCCGCTTCAGGAACGCCGATCTCATCGAGGACCTCGGCCAGGCACGCGACATTTCGGAAACCGCCCGCCGTCGCGCCGAGGAGGCAAACGACGAGCTTCAACGGCGCGAACATCATTTCCGCGCCCTGGTGGAGAACGCGTTCGACGTCGTGCTCGTCACCGACGAGAACGCCATCATTCAATATGCCTCGCCGGCCGCCGAGAAGATCGGTCTCTCTCAGGAAGCGTTGACAGGCCTCAACGGCCTGAAGCTTCTGACCGAAGAACAGAGGAGCCAAATTCTCAACGGCGTTACCGGCCGGCCTTCAGCCTCCGGCGAGACGATCTCATACGAGCTTGCGATTCCCCGCTACACAGGAGGCGCGACGCCCCGAAACGCGGCGCATACGGTTTGGATCGAATCGAGCATCACCAACCTTGTCGACGATCCCAACGTTCGCGGCTACGTCATCAATATGCGCGACATCACGGCGAGGAAGCGCACCGAGACCGAACAGCGCAACCAGTTCCGGGTATTGCGTGCACTGGCGACCGGCGCGCCGCTGCATGAAGTCATGTCTCTTCTTGCGCTCGGATCGGAGGAAGCAAACCCTTCCAGCCGCGCTGCCGTCTTCCTTATCGATCCCGAATGCAATCTCACGACCTGCGCGGCGCCGCACCTGCCGGTCGATTTCGGTGCCTGGGTCGACGAATTCTGGAGGGAGCAGCGTCACGGGATTTTCGGCCGCATCGCACTCGCCGGCACCAAGATCGTAACGACGGACCTTCAGGAGGAATACCAGGGCACTCATATCTCGTCTTATATGCGCAAGGCAGACATTCAGTCGCTGTGGTTCCAGCCGATCATGGCGCATGACGGGAAGGTCGTCGGCGCGTTCGCACTGTATTTTCCGGACGCCTATGAGCCCGGCGAATGGGAATCCGATTATCTGCTCGGCGCGGCGCATCTTGCCGGAATCGCTATCGAGCGGCGCAGGGCGGATCAGGAGCTGCAGCGCGCGACCGAAGCCGCCGAACTCGCCAACCGCGCGAAATCGAAATTCCTGGCGAACATGAGCCATGAGCTCCGCACGCCGCTGAACGCAATCATCGGCTTCTCCGAAATCATGCGGCAGGAGATGTTCGGCCCGCTTGGAGCCGATCGTTATCGCGAATACACAACCGACATACACGACAGCGGACGGCACCTGCTGAATGTCATCGACGACATTCTCGACATATCGAAGATCGAGGCGGGCCGTTACGCGCTGGAAGACCAGGAAGTAGACCTTGCCGCGGTACTGCAATGGTCGGTCGACATCATGCGCGCCCGCACCATGGAGAAGTCGCAGCGGGTGCAGTTGCAAATGTTCGACCCCATGCCGTCCTTGAACGCGGATCAGCGCGCCATGCGACAGATCATGCTGAATCTGCTGTCCAATGCCGCGAAGTTCACCGGCGAGGGCGGCAACATCGATGTAATCGTCTTCCTTGACGACGCCGGAGACCTGTCGATCTCCGTGCGCGACGACGGCATTGGCATTCCGGGCGACAAGATTGCCGAGGTCATGGAACCCTTCGGGCAGGTCGACGACACCAACGCCCGCCAGCACGGCGGCACTGGCCTTGGCCTTCCGATCACGAAATCGCTGATCGAGCTGCATGGCGGCAGCTTCGTGCTGGAGAGCGCCGTCAACGAGGGCACGACCGCGAAGATGACGCTGCCCGGCTGGCGTCTGGTCTGGCACGACGGCCAGACAAAAGCCGCCACGCCCTGACGCGGCGGCTTTCGTTCCGGCCCGATTTTCGTGATCCCTACTCAGCCGCCTTCGCGGGCCGGCGAGCGCCGATCATTCCGAAAAGATGACCGCCCACCTTGCGCATCTGGATTTGCTCGGAACCCTCGGTGATGCGGTAGCGGCGATGGTGACGATAGATGTGCTCGAAAGGTTTGTGGCGCGAGTAACCCATGCCGCCATGAACCTGCATGGCGAGATCGGCCGCCTCGCAAACGAGGCGGTTCGCCCGGTAGTTGCACATCGAAACCTTGTCCGAGAGATACTTTGCGACATCCGGTTTCGGCATCTGGTCCATCTGCCATGCCGTCTTGTGGATCAGTGTACGGATCATCTCGGCTTCGGTATGCGCTTCGACCAGCGGAAACTGGATCGCCTGATTGACCGACAAAGGTTTGCCGAACGGCTTGCGTTTCTTCGAATATTTCACGCTCTCGTCGATGCAGAACTGTGCCGCCCCGACGCTCGATGCCGCCTGGCGAATACGGTTTTCATGGACAAAATGCTGGGCAAGCTCGAGCCCGCGCTCGGGATCGCCGAGATAGGATCCCTCCGGCACCCAGACATTCTTGAATGAAACGAGCGGGTGGTCCGTGGGCATGTTGAAGGTCCAGAGATATTCCTCGACCACGACGCCGGGCGTGTCCATGGGCACGATGAAGCAGGTGATACCCAGCGCATCGCCATCCTTGCCGCTCGTCCGCGCAAACACGAAGTCGTGCGTGGCGACATGAAGGCCGGTGTTCCACATTTTCCGGCCGTTGATGACCCAGCCATCGACCCCGTCGCGTTTCTCGCGGCGGCCCTGGGTCTCCATCCAGGTTGCATCCGACCCGTGATCGGGCTCCGTGAGGCCGAAGGCGACGCGGATCGACCCGTCGAGTGAGCCGGGAATGAACGTCTTCTTCTGCTGTTCGGTGCCGAAATCGCGGAACATCAGCACGGTCGGAAAATTGCCGACGATCGAGCTTTCATTCTGCAGATCATTGTGGAGACCGAGCCCCTTCGCCGCCAGATGTTCGCGGATCACAGCCATGCCGAGATTGGTGCCGTCCTTGCCGCCATACTCCGCCGGCAACGCATAACGCAGATGGCCGGCCTTGTCCGCGCGCCGGCGCATCTCGCCGAGAAGTTCTTCCCAGTCATGGCGCGGCAGACCCTGATTGTCCCAATCGGTCCGCGCATGTTCGCGCCGATGGTCGAAGAAGCGCTCATTGTCGTCCTGCGCCTGAAGCGGCTTGATCTCCTTCTCGATGAAATCGTCGAGCACACCCAGATAGTCGGTAATCTCCTTGGGAATTCTGAAGTCCATCGATTTACCTCCCGCGATTGCCGCATGCCTCTTGGGCGGGCCCGGCGGCGCTGTTGCACAATGTCGATCCCGACACTATAGACCGCGGTCCATTATCCGAAAGGGCGCGGGACCGGCCCCGCTGCGAGACAGCCGCCGCGACGCTGCGGAAGGGCTCCAGATTTTTTCCGTTAACCTTTCATCCGCCTAAGCCATTGTGTGGACACAACATTTAGCCGTGAACGAAGGTGGAAAATCGTCCGGTCGCCGATTCGGACCCGGTTCGTTCGTGCAATATTCCGTTCCTTAATATCGCAACGGTTAATGCCTGGACGGCCTTGCATCGCACCTGCTTTGCGCGGAAGGTGCGCCTCGAAACATGAGCACCCCGTCTCCCCAGCACACCTCCGGCCAGACCCGGGACCGCCTCGCGGAACGCCGGCGCATTACGGCCGTTCTGGGGCCCACGAACACCGGCAAGACCCATCTCGCGATCGAGCGGATGATGGGGCACGAAACCGGCATGATCGGCCTCCCGCTCCGGCTCCTCGCCCGCGAGGTCTATGACCGGGTGGTGAAAGTGAAGGGCGCCCGCAACGTCGCCCTCATCACAGGCGAAGAGAAGATACTCCCCCCTTCCGCCCGCTATTTCATTTGCACGGTCGAGGCGATGCCGCTCGAGCGCGAGGTCGATTTCCTCGCCGTGGACGAAATTCAGCTCGCCGCCGATCGCGAACGGGGCCACACCTTCACGGATCGCCTGTTGCGCGCGCGCGGTCATTCCGAGACCATGATGCTCGGCTCCGAAACCGCGCGGGGCCTCATCCAGAAACTCCTGCCCGACACGTATTTCATCAACCGGCCCCGTTTCTCCGAACTGTCATGGACGGGCTCGAAGAAGATCACGCGCCTGCCGCGCCGGTCCGCCGTCGTCGCTTTTTCCGCCGATCAGGTCTACGCGATCGCCGAGGTGATCCGCCGCCAGCGCGGCGGCGCAGCCGTCGTAATGGGCGCCTTGAGCCCACGCACCCGAAACGCGCAGGTCGCGCTCTACCAGTCCGGCGAGGTCGACTTTCTGGTGGCAACCGATGCCATCGGCATGGGCCTCAACATGGATGTCGACCATGTGGCTTTCGCCTCGACACAGAAATTCGACGGCCGTCAGCACAGGCCCCTGCAGGTGTCCGAACTCGCCCAGATCGCCGGGCGGGCCGGCCGTTACATGAACGATGGCACCTTCGGTATCACGGGTGACGCCACCGCGCTCCCTGACGAGGTCGTTTCCCGCATCGAGAACCACCAGTTCGAACCCGAGCGCCTCTTTCAGTGGCGCAACCCCCATCTCGAGTTTTCGAGCGTCGCGGCATTGATGAAGAGCCTCGAAGCGGCCCCCGCAAGGCCGGGGCTGGCAAGGGCGCAGGTCGGCGACGATCTGGAGGCGCTGACCCGCATGGTGCGCGACCCCGACGTCAATGCCTGTCTGCGCTCGGCTTCCGCGGTCAGGCGCCTCTGGGAGGTGGCCCAGGTTCCCGACTTCCGCAAAACGCTCGCAAGCGAACATGCGGGCCTCCTGACTCGTCTTTTCCTTTTTTTGATGACCTCGTCGGCGGAAGGGACCGGGCGCATACCGGACGACTGGCTCGATCGCCAGATGAGGAGCCTCGACCGGACCGACGGCGACATCGATATACTGGCGGCCCGCCTTGCCCATATCCGCACCTGGACCTATGTGGCGAACCGGGCGGATTGGCTGCACAATCCTGCGCATTGGCAAGAGCGCACGCGTGCGATAGAGGATAGGCTGTCCGACGCTCTGCACGAGCGTTTGACGCAGCGGTTCATCGATAGGCGAACCAGCGTATTGATGAGGCGGCTGCGCCAGAACGAGGATCTCATGACGGCAGTAAACGGCGACGGCGAAGTACTGGTTGAAGGCGAATATGTCGGACACCTGCAGGGGTTTGTCTTCGTGCCCGATCCACGGGCCGAGGGCGAGCAAGGCCGCGTGCTCCGCAATGCGGCAGCCCAGGCACTGGCTGGCGAAATCGCAAGTCGCGCGCAACGCCTCGTCACGGCGCCGGATGCGGACATTTCGCTTTCCGAGCACGGACGCATCCTCTGGGCGGGACACCCCGTCGCCGAACTCCGGGGCAGTGGCAGCATCTTGTCGCCACGCGTGGAACTCGTGGCAGGCGAGGAGTTGAACGGTCCGGCGCGCGAGGCCGTGCAGACACGCCTCGATGCCTGGCTGAAGATGCACATTGCAAACATCCTTGCGCCACTCGTTTCGCTGCGCGATGCCGCGGATATCGAAGGCCTCGCGCGGGGCATCGCATTCCGGCTCGTCGAAAACCTCGGGGCTCTGACGCGCGAAAGCGTTGCCGAAGACGTGCGCGCGCTCGACCAGGCGGCGCGCGGCCAGCTACGCAAGCATGGCGTGCGCTTCGGTGCTTATTCGATCTTCATGCCGGTTCTTCTCAAGCCGGCGCCGGCCCGCTTGCGGCTGACGCTTTGGGCGCTTGGCAATGCGGCGGCAGAGAGCGAGCCCTTCGAAAACCTGCCCGCGCCACCGACACCCGGCCTTACCTCCGTGCCCGCCGATCCGGCCGCACCGGAAGGCTTCTACGAAACCGTCGGCTTCCGTGTTTGCGGTGTTCGCGCTGTCCGCCTCGACATGCTCGAGCGCGTTGCCGACCTGATCCGTCCGGTCATCGCTGCGCGCACCTACAATGGCGGCTTCATCGTCACGCCCGACATGATGTCGCTCGTCGGATGTTCGGGAGAGGAATTCGCCAGCCTCCTTCGGGGTCTCGGCTACCGTTCGCAGGTCGAAACCGTGACGCCTCCGGTCATGGAAACGCCGAAGGAAAACAAGGCGGCACCGGCTGCGGAGCAGGGCGCAGAGGCAGAGACGGCTTCCGCGCCGAGTGCCGCGGAAACACCGGAAGAGCCCACCCCTGCCGGAAGCCCGGAAGAAATGCCGGCAGCGGATGTCTCCGCCTCCGTTGAGGCCGCAGACGAAGCCGAAGCGGCACCTGAAGAACAGGCAAGCGCGCCCGCATCCTCCGAAACGTCACCCGAGGCAGAGCCCGCCGCGCCCGGCATCGCCGAAGCGGCCGCAGCGCCGGTCGAAATGGAAATCTGGCGTCCCGTCCGCAAGCGTCACGGCGGCAAAGCCGAAAGCGATCGCAAGAAGCCGCGCCACGACAAGAAAAAACGTGATGGCGAACAGGAAGCGCAGGGCAACAAGCCGCAGCGCCGGGACCGTCGCCCCGGCCCCCCTCCCGCGAAGCCGGACAGGAAACCGCGCGAGCGCGAACCCGATCCGGATTCGCCTTTCGCTGCCCTCGCCGCCCTCAAGGAACGCGTGCGCGGCAACGGCTCCTGACATGAGCGATGCGATGGGTCAACCTGGTCAGCGGATCGATCGCTGGCTCTGGTGCGCCCGTTTCCTGAAGAGCCGTTCGCTGGCTGCCACCCTCGTCCAGTCCGGCCGCGTCCGGGTCAATGGCGAACGCATTTCGAAAGCAAGTCGAGCCATTCGCCCGGGCGATGCACTGACATTCCCGCTCGGGCCCCATATCCGGGTGGTGAAAGTTCTCTTTCTCGCCGAGCGCCGTGGTCCTGCGCCCGAAGCGCAATCGCTCTACGAGGATCTCGATCCCCCGGCGCCGCTGTCGTCCCGAAGCGATCCTTCGGAACCACAAGCACCCATGCGTGAACCGGGCTCCGGACGCCCTACAAAAAAAGAGAGACGGCAGACCGAAATGCTCCGCGGGAACGGCGGATAATTCACACTTTTCTACGTGCTTGAATAATTCTTCCGGCGCCTATAGGTAAAATACTCATGATCGACCGGCTCAAATCTTTTCTGCTCGGAAACCCCGAGAGCGCGCCAAGGGAATTCGGCGACCTCCAGGTGGCGGTTGTCGCACTACTCATCAGGGCGGCGACATCGGACGCCCGGTTCGGAGAGGACGAACGGGAAACCATTCGCCGCATCGCAGCCGATTCCTTCGGCCTGACGCCCGAAGCCGTGCTCTCTCTGGTGAAGGAGGCCGAAGGCGAAGAAGCCGAAACGCTCGACCTCCATCGCTGGACCCAGGCTATCAAGCGGGCCTATAGCGAAGAAGAACGTGTCGGGGTGATCGAGAAAATGTGGGAAGTCGTTTACGCGGACGGCGTTCTCGACGACTACGAAGCCAATTTGTTGCGGCGCATCGCGGGGCTGATATACGTTCCCGATCGCGAATCCGGGCAGGCGCGCCAGCGTGTCATCGCCCGGCTCGGCATACCGCCCCGTAAGCAAGGATAAGCAAAGGGGGAAACCCCGGAAGGAGCGTTCGCTGCGATGCGGCGGCGCCATTGGAGAGTGCGATGACCTATATCGTGACCGACGCCTGCATCCGCTGCAAATATATGGACTGCGTGGAGGTTTGCCCCGTGGACTGCTTCTACGAGGGTGAAAACATGCTGGTCATCCATCCTGACGAATGCATCGATTGCGGCGTCTGCGAGCCCGAATGCCCGGCCGAAGCCATCAAGCCGGATACCGAGCCGGGCCTCGAAAAATGGCTGGAACTCAATACCGAATACGCCTCGAAGTGGCCGAACATTACAATCAAGCGCGAACCGCCGGCCGATGCCGACGACTGGCAGGGCGTCGCGGGCAAGTTCGAGCAGCATTTCAGCCCCGAGGCGGGCGAAGGCGACTGACCCGATCGAGAGGCTCGCAAGCCCCTCGAAAGGCGCAGGAAACTGCGAAGAAGAGCGCCTATCCTCCTGTGTTAACTGTCTTTTCTGCGGACGTCCTTCCAAAGGGCGGGCCTTTGTGCTATATATGTCGCACAGGAATTTCCGCGAATGCAGGCGCATAAACCTAAAGTTCTAAGGATGCGCCGGTAGCGTCTAACCAATCTTCCGGCTCGAGGTGGCTAGCCGTTAGCTGTCGACAGGGCTGGAGATGTTGAGCCCGATGGAAGGCCGCACTTCGTCCAGGACGTTGAAAGGTCCCGGCCCCGAGCCTTCCTGGAAGGCGCTGGTGCCGCCGTCGATGTCGGTCTTCTTGTTCGATGACTATGGGGAGGCGGGATAATGTCCCGCCTGCAGGTCTTCGACGGCTGGACGATGAAGATGCGTATCTGCGGGCATGAAATGCTGAGCCGTGAAGAGGGCATACCGCCGCTTCCGGCCTTCGGAAACGAGAAAGGCTGGGTATAGGAAAGACGATGGCGAGCAAAATCACCAAGACACCCAAGTCCAAGTCTGCACCCGCAAAATCGCCCGCAAAATCCAAGGTAGCGGCGAAGCCGGCCAAGGCGCGCGCCAAGACGGCGGCAGCCAAAACCAAAGCGACGAAGGCCGCTCCCGCCAAGGCGAAAGCCCCCGCCGGGAAGGCGAAGGCCGCGCCCAAAACGGCAGCCAGGACGGCGAAGCCGGCAAAGAGCAAGGCAGCCCCGAAGACAACCGCCAAGGCCGCCGCGCCAAAGAAGGCCGCCGAGAAGCCGAAAGCGAAAGCTGCTCCCGCAAAGCCCGCTCCCAAGAAGAAGGAGCCCGCGGCAAAGCCGGAAGCAAAGGCCGCCCCCGCTAAGCCCGCCAAGACGACGCCCAGCAATGCGGCAAGCAAGCTGATGGCGGCGGCCAAAAGCCGCGCCGAAAATGCACGCAAAGCCGACGCCGCGAAAGCAGCGAAGGAAGCCGCCGAGGCGAAGCAGGCAAAGCCGGAAGCGCCGAAGGCGAAACCCGAGCCTGCAAAACCTGCAGCGCCGCGCCCGAACTTCAAGGCGAAGGAATACGTGGTCTACCCGGCGCATGGCGTCGGCCAGATCCTCGAAATCGAAGAGCAGGAAGTGGCCGGCCACAGGCTGGAGCTTTTTGTCATCAACTTCGACAAGGAGAAGATGACGCTCCGGGTTCCGACCAACAAGGCGACAGCCGTTGGCATGCGCAAGCTTTCCGACGCCGGCGTCGTCGACTCCGCGCTCGAGACACTGCGTGGCCGCGCCCGCATCAAGCGCACCATGTGGAGCCGCCGCGCCCAGGAATACGAAGCCAAGATCAACTCCGGCGATCTGATCTCGATCGCCGAGGTGGTCCGTGACCTCTACCGTTCGGACCGGCAGCCGGAACAGTCCTACTCCGAACGCCAACTCTACGAAGCCGCACTCGATCGCATGGCGCGCGAAGTGGCGGCCGTCGAGCGCATTGGCGAGGATGCCGCCATCGAGCGGGTGGAGCAGGCCCTTCAGGGAACGCCGAAGGGCGAGAAGACACCGAAATCCGACGAGGCAAGCGAGGCGGCGTAACCTGCCCGGCGCACATCGCGAACTGAGCTTCGAAAGGCCCGGCAGATTGCCGGGCCTTTTTTGCTTACCGAAACCGCCCTTCCCCGCACAAAGGCGGAAACCGGAACGTTTTCGGAGCTGTCGAGTTGATCTCAAACGGAGACTGAGACGTAGAAAAACCAGGATGCGCTACACGAGCCCCACATCCAGCAGGGGAGACCGAGATGGCACATATGGACACGCCAGAAACCCAGCGGGCCAACCGTCGCTACATGAAGAGCGCGATGACGGTGCCGCTCCTCGACGAAAACCACGAATTCGAACTCGCTCGCCGGTGGAAAGAACAAAAGGATGAGCACGCCCTGCACGAACTCACACGTGCCTACATGCGTCTTGTCATTTCCCTGGCCACGCGGTTCCGCAACTACGGCCTTCCCTATGGCGACCTCATACAGGAAGGCAATGTAGGCCTCATGCAAGCTGCGGCCCGCTTCGAGCCGGATCGCGGTGTCCGCTTCTCGACCTATGCGAGCTGGTGGATTCGTGCGGCAATCCAGGACTACATCCTGCGCAACTGGTCGATCGTCCGGACGGGAACGACAGCGGCGCACAAGTCGCTCTTCTTCAACCTGCGCCGTCTGCGCGCGCTCATCGCCAACGGAACGCGGCAAAATCTGACGGAAGAAGACCGGATTTTCATCGCAAAGCGGCTCGGCGTCGGCACGCGAGACGTGGAGACGATCGACGCACGCCTGATGAACGGCGACCGCTCCCTCAATGCGACCGTTGCCGACAGTACTTCGGTGGAAAGCACCACCGAGTGGCAGGATCTCCTGCCCTGCGACAGGCCTCTGCCGGACGAGGAAGTCATGGAAGAGCACGATGGAAGGCAGAGATCCAGGTGGATCGAAAGCGCTCTCGAGAGCCTGAATGAGCGCGAACTCACCATTATCAGGCAACGCCGCCTTCGCGACGATGCGGTCACTCTCGAAACCTTGGGGACGCAGCTTGGTATTTCGAAGGAGCGCGTGCGCCAGATCGAGCACGCCGCGCTCCGGAAGCTGAGAGACGCGCTGTTGAGCAAAGTCCCCAATCCGGAGGAAGCCGGCCTTCTCGTCTGAGAGAGTTATTCCGCGACGATGATCTTCACGCGTTGTCCGGCCACCGGCTGCGCGTTCGGGTCAAGTCCGTTCAACACCCGAAAGCGCTCGGCCGCGAAATCCGAAAATATCATTCGCCGCCCGAGCGTCTCTGCCGTATCGCCCTTGCGGACCGTCACGACCGAGATACGCAGAGGCTTGACCGCGCGCGCTTCTGCCGCCGAAATCTTCCGGAAACTCATGACCAGGGAGTGGAGCGCAGCGTCATAGCGATTGCCCGCCTGCGGCAACGTACCCGTCAGAAAGCGGTAGACCTGATCCGGCGCGTATTCAATGGCGACGAGACGGCCATTGTATTTGCCTATCGTCGTGGTCGCCGTCGCCGCCTTCATGCCGTTCACGGAGAAGCGCTCGATCGACGAAAGCCTGACACCGCTTGCCCAGACGTTCGACAAATAAGCCCCGATCTCCACCCCGGCAGCTTTCTTTGCCCCGTCAAATTGCGCCACCGTGCCGTCGGGCCCTTCGATAAGCACCGCACGGGCCGAATTGGTAATTGCAAAGCGCGGCGGTGCATTGAAGGCGAAGCTCATGTCGGGGTGGATGAATTCGCGGTCGCGCACCACCCCCTCTTTCGGATCGTCACCATAGAGCATGCCGTCTATAGCGGTCAGGTAGATGTCGCGATTTCGCGCGTTTTGCCCCGGCGCCACCCCCGTCGCGCGCGCATGTTCGACAGCGGCCGCAATGCGATCCGGTGTTCCAGGGTGGCTCGCCAGCCAGTCGTTGCGCGATGCGTCGTATTCTGCGTTGCGTACCCTTGCATTGAGCGCCTGTTGCGCACCCATGGACTGGAGGAAACCCGCCGCCGCATAAGGATCGTAACCAGAACCCGCGAGATAACGAACGCCAAGCATGTCCGCCTCGTATTCCTGATCGCGTGAATAGCTGGCGAGCAGACCCTGACCGCCCAGCCCCGCAATCTGGTTGAGCGCGTCGCTGCCGACGACCGCTCCAAGAACCGCGCCCAACAGAGAGGTTCCGAGCGCTGCCGTCTGCCTCTGCGCCGAATGGCGAGCGTTGACGTGCCCGATCTCGTGACCGATGACGCCCGCGAGTTCTGCTTCGTCGTTGACGAGCGCCATCAGCCCGCGCGTCACATAGACGTAGCCGCCGGGCAGAGCGAAGGCGTTGACGACAGGGCTGTCGAGTATGGTGACACGGTAGGGACCGTCGGGCCGGTTCGTCGCCTTGACGATTCGTGCTGTGATGCCCGCGACGTAACTGCCGAGTTTCTCATCCCCGTAAGCGCCGCCATAGGCTTTGAGAATCTTCGGGTGGTTTTCGGCGCCCGCGCGAGCTTCCTGTTCCGCCGACATGATCGGCGCAAGCTGCCGTTCGCCCGTCGCGGGATTGGTCGCACAACCAGCCGCGGCAAGGAGACACGCGGCAAGCGGGATTGCGCGAAGGCTGGCGAACACCGCAGCAACAGAGCGTCTCAACATCTACCCCCGCTTACCGGCGAAACACCGGTATATCATCCGGCACCGCCGACGAATTCGATTTGCTCCGGGTGCGTCGCTTCCATTTCCGGACCGTTGTAACGGTCGAGCCATCCGCGTACCCGGACCCGCCTTCCCGCAAGGGCCCGGGCATCTGCTGCTTCAGCCCCGGTAAGGAAGGATGCCCAAGGCTCTTCCGTTCCGAAAAGCTTAACGTCCCGCTCCTGAACTGTCACGGTGAAGTCCTCCCGGTAGTCGTCGCCGAAATTGAGATACAGCCTTCCACGCACGAGCGCGGCGGACGTCACCCTCCCCTCGACAAGTTCAAAGCGCCCGATGCGTTCCAGAAGAACCGGAACATCGGCAGCGTCACGAATGTCGTAGAAATCCTTCGCCCAAATGCCGAGGGCTTTTCCTCGCGCCGCTCGTTCCGCCTCCAGAAGCTCTTCGCTGCAGGCCCGGTTGTCGCTGAACGTATAGACACGTGCGAGCCCCCGCCCGAGTATCTCCTTCTGCAGCCAGCCGAAACCACCGTTCTCACGCGCGATGAAGACCTGCGCCAGCACGCGCTTGTGCCGGTCCATACGCGCTCCACCAAACCGGAGCATCGCGAGCTTCCCGAGCGCGAGGTCGGCGACGGCATCGCGCGCTTCGTCGGCCAGCGGCCACGCCTCGAAGTTCGACCGCCCGAGCGGCAGTTTAGGCGCCTGGATTCCCGTCAGCCTGACTTCTCGGCCATCTTCGAGAACCAGTGTGTCGCCATCGATGACGGATGCAACGACGGATGTCGCCTCGTCTTGTTCCAGCAAACACTCGGAAGCAAAGGCAACACCGTCCCCATGGATGCCGGGAGCGGCGAGTGCAGCGAGAAAAATGAGAAGAGCAAAGCGGCGGACAAGCGGCAGGCGCCCCACAACTATACGCAGGACCATTCCGTCACCATCCGCCTTCGGCTTGCCCTTGTTTCAGATCGAATCTCCCACGCGCGGCGAGGACTCGCTTCGCAGAGCGATGATGGCGGCCTCGGTCCGGTTGCGCACACCGAGCGCCTGCAGGATCGCGTTGACATGCAGCTTGACCGTCGCGATCGAGATGCCGAGTACCCGTGCAATTTCCTGGTTCGAGCGGCCTTTGCCGAGCTCCTGGAGCACTTCTCTCTGGCGAGGCGTGAGTTTGTCCTGCCCTGCGCCAAGAAACGCCCTGGACGGCTCGGCGAATCCCTCCGCCTCCGCAGTCAGAAGGATGTCCGGCACGTAGCGCCCGCCCATTTCAATCATCCGCAGCGCGCTCTCGACGAGATTGACGCCCAGATTTTTGGGAATGAAGCCCGCAACACCGAGATCCATGACTTCGCGCACAAAGCCGGGCGAACTCTTGTCGCTGAAAACGGCGATCCTGCCATTCGTCCTCGACACGAAGTCGCTCAACACTTCCATGTTCGACAAAGCGCCGCTGCCGGCGTCAAAAAGGACGAGGTCCGCAAGGCCCGTATCTATTCCATTAAGCGGGCGCGGCCCTGCCGCGACCCGGAGTTCTGCACCGGAATAGAGCCGCTTCGTTATCGAGGAAAGCCCCTCGCAAAAGATCGGCTGCTCGCCAACAATGAGGACACGCATTCAGGCACCTCGCCTTCCGGAAGGCGCGGCGTCCCCCTGTTCGTCTGGCGCTTCGGCGCAATCTGTACGTGTTTCAAGCAAGACTATACAACCTGCGTCAACCTTAGAGCGTATCCATAGATATTTAGGCCAAAGTGGAGATAGATGCAAAGAACGAAGTTTGGCCCGGCTGCATCCCGTCTGCAGGGGGCTATTGCAGCGCGGGAAGAGCTGACCTAGGTTTCGCAGCGCGACAGCCCGTTTTCCCACGGCACTGCTTGCCTTTTTGAGGCCTCGTAGCTCAGCTGGATAGAGCATCAGATTCCTAATCTGAGGGTCGCGCGTTCGAATCGCGCCGAGGTCACCACTCACTCCAACTGCCGAAGAATCCAGCCGAAGGCCCAGCTGCAAGTTCAATTTGAACGGAGATTGGCCCATTTTTCTCCTCCAGCGCGACGGTGAGGGTTTGGCGGCGTTCGGCCCAGGTTGTATAACTTTATTGGTACGTTCCAAATCATGAATACAAAGATATCTTTGTGTATGTCAACAAGAAATCTTGGCTATTCCGCCTACGCCAAGCGGCGTACGGAGTTACGTATCCTGTCCTTGCTCGAAAAATACGCGTTTTTTCGCGGTTTTCAGCCGATTTTCGGGCGCACTCTTTAGTCTTTTCGACGGGCGGCCATCGCATATGAGTGTTGCCGAGCGCCTCACGCGAATACGAAGATTTCTTGGTCTCTCTCAAAAGGACATGGGAAAGCGAGTCGGCGTGTCCGGAACGACGTGGCAGAACTACGAATTGGAGAACGCTGCGCCGAACGCCCATGTGCTTGCGCATTTGTCGGGCGAGGGATTCGACATGAACTGGGTGCTGACCGGACAGGGCGAGATGCGGAAGAGCGTGGCATCGGTCCGCGGACCGGACAGAGGGTTTGCGGAACGGGGCCAACCCGAACTTGCGCGCAACGAGGCCGGGTCGCACATATTCGTACCGCGCTATGCGCTGCACATCGTCGAGAGCGCAAGCGGCACGCGCATGCGGGTGGAAGAACGCTCGCTGCTCGATGCGATCGCGTTCCGGCGGGACTTCATCGAGACCGAACTGAAAGCGGACCCGGCGCGCCTGCTTGCCGTGGAAATGCCGGACGATTCCATGATGCCGACATTCTCCGCAGGCGACATATTGCTCGCAGACACCTCGGAACCGAAAACGCGCGGCGGCGGCATCTATGTTCTGACGATCGGCAGCACCCTTCTCGTGAGGCGGCTGCAGATGAAGATCGGCGGCAGCGTCATCGTCTCGAGCGACAACGCCACCCGCTACCCGCCGGAAGAAATCGGCAAGGAAGACGCCGCCAACCTGAACATCCTGGGACGCGTGATCTGGCGCAGCGGACGGATGTGAGCGAACGCCGAAAATGACCTCACCCTCCCCCGCCTCCTTCGCGAGCGACGCGAAACGCATTCTCGTCATCAAGCATGGCGCCTTTGGCGACGTGATCCAGGCGGAAGGCGCACTGCGCGACATCCGCGAGAACCATCCGCACGCCTTCATCGCCGTGCTGACCATGCCCGCCTACCGCGCGATCCTTGCGCGCTGCCCGCATGTGGACGAGGTGATCGTCGATGAACGCGCCCCGCGCTGGCGCATCGACCGGATGCTGGCGCTGCGCGAAAAGCTGCGCGGCCTCGATGCCGGCATGGTCTATGACCTGCAGAACTCGAAGCGCACGGCCTTCTATTTCAAATGGATGCTGAACGACCGCCGCTGGTCCGGCACCGCGAAGGGATGCAGCCACCCGCACCGCGCGAAAGACCCGAAAAAAATCCGCACGCTCGACCGTCTCGCCGGACAGTTGGAGGATGCGGGCCTGAGCATCCGCCACACGCGCAAGCCCGACGTCTCATGGCTCGCCGACGATGTGAGCGGGATGCTCTCGGCAGCTTGCGTGACGGCGCCCTATATCGTGCTCGTGCCCGGCTGCTCCGCGCGCCACCCGCAAAAACGCTGGCCGCATTACGCGGAACTCGCGGCGCGCCTGATCGCGGCGGGCGAGACGGTCGTGACGGCGCCGGGCCCCGACGAGGTGGAACTCGCACGCGCCATTCCCGGCACCTGCATCGAGAAGACGAACTGGTCGGCACTCGCCGGGATATTGAAGGGCGCGCGCTTCGTCATCGGCAACGACACGGGGCCGAGCCACCTCGCCGCGCATATGGGCGTTGCGGGGCTTGCGCTATTCGGATCGCATATGCCGGCGGAGCGCACCGGCATTCTCACGGAGAATTTCGGCGCCATCGAGGTGGACGACCTCGCGGCGCTCCCCGTGCCCCGCGTCTTCGACGAGGTGGAACGCCGCCTCGCCGATCACTCGAATTCGGTGTAGGACTTCTCTTCGACGATCGCCGAACCCGTGAGGAGATTGATCTCCTTCTTGATCGCGGCGCGCTTGTCGTTCTGCTTGTAGACGGAGCGGGCGAGCTCGATGAACTTCGGCCCGAAATCCTTGTCCGCCTCGCACTGACGGATATCGTCCTCGATCACCCAGAGCGCCTCGTTGACCGCCTTCAGCTCGCCTTCGAGGCGGCGCATCTCCGCGCTGTCCTCGAGATTCGCCTTGCGCGCATTCTCGAGCACGGTGAGTTCGTGCCGGACATTGGCAAGCTTTGCCGCATCCGACATCCGCTCCGACTTGATGCGCAGAATGGTGATCTTGTCGATGAGCTCGCCCGGACCGACCTCGATCATGACAGGCTTGGCGTCTTTCTGTGACATGGAAGCTCCGGGCTTTGCGTGACGAATGAGCCTGCTATAGCGCAAGCGCACCGGGCTTGTCATCCGGCACGGCGGAAATGCGTTAACGCCAATCTCCGCTTGCGGGAGAGCCGCCCCGCGCCGAAGATTGGCGCGAAGCCGAACGAGCCACCGGAGGCCGATGTCCCTGATCTCGAAACTGCTCGACCACTTGCGCGGAAACGACATGCCCGAGGAGCGCCAGGCCGCGCGCGCCTCGGCGCCCGTGCTGATGGTCGAGATCGGCGGCTATGCGCACAGGGCGCGCGACTGGTCGGCGGGCGGCGCCTGCATCGAGGGCTTCGCGGAAGCGGTGGCGATCGGCAACATCCTGAGCGGGCATCTCTACTGGGCGGGCGACAAACGAAAGCTCGCCTTTGCTGCCGAGGTGATGCGCCTCGACCCCGCGGGCGCGCTGGCGCTGCGCTGGCTCGACCTGCCGCTCGCAATCCAGCAGGAAATGGAAGCGCATATCGGCTGAGGCCGACCTTGCGTCAGTTGCGCGCGCGGACCCACGCGCTAGGCTCCCTCAAAAGCAATCGAAACAGGGAGGACGCCATGACCGCCTACAAGACGCTCATCGTGAAGAAGGACGGCGCGGTCGACCGCGTGACGCTCAACCGCCCCGACGCGCTGAACGCGATGAACCCCGAACTCGTGGACGAGTTGCAGGACTATTTCGGAAGGCTCTACACGGATCATTCCGTGCGCGTCGTCGTGCTGAAAGGCGCGGGCCGCGCCTTCTGCGCCGGCCTCGACCTCAAGGACCGCTCGAACCGCGACGACAGCGGCGCAAGCGGCAGCCCGCAGGCAGGGCTCGTCTCCCAGCGCCGCATCAGCGAAATCGTGATGCGCATGCGCCGCTGCCCGCAGCCGATTATCTCGCTGGTGCATGGTCCGGCCTGCGGCGGCGGCTTCGCGCTGGCGCTCGCCTCCGACATCCGCATCGCGGGCGCGAGCGCGCGCATGAATGCCGCATTCATAAGGATCGGATTGTCGGCCTGCGATATCGGCGTGAGCTATTTCCTGCCGCGTCTCGTGGGCGTGTCGCTCGCGTCGGAACTGATGATGACGGGCCGCTTCATCAATGCGGCACGCGCCGAACGCGTGGGCCTCGTGTCGGAGGTGGTGGCGGACGAGAAGCTGGAGGAAGCGGCACAGCCCTATATCGACGAGATGCTGACGACCTCGCCGCTCGGCCTGCGCCTGACGAAGGAATGCCTCAACATGTCGGTCGATGCGGGAAGCCTCGAAGCGGCCATCGCCATGGAAGACCGCAACCAGATCCTCTGCGCACAGACGAAGGATTTTCGCGAAGGCATTTCCGCCTTTCTCGGCAAGCGCGCGCCTGAATATACGAATAGCTGAGAACCCCCAAGTCGCGTCATGACCCGGCTTGTCCGGGTCATCCACGTCTTTCTGTCGCTCGCCTCGCAAAGACGTGGATGGCCCGCATAAAGCGGGCCATGACGATCTATGGTGAAAGCGGAGAAAAGGCGCCGGAGAAAGAATCCCCTCTCTCCCAACGACTTTTCACGCGCGAAAACGGCCGCTTCGCTGCCCGCGAAGCGGCCGCTCGCCCGCCCATGCATCTCCCCCGCCGGACGGGTCTCGTTCGCTGGATCAGAAACCGAAAACGAGGGCGGCGCTGAGCTCGTCCACGCTGTCGGAGTCCATGTCGTAATGCGTCCACTCGGTGCGCACGGAGGTGCGCTCCGCGACGGCGAACTCCGCGCCCGCACCGCCGAGCCAGCTCGTCTTGCGGTCGTCGCCGGGACGGTCGTAATTGTGGATGCCGCCCTTGCCGTAGACGGCGAAGTCGTTGGACACCGGCCAGGAGACGAGAAGCTCGCCGCCATACGTGTCGACATTGTCGCTCACGCCGCCGACGGTGATGTCGGCGAGATCGGCGTAGAAGCCCTGCACGGCGAGATACTGATTGAGACGCCAGCCGGCCATGCCGCGCCAGGTCCAGTCGTCGTCGTCATCCGCCCAGCCCCAGCCGAGGCCACCGCCCACATAAAGGCCGCGCTGGAAAGCGGTCTGGTTGTAGAGATTGGCGTCGCCCGATGCCCCGGCCGACTGGGCCGCCGCGCCATTGGCAAAGCCGGCGAGACCCAGCGCAAGGCCGGCGGCACAAAGAATGCGATTTGCGGTTTTCATTTTCGACAGAGCCTCGTTTCGTTATTCGAAGCCCCCCGTATAGCCCGGCGCGACTATCGGCCCCACAATCCCGCCGCCGCAAGTGGCCGTTGCATGGCATCCCTGCCGAATTGCCGCCACAATTGGAAAAGTGCCTGTGCCACAAGCACTTTTCGCGACGGGAAATTATGGAAAGCACGGCAGGCTGCATCGTTTGTCACGGTTGCGTGACTGCAATGCAACAGTTTGTGTGAGTGGAGTTGAAAAGGCGAGGCGTGGAGGGAATCAGCGCCCGCGCTAAATGATCCGTTGACGGAGGGTGTTGAGCCATTGCTCCCACCCGCCCCTGGGGGCGGGTCGAAAAATTCGAGCCTGCGAAGAATTTTTCGGGGCGGGGGCTGAGCGCCACCGTCCCCCCGCCCCGAACGGCTTGCAGCCGCTCGACCCTCCCCGAGGGGAGGGTGGGACGAGAGGCTGTATTGCCTACTTCTTCTTGCTCATGTCGATGAGCGGCATCATGCGGATGGTGGAGGTGCCTTTTGCGATGATGTCGCCCGCCGCATTTTTCAGGTTGCCTTCGGCGAACATGGTGGAACGGCCGCGCCGCTCGATCCAGCCTTCGGCGACGAGAAGACCGGGCGTGGCGGGCGCGAAGAAGCTGACCTTGATTTCGAGCGACATCGGCGTCTGCTGAAAATCCGTGATGCACATGGCAGCGCGCGCCATGGCCGCGTCGATCCAGCCGGTGACGAAGCCGCCCTGCACCACGCCGCCCGAATGGCACATGCGCATTTCGGCCTCGACCTCGATGGCGGCGCGGCCCGTCTCCTTGTCCATATACAGTGTACGGACGATACCGAGGGACTCACCGAGACCGTCCTTGCCGGCCTCCCGGTCGAAATGTTTTTCGGGCGCAATCGTCTCTGACATGGGAACTCGCGGAAACCTGTTTTCGGGAATGGCTGTGGGGCTCAGTCTAGGCATTTCGGCGGCGGCGGGAAGACCGCATGACCGTTCACGGGCGCCCCGCGCCCCGTTCGCGAATGAACGGAGGCGGGGATAAAGGGGCCAGACTGTCATCGAAATGTCATCGAACTGTTACAAACGGCCTGAAAGGGCCTTGCGGACGCTGCGGCGGGGCCTGCGAAAAATCTTGTCCCCGGTTTCGGGCACCCCGCTCAAGGGGCTCGACGCGGGGCGGCGGGACGGGGAGACTTGTCCCCGGCCGGGCACATAGATTCCCGGGTGCGGGTGGCGGGTGCATGAGGAGGCGCGGGAGCGCGCGAGGGGGAGGACAAGTGAGGCGGGCATATCTTTTTGTGGTCCTGATGGCGCTTTTTCTTGTCCCCGGCTCCGGATTCGGGGGAGCGGGGGTTGCGCGCGCCGCCGGGCGCGTCATGAGCGAGGGGGAATACGAGGAGGCGCTCGCCTTCATTGCGGGCACGAAAGCCGTCATGGCGGAGGCGGAAGCCGCGCTTGGGCAGGACGCCGCCCGCGCGGCGGCGGCGGCGCGCCGAGACGACCTGGCCCGGCGCCTCGATATGCTCCGCAGACTGATGACCGCCGCCGCGCAGCGCGACCGCATCGGCGCGAAAGGCACGGGAAAGGGAAACGGCGTCACGCCGGAGCGCCAGCGCGCGCGCAACGTGATCCAGCGCGCGGGCGAGATCGAAGACCCGCTGCAGGATTTGTGGACGGCTTGGTCGCAGAGGGCGGGAAACCGGCGCGCGGATCGTTGACTAAATTATACAAATAGTTATATAATCAGTTTAACATGACCACGAGCAAGAAGAAGCAGGCCGTTTTCGAGGGCGATACGCTCGGCGAACTGCTTTCTTTTCCGCCACCGGCGCGCGAGGCCGCAGGCTTCCAGATTTACCTCGTGGAACTCGGCCGCGATCCCGACGACTGGAAGCCGATGAAGACCATCGGGCCGGGCGTGCGCGAGATAAGGGTTGCCGGAGCGGATGGACAGTTCCGTGTCATCTATGTCGCGAAGTTCGAGGAGGCTGTCTATGTACTCCATGCCTTCGCGAAAAAGACGCAGAAAACGCCGCAGCGGAACATCGGCATTGCGGCGGCACGGTACAAGGCGCTGATGAAAAGACGGCGCGAAAGGAGTTGAGTATGACGACGAAACCGAAGGTCTATGACAGCGTGTGGCAGGCGCTTGCGAAGGACGAGGCGGAAGCCGAAACGATGCGCCTGCGCGCGGACCTGCTCATCGCGCTGCGCGACCGGGTGGCGGCGTGGAAACTGACGCAGGCGGAAGCCGCGAAGCGGCTCGGCATCTCGCAGCCGCGCCTCAATAACATGCTCCGGGGACAGATCGAAAGCTTCAGTCTCGACATGCTGACGAAACTCGCCTGCCGCGCGGGGCTGAAGGTGGAAATGAAACTGAAGAAGGCGGCTTGAGGGGGCACTCTCCTCGCGCCGGAGCGCCAGCGCCCACGAGGTGATCCAGCGCGCGGGCGAGATCGAAGACCCGCTGCAGGATTTGTGGACGGCGTGGTCGCAGAGGGCGGGAGTTGTTCAGGGAAGATGATTTCTCAACTAATGCCCTTAACGCCCTTCTTTTAGTTAAGGAACCCATTTGGCATAAAAAGGAACCGCCAATGCCTTCGCATGCTTAGTCTTTATAAGGCCATGCGAGCCGGATATCGTTGGGTTCTTCAACAGTGACAAGATTGTTAGATACTTTGCATGGGAAATAGCCGAAGGCATTGACGTATTGGGTGCAAGAGCAATGTCTTTAATGGCGGTATAGCCTACAGCGGTTGTAAGAAGATCTCTGTGGAAGGCTAGAACTGATTGAGACCAAGCGTTTCCGGAGCGATTCAGTATTGCCTCAAATTTTGACTGTTCCACCGTTCCCGCTACACGCGGATAGAATCCGGCCACCATTCGAGAGAGATGCTCCTGACTTGACCACAGCGAAACCTCGGCGCCGAGCAGGTCTATAATCTGCTTTTCTGTGCCGTACTTAGAAAGAATCCATGCCTTCGCATAGAAGCCCCACGGGTCTTTTACATCGATAGAAGTAAGTATCTTGTCTATCTGCGCGACCACAACAGGGCTGTCGGGAAGTGGCGTATCAACGAGCGCTCTTGCAACGTCCATGACAGCGCCATGGTCGATCACGTCTCCATTGGCCATGAAGTCTGCTATTAAATGTAGTTTTGCAGTCGGATTGAGACAATGCGACCACCAACGCAGCACTGACTTCCTGGATGAAGGCCAGTTGACCAACAGCTCCCAAAACTGCTGATCGTGACGTGAGCCCCTGAACTTCCTCCAGATTTGAGTAGAGTCCGTCAATTGAAG
>NZ_BTVP01000013.1:33806-85588 GCF_045863935.1 Parvibaculum sp. | reverse complement strand
CAAATGGTCATGAGACTCTACTTCCGACTGGATGAAACTTGGGGCGCAGGTCAAAAATGCCGCGACAAAACGCTCTAGCTATACTGAGAGACATGTTTAGCCAGTAAACCTGCGCGCCATATGCAGGAGCGCTTTCTTGACAAAACTATCACCAGATCATAATTTATTAGCGGATCATACGTTAGATCGTCTGCTCGATCTCGATGGCACTGTCATGGAAGTGGGTGGCGGGTTCAGCGTGAAGATCGAGGCAACGAAGGTGCCGCCGACGGAGGCGAAGCCCTTCGGCATCGATTACAGCCTGTGCCTCTTTACGCCGGGACGCGAGCGCGTGGTCGGCTTCGACAACGCGCATTCCGTGACGACAGGCAGGCCGCCATCGCGGAAGCGGGAGACGCGGAACGACCACAGGCATGAGGGCGAAAAGGTGACGCCTTATGCCTATTCGAGCGCGGAGACACTGCTTGAGGATTTCTGGGCGGCAGTCGAGGCACATCTGAGGAAGGAAGGCATCGCATGAAGAAGCGCAAAGCCGAACGGATATTGAGGATCGGCATTGCCTCGCGGGCCGAGATGCGCGCGCGGACGCTGGCCGTTGCGCGCGGTGAGTTGAAGCCCTCTCCTTCCGATCCGAAGGTCTGGTTCACCTCGCTTGAATCCCTTGCGCAGGTGCTCTCCACGAAGAACCAGGCGCTGCTGGAGACGATCCGGCGGGACGAACCGCAGTCGCTCAAGGAACTCGCCGGGCTTTCGGGGCGGGCGGAGAGCAATCTCTCGCGCACGCTCCAGACGCTCGCGCAATATGGCTTCGTCCGCCTGAACAAGGCGGAGGGGCGGCGCGTCGTGCCGGAGGTGCTGTACGACCGGGTGGCGCTCGACCTGCCGCTCGACAAGGCGGCATGACGAAGCTCTTGCCCTCTTATTGGAATTATTCTAATATTTTTTCACCTTGTCGCGAGCGGAAGCCCCCTCCCCGCCCCCGCCCTTTAACTGCCGCCTTCCCGCGCCTATATGGAAAATCGCCGGCTCGGGGGGCCGAAGGCTCTTCCCGCGACATTTTGCGCCGCAAGGACAAGCGGAACTGTCATGATTCCGCCTGCGTTCGGGTATTGGATAGACTGAGAAAGTTGCTCGGGTATTTGGCCGGGATATCCCCCGTGGGGTGTTCCGGGTCTATGCCGGGGTGCCGGATACGAGAGATTGAACAGGGCCGCCTGCCTTCGGGCAGGGCCGGGCCGGAAATGGGGGCCAAGATGGCCGAGACGAAAGCAAAGCCTGCCGCGAAAACAGCCGTGGCGAAGCTGGCGCCCGCGCCGAACCCGGAAGGGTCGCTGTCGCGCTACCTGCAGGAAATCCGCAAGTTCCCCATGCTGGAGCCGCAGCAGGAATACATGCTGGCCAAGCGCTGGAAGGAACATGAGGACACCGAAGCCGCGCACCAGCTTGTGACGAGCCATCTGCGCCTCGTGGCGAAGATCGCCATGGGCTATCGCGGCTACGGGCTGCCCATCGGCGAGGTGATCTCGGAAGGCAATGTGGGCCTGATGCAGGCCGTGAAGCGCTTCGAGCCGGAAAAGGGCTTCCGGCTTGCGACCTATGCGATGTGGTGGATCCGCGCCTCGATCCAGGAATATATCCTGCGCTCCTGGTCGCTGGTGAAGATGGGCACCACGGCGGCGCAGAAGAAGCTCTTCTTCAACCTGCGCAAGGTGAAGGGCCAGATCCAGGCGATCGAAGAAGGCGATTTGCGCCCCGAACAGGTGGCGGAGATTTCCGAGCGCCTCGGCGTGACCGAGGACGAAGTGATCTCGATGAACCGGCGCATGTCGGGCCCGGACAATTCGCTGAACGCGCCGCTGCGGCAGGATTCGGAAAGCGGCGAGTGGCAGGACTGGCTGGTGGACGACACGGCCGACCAGGAAGCGACGCTCGGCGAGGCCGAAGAGATGGAGCTGCGCCGCGAAATGCTGGCGGCCGCCATGGAAAGTCTGAACGAGCGCGAGATGCACATTCTGACGGAGCGCAGGCTGAAGGACGAGCCGGCGACGCTGGAAGACCTCTCCCAGGAATATGGCATCAGCCGCGAGCGCGTGCGCCAGATCGAGGTGCGCGCCTTCGAGAAGCTGCAAAAGGCGATGAAGAACGCCATGCGCGACCAGGCGGATGCAAGACGGGACGCGCTGGCGGATTTCTGACCGCGCGACCGGCGCCGAACGGAAAAACCCGCGTCTCCGGACGCGGGTTTTTGTTTAAACGGAAAGGCCCACCGGACAGGAGACGCCGGTGCCGCCGAGGCCGCAATAGCCGTTCGGGTTTTTCGCCAGATATTGCTGGTGGTAGTCCTCGGCGAAATAGAATTCCGGCGCGTCGAGAATTTCCGTGGTGATGGCGTCGTAGCCCTGTTTGCGAAGCTCGGCTTCATAGGCGGCTTTGGAGGCTTCGGCGGCGGCGCGCTGGCTCTCGCTCGTCACATAGATGCCGGAGCGGTATTGCGTGCCGGTATCGTTGCCCTGGCGCATGCCCTGCGTGGGATTGTGGGATTCCCAGAAGGTTTTCAGCAGCGTCTCGTAGCTGACCTGCTTCGGATCGTAGACGACGCGCACGACCTCGTTGTGCCCGGTGAGGCCGGAGCAGACTTCCTCGTAAGTCGGGTTGGGCGTGAGGCCGGCGGCATAGCCGACCGCGGTGACGAGGACGCCGGGGAGTTCCCAGAACTTCCGCTCCGCGCCCCAGAAACAGCCAAGCCCAAAAAGCGCGATCTCGCTGCCCGCGGGATAAGGCCCCTTGAGCGTCGCGCCATTGACGAAGTGGCGGGCGGCGGTCGGGATCTCGAAATCGCGGCCGGGCAGCGCCTCGTCGGGCGACGGCATCTGCGTCTTGCGGCGGAGATTGAACATCGGCTGGCCTCCTTGTTCGAGCGCTTGTCCCTGATGTGAGGGAGATTACGCCCGCCGAAAAGCCCTGTCAGCCTTCACTTCGCTGTGTGGCCGGGGGTCCGCCTTGCCCTTGGGCCGGGCGGCGGGCAAACTGCGGCAAAAGATGGAAATTTCAGGGAGAATTCGCGCCATGGCTGAGCATGATCTCGTGATCCGCGGCGGTTTGATTGTGGACGGCACGGGCGCAAAGACCTTCGCGGGCGATGTCGCGATCGACGATGGAAAGATCAGCGCGGTCGGCAAGGTGGAGGGTGAGGGCCGCCGCGAGATCGACGCGAAGGGGCTGCTGGTGACGCCGGGCTTCGTCGACATCCACACGCATTACGACGCGCAGGCGACCTGGGATCCCTGGCTCACGCCTTCCTCGCAGCATGGCGTGACGACGGTGGTGATGGGCAATTGCGGCGTCGGCTTCGCGCCGGTGAAACCGGAAGCGCGGAACGAACTGATCGACCTCATGGAAGCGGTGGAGGACATTCCGGGCGCGGCGATGCATGAAGGCATCAAGTGGGAATGGGAGAGCTTCCCGGAATTTCTCGACGCGCTGGACAAGCGCCGCTTCGCCGCCGATATCGGCACGCAGATGCCGCATTGCGCGCTGCGCGTCTATGTGATGGGCGCGCGCGGCATCGACAACGAACCGGCGACGCCAGACGACATCGCGCAAATGCGCGACCTCACCTATGAGGCGATGAAGGCAGGCGCGCTCGGCTTCTCGACCTCACGCACGGATTTGCACAACACGCTGAAGGGCGACCCCGTGCCCGGCACGCTGGCCGCGACCGACGAGCTCTTCGGCATCGCCGACGCGCTGAAGGCGCATGGCTCGGGCGTCTTCCAGATCGCGGCGACGCATCGCGAGATGGAGAAGGAATTCGACTGGATGCTGCGGATGGCGAAGGAGACCGGCCGCATGGTCACCTTCCAGGTGCAGCAGATCGACGAGGCGCCGGACCTTTATAAAAAGATGCTCGGCCATCTCGACGAGGCGCGAGCCGAAGGCGTGACCAATATTCGCGGCCAGCATTCGGGTCGGCCGGTCGGCCTGCTCATGGGCTGGCAGACATCGGTGCATCCCTTTATCGGCTTCCCCGAATACCAGCCCTATTCGAAGCTGCCCTTTGCCGAGCGGATCGAAAAGCTGAAGGACCCGAAGGTCCGCGCGGAAATCACCGGCGGAAAGAATATCGACAAGCTCGGCGCCTTCGGCACCTTCATCACCACGTCCTTCCACAAGATGTATCCGATGGGCGAGCGCGAGAATTACGAGCCCGCGCCGGAGGATTCGATTGCCGCCGTTGCGAAGCGCGAAGGCAAGACGCCGGCCGAGGCCGCCTATGACGCGATGATGCTGAACGAGGGACAGGCGATGCTCTATTTCCCGCTGTTCGGCTATTCGACCAATGACTGCACGGCCATCGAAGAGGCGCTGCGCCACCCGCAGGCGGGGCTGAGCCTTGCCGATGGCGGCGCGCATGTCGGCGCGATCTGCGACGGCGGCACGCCGACCTTCATGCTGACACATTGGGCGCGCGACCGCACACGGGGGCCGAAGCTCTCCATCGAGGAGATCGTCCGCATCCAGACGAAGGACACGGCGGAACAATACGGGCTCTACGACCGGGGCGTGCTCGCACCCGGCATGAAGGCCGATGTGAACGTGATCGATTTCCAGAACCTCACCTTCACGCATCCCGAAATGCGCTTCGACCTGCCGGCTGGCGGCCGCCGCCTCTGGCAGGGCGCGAAGGGCTACCGCGCGACGGTGCTTTCCGGTGTCGTCGTGGCGGAGAATGACGAGCCGACCGGGGAATTGCCGGGGCGGCTCATTCGAGGCGTGCAGACGGCATCCGCCGCCTGACCCGGACGCACAACACGACCTTGCCCCGCGCGGACCCTTCGGGGTCCGCGTTTTCTTGAGTAGCCTTCATGAACAATCTGGTTTCCGCCTTCGCCGACGCGCTGCTCCCGGCGCCGGACCTTGCGCTCGCTTTCGCGGCAGTGTTTTTCGCGACCACGCTGAAGGCCTTTGCAGGGTTCGGCTTCGGGCTTGCCGTCGTGCCGCTCCTCTCGCTGGTGCTGCATCCGGCGGAAGCGGTGCCCATGGCGTTGATGCTCGACCTCATCGGCTCGTCCCAACTCGTGCCCAGGGCGCGGAAACAGGCGGACTGGCGCTCGCTCAAACTGCTCGTGCCCGCGGCGTTCCTGACGATCCCCTTCGGCATCTATGCACTGCATGTCGTGCCGGCCGACGGGCTCAAGCTCGGCATCGCGCTGATCCTGCTTTCGACCGTGGCGCTGATGGCCACAGGGGCACGCCTGCCGGAACATCTGCCGAAGCCCGCCGTGCTCGGTGTCGGGGGCCTTGCGGGACTTCTCTCCGGCGGCGCAGCGATGCCGGGACCGCCGGTGATGGTCTATTTTCTTGCACGGCCGACACAGGCGGCGGTCAACCGCGCCTCGCTCCTCATGTTCTTCTTTTTCACCGATATCGGCTCCATCGCGGCTGGCTATGCGACGGGCATCGTGATCGCGAAGACGCTGCTGCTTTCGGTGCTGCTGAGCCCCGCCCTCCTTCTTGGCAATATCGCCGGACACTGGGCCTTCGGCAGGACGCATGAAACGCTCTACCGCCGCATCGCGCTCGGCCTTCTCGCTATCATTGCCGTGGTAATGCTGACCGACGCACTGAGAAGCTAGATCAGGCCGTCGATAGGCAGGAAGTAGCCGAGCCAGGTGAATATCTGCGAGAGCGGGCCCGTCTCGGGTTCACTCAGAATGCGCCGCGCCGGCTCGGCGGATTCATCGAGCCAGACAAGCCTGCGCGGCGGCTCCAGCACGACACGCCAGCTGTTGCGCGGCGCCATGTCCTCGCGCATCGCGGCCAGAGCGCGCGAGGCAAGTTCAGGGCTGTCGATCAGGACGCCGATCTCCGAATTGTGGAAGATGGACCGATGGTCGAGGTTGAACGACCCGATGAGCACATAGCGCCCGTCGAACACGATGGTCTTTGAATGCAGCGTCGTCTGCTCGGGCTCGACACCGAGCCCCCGGAGAGCGGTGCTTGTGGCTGGTCTCGCCTTCAACTCATGGAGCGCGACGCCACGTTTGATGAGACGGACCCTGTCGCGCGCATATCCGTAGTGAACGATGGCGGATTCGTGCGAAGCGAGCGAGTTGGTGTTGAGGACAATGGAGACACCGCGCCGATGCGCCTCGGCGAAAGCCTCTGCGCGTTCCTCCGTGAGCATTACATAAGGCATCTGGATCGCGATTTCCCTTTCGGATTCGCGGATATGCCGGAGAAGGACCGTCTCGATGCCCCGCTCGGGCAGCGGAACCTGCACGGCAAAAACCGGCCCCGGCGAGGCGAACAGCAAGATGGCGGACGCCCAGACGAGGCGGGCGCGAAGCCGGGCAATGCTCCGCTCCATTTCCTCCGGCTCGACACGGCGCGGAAGCGGAAAGCCGCTCCAGTCGAGCGGTGGCGCATCCTGCCAGAGGGCCGCAGGGGCGAAAGGCGGCAATTCCTCCTCCGCGAAAGCGCCGACCGGCACGGCGTAAGGCGAGTTCCAGAAGACATCGAAGCTCCGTGAAACATCCCTCGCAAGCGGGCCGGCGATGACGACATCGCGATCGAGAAAATACCGTTTCTCATCGATGGCGAAGTAGGTATCGCTCACATTGCGGCCCCCGACGATGGCCAGCGTGTTGTCGATGGCGAGTATCTTGTTGTGCATGCGCTGGTTGAGACGGGAGAAATCGAGAGCGAGCTCGCCATAGCGCAGATAGTCCGGCCGGAATGTTGTGCGGAACGCGTTGTAGATGCGCACCTCGACATTCGGATGGGAAGCGATGCGCAGCAGCGGCGTCGCATCGCTGCCGACGGAGAAACCGTCAACCAGCGCGCGCACGCGCACGCCCCTGTCCGCCGCACGCAGAAGCGCCTCGCTGACGGCGCGGCCGCTGCCGTCGAAATCCCATATGTAGTACTGGATGTCGATGGTTCGGGCGGCCGCCTCGATGGCGGTCAACCGCGTCAGATAGGCATCGGGCCCGCCTTCGAGAAAGAAGAAACCGGAACGCCCCTCCTCCGCCTCCTCCGGCCGGACGAGCGAGGCCCATAGCCCGGTTTCCTGCGGCACCGCAAGCGCGGCACTCGGCTCGCCCGCCTCGCGCATCGGCACGCCCGCGCAGGCCGCAAGCCCGAGCGGCAACAACAGGCCAAGAAGAAAGTGGAAGCGGACGAAAGCCAAATTGTTCCCCTTGCTGAATGACCACGCATGGGTGGCGCGGAACCGGCCGCTGGATAAACCTATGGGGATGCTAGCCGCGGCGCCAGTGCATCAACCCCTCGCGGCGGGCAATCCCCTTACTCATCGGCCCCACCCTCCCACAGAGGGAGGGTGGTCCAGATGGCTGACTTTCGAATTCGCTTGAAGGCGTTCAGGACGGCGACCGCCCGAGAAACCGTGCCAGTTCCGCCCATGGCTCGATGGTCCAGGCGCGCCGCCCGGCGCCCGATGGCGAGGAAAGGACGAAGACTTCGGGGAAGTTCGCGATGCGGCGCTGGTGGCCATAAAGGATGCGGGCGGTCGGCACACCCATCCAGACGCTTGCGGCCTTCTTCGATGTGAAGGCGACGGCGCACGGGCGGCAGCGGCGCATCTCTTCCACGAAGCGTGTCACCTCGAAGAGTGCCGGATCGATTTCGTGATCCATGCCGGAGGCGCGCTTCGCCATGTCGGTGAAGCCGATACCGAGATGGATGAGCTGCGCATATTCATGCGGCTCGTAGAGGCGCGGCGTGATGCCGGTCTCGTGCAGCGTCGGCCAGAAACGGTTGCCGGGATGGGCATAATAGGCGCCGACGGCGGCGGAGCGGCGCGATGGCGCCGTGCCGACGAAGACGACATCGAGACCGGGCACGAGAACGTCGGGCAGCTTCTCGCCGCGCGTGTTTCGCCGGAAGGTCATCAGACCTCTTCGGGCGCGCAGCCGAATTTCAGCAGGTTACCGTGCGGATCCCAGACGTAGAATTCCTTCATATTCCACGGCCGCACCTGAAAGTCCGAAATGCGCTCGCCGTCGATGGGATTTACGCCGATGCCCTTTTTCGAGAGCTCCTCGTAGAGCGCGGGCACCTGTGGCCCACGGATGTAGCAGGAGGTGCTTTCAGGATAGATGCGATCATTCGCGAGCCAGAAGTGAATCTCCATGCCGTCACGCTTCGCGATCATGTAGTCGCCGAAAAGCTCCGCCTTGAAGCCGAGCTTCTCCTCGTAGAAATGTTTCGACTGCGCGAGATCGAGCGAAGCGAGAACGGGAATGGCGATGGCGTGATCGGTCATGGCAGCAAGCTCTCAAGCAAAACTAAGATCACGCTTTAATTGTAAAAGAAGCAACAGCGGGTGCCGCAGAAAACTTGACCGGCATTCTCCCCTTATCACCTACGTAGAATTCTCCGCCCAGTGATTCGAACTCACTGGCGAAAATGGCCTTCAATTCATCTTCGGCGAGTTTGGCGGATGCGCCATTGGGGTATACGGCAGACTGCAACCAGAGAGACCAGCGCTTTAGGCAAGCCGGCGGCAAGCCGGCATTTAACTCCGCCAAACGTCTGTCAGGCGCATTCGAATATCCCACTTTCACGAGTGACTTATTGACTAGTTCGACGGGGGGGCGGTTTAGCAGAGCAGCGATATTCCCATCAAACTTCGCCATGTATAGCCAGTGCTCTCCGTCTTCGTATTCGCTAGTTCTCGTTCCAAATGAGGGACTCAGGCCTCTCGAGGGCGCAAAGATACTCTTCAAAGTAGCTGAGCTAGCTCCGCCGACTCCCACGGGTGGCTCACCGAATACGTCCACTTCGGTAACGGGAAGTTGTAGCACCGTCTCAACTTCTTCGTCTGTGAGCTTGGCACCTTGGCTCGCGATGACCCGCGCCTGATTTGGTGTGTAGGTTGTCGGAGCAAGATGGCGCAGCTCGATCCTTCGATCAATCCGCCAAGCCCGGCGCACGGGAACTGCATAAGTCCACCGATGAGTCCACCCATTATCGATCTTTTGCTGTAGGCCGACCGCTGAAGATTTGTCCCGATCCATAATCGGCTCCAAATCAATCTGCAGGACACCCAGCACTTGTCTTCGGTCATCGCGATCCGTTTCCGCCGAACTCGCACCGTAAATTAAGATGAGATCTCCGGCGTTCGCTTCCGCGAGGATACGATCCCGATCAGATTCACGGGTCCAACCTACATATCCGTCTTCCCAAGGCCCGAAACCCCAAAAAGCGCGGATCCAAATACCCGGTAGAGAATGTTCGCTGGCCATGACTTTTAGAACCTGCATACCCTCTCTTGCTGGAACTTACTCCGCGGCCTTGCCCGACAGCGACTTGTTCGCTTCCTTCGCCGCCGCTCGCTCCTCTTCCAGATAGATCTCGCCGCCGGAATTGCGGAACTCGGACGCCATTTCCGCCATGCCGCTCTCGGCATAGTCGCGAACTTCCTGCGTGATTTTCATGGAGCAGAATTTCGGCCCGCACATGGAGCAGAAATGCGCGACCTTGTGGGCTTCCTTCGGCAAGGTGCGGTCGTGGAATTCCTTCGCGCGTTCGGGGTCGAGCGCGAGGTTGAACTGGTCTTCCCAGCGGAACTCGAAACGCGCGCGCGACAGCGCATCGTCTCGCAGTTGCGCGGCGGGGTGGCCTTTCGCGAGGTCGGCGGCATGGGCCGCGATCTTGTAGGTGATGACGCCTTCCTTCACGTCGGCGCGGTCCGGCAGGCCGAGATGTTCCTTCGGCGTGACGTAGCAGAGCATGGCGCAGCCGAACCAGCCGATCATCGCGGCGCCGATGCCCGACGTAATGTGGTCGTAGCCGGGCGCAATGTCGGTGGTGAGCGGCCCGAGCGTGTAGAAGGGCGCGCCGCCGCAATGCTTCAACTGCTTGTCCATGTTGACCTTGATCTTGTGCATCGGCACATGACCCGGTCCCTCGATCATCACCTGGCAGCCCTTCTTCCACGCAATCTGCGTGAGTTCGCCCAGCGTTTCGAGTTCGGCGAATTGCGCTTCGTCATTCGCGTCCGCGATGGAGCCGGGACGCAAACCGTCGCCCAGCGAGAAGGAGACATCGTACTGGCGCATGATGTCGCAGATGTCCTCGAAATGCGTGTAGAGGAAACTCTCCTTGTGATGCGCGAGGCACCACTTCGCCATGATGGAGCCGCCACGGCTGACGATGCCGGTGACACGCTTCGCCGTGAGCGGGACATAGGCGAGGCGCACACCCGCATGGATGGTGAAATAGTCGACGCCCTGCTCCGCCTGTTCGATCAGCGTGTCGCGGTAAACCTCCCAGGTGAGGTTCTCGGCGATGCCATCGACTTTTTCGAGCGCCTGATAGATCGGCACGGTGCCGATGGGGACCGGCGAATTGCGCACGATCCATTCGCGCGTGTTGTGGATGTTGCGGCCCGTCGAGAGGTCCATGACATTGTCGGCGCCCCAGCGGATCGCCCAGACCATCTTGTCGACTTCTTCCGCAACCGATGAGGCAACGGCGGAATTGCCGATATTGGCGTTGATCTTCACGAGGAAGTTGCGGCCGATGATCATCGGCTCGAGTTCCGGGTGATTGATGTTCGCCGGGATGATGGCGCGGCCGGCGGCAACTTCGTCGCGCACGAATTCCGGCGTGATGAACTCGGGGATGTCGGCACCGAAGCTCTCGCCCTCGGCGATGCGATGCGCGGCATTGGCGGCGGCCTGTTTGCGGCCCATGTTCTCACGCTCGGCTATATAAGCCATTTCGGCAGTGACGATGCCCGCCTTCGCGAACTCATATTGCGTGACCGGATGGCCCGGCAGGCCGCGGCGCGGACGGTTGGCGACCGGGAAGGCGCGGGCGAGATGTTTTTCACCGACATTGCCATTGTCTTCGGGCTTCACCTCGCGGCCGTCGTAAAGCTCGGTGTGCCCACGCGCCTCGATCCAGGCTTCGCGGTGACGCGGCAGGCCCGCCTCGACATCGATCTTCGCCGTCGGGTCGGTGTAGGGGCCCGACGTGTCGTAGACGCGGACCGGCGGCTCATTGGCGGACGGGTGCAGCGCGATCTCGCGGAACGGCACTTTCAGGTCCGGGAAGCCCTGCGGGCTCGTGAAAATCTTGGTGCTCGCGGGAAGCGGCCCGGTGGTGACTTCCGGAAGCTCGCCTTTCGGCGTGTGAACATTCATCATGGATCTCCTCTGCCTGCCCTTATGGGGCCACGAGTGGAAATCCGGGAAGGTAGCGGAGGTGGCGGCCATCCTTCGGCCAATGCCCGTCCCTTCGCCGGCATGACCCGGATCAGGTTTTAAGGGTGGTGAGCCGCTTCAGACTCATCTCAGCCGGCTGCTGCCGGCCCCCCTCGGTTGTCGGGAGTGTGACTCGTCCCATTTAAGAGGTAAAGGGAAAGAGGGCGCGACAGAGGAGAAACGCGATATGGACAGACAAGCTGCCCTCAAGGGGCTCATCGGCACCGAGCTTCCGATCCTGCTCGCCCCCATGGCGGGCGCCTCGACGCCGGAACTGGCAGCCGCCGTATCGAACGCGGGCGGCCTCGGCGCGCTCGGCTCCGCGATGATGAGCGCGGCGGAGCTGCGCAAGGAAACGGCGGCCCTGCGCGGGCTCACCAACAAGAGCTTCAACCTCAATTTCTTTGTCCACCACGAGCCGGATGTCGCGAGCTACGACGCGAAGCCAATGCAAAAGGCGCTCGCCGGTTATTTCGCCGAGTTCGGGCTCGGCGAAGTGCCGCCACCTTCCGTGCCCGCGCCCGCCTTCAACGAGGAGATGCTGGAATTGCTGCTGGAACTGCGCCCGCGCGTGGCGAGCTTTCATTTCGGCCTGCCCGCGCGCGCCATCGTGGAGCGGCTGAAGGAAGCGGGCATGGCGGTGATCGGCAGCGCCACGACGGCGGCGGAAGCGCGCGCGCTGGAAACGGGCGGCGCCGACGCGGTGATCGCGCAAGGCCACGAGGCGGGCGGGCATCGCGGCACGTTCCTCGATCATGTCGATCTCGGAACCGTGGGCACCATGGCGCTGGTGCCGCAGGTGGTGGACGCGGTGCGGGTGCCCGTCATCGCAGCGGGCGGCATCGGCGATGCACGCGGGATCGCGGCGGCCTTCATGCTGGGCGCGGCGGGCGTGCAACTCGGCACGGCCTATCTCGCCTGCCCCGAGGCGAAGGTGCATCCGGTTCACAGGAAGGCGCTTCTCGAAGCGTCGGATCATTCGACCGTGGTGACGAAAATCTTTTCCGGGCGGCCTGCACGCGCGATCCGCAACCGCCTGACGGAGGAAATGCGCTGGCACGAGGACGCCGCCGCGCCCTTCCCCGCGCAACGCCCCATGATCGCGCCGCTGACCTCGGCAGGCGCGAAATCCGGCCGCGCGGAATTCATGCAGCTCTGGTCGGGACAGGCAGCGGCGCTGTCGAAGGCGGAACCGGCGGCGGAGAAGACGGCGCGGCTGATGCGCGAGGCGGAGAAGATGCTGGGGCGGTGAACCGTAACCCCCTTCTCGTCATGACCCGCCCGCCTTGATTACAAAGGAGGGCGGGTCATCTACGTCTTCTTTCTGCGGGAGCGGCCAAGACGTGGATGGCCCGGACAAGCCGGGCCATGACGTCTAGAGTAGAGAAATTATCTGACGCTCGGGGAGGGTTTCCATGACCGTTGAAATCGCGATGCTGTTCTGGGCCGCCGTGCTGGGGCTTGTGCAGGTGGGCGCGCAGAGCTTCGCCTACACGGCGCAGGAGGGAAATGCCTACACGGTGAGCGCGCGCGACGAACACCGGCCAGCGAGCGGCCTTGCCGGGCGCATGGAGCGCGCGCTGCGCAATTATCTCGAGACCTTCCCCATTTTCGCGGCGGTGATCCTCGCCGTCTACGCGACCGAGCGCACGGATATGTGGAGCGAGATCGGCGCGCAGGTCTATTTCTGGGCACGCCTCGCCTATCTCCCCGCCTATGCGGTGGGCCTTCCCTGGCTGCGCACCGTCATCTGGCAGATCGCCACCATCGGCATCGTTCTCTGCATGGTGCCGCTCTTCGACCGGGCGCTTCTCGCCGTGCTGATGGAATAGACCGGAACGATTCGTTTGAGCCGAATGCGATTCGTTTGCGTCCGCGCAGGAAGTTCCGCGTGCGGACGAGCCGAATCGCGCCTAAGCTTCGCGCGGTGGCAATCAACCGGGGAGGAAACCCATGTCCGTGGAACTCTGGTCGCTCGTCTGGGGCGGCCTTCTGCTTTTCATCCTGATCCTCATGTCGGCCAATGCGAATGTTTCCGCGATGGGACTTGGCTGGGGCATCGGCAATCGCGACGAGGCGGCGGCAACGACGGGATGGGGCGCCCGCGCGCGCCGCGCCTATCTCAACCACCTCGAAAACCTTCTGATCTACGCCTCGTTCGCCATTCCGTTGGCGATGACGGGGCTGAGCACCTCGACAAGCGTGCTCGGCGCGCAGATCTTCATCGCCGCACGCGTGCTTTATGCGATCGTCTATGTTGCAGGCATCACGGTGGCGGGCCTCCGCACCCTGCTCTGGCTCGCCGGTGTGATCGGTTGCGGCATGGTCTTCGTCGCGCTGCTGCAAGGCGCGATGTAGAACGCTTCGGCTTTCAGAAGAAAAGGCGCCGGGATGTCCGGCGCCTTTTTTGTTTTCTCTTTTTTATGTCACCCCCGGGCTTGACTCGGGGGTCCAGAAAGATTGTCGATATTGCGAAGAGTCTTTCCCGACGCCGCTTCGCGGCTACTGGATTGCCGGGTCACGGACTTCGTCCGGCCCGGCAATGACATACTGGTTCAATCCGCGAAGGGATCGGTCATCAGGATCGTATCCTCGCGGTCGGGCGAGGTGGAGAGAAGCGCCACCGGCGCCTCGATCAGCTCTTCCACGTAGCGCACATATTTGACGGCGGCGGCAGGCAACTGCGCCCATGAGCGCGCGCCCTGCGTGCTGTCCTGCCAGCCTTCGAGCGTTTCGTAGATGGGCGTCACTTTCGCCTGCGCGTCCATACCGGCCGGGAAATGATCGAGGCGCTTGCCGTCGACTTCGTAAGCGACGCAGACCTTGATCTCGTCGAAACCGTCGAGCACGTCGAGCTTCGTCAGCGCGATGCCGGTGATGCCGCCGGTCTTGATCGCCTGGCGCACCATGACGGCGTCGAACCAGCCGCAGCGGCGCTTGCGCCCCGTGACCGTGCCGAACTCGTGGCCGCGCTCGCCGAGCCGCTGGCCCGTCTCGCCGGTGAGCTCGGTCGGGAACGGACCCTCGCCGACGCGCGTCGTATAGGCCTTGGTGATGCCGAGCACGTAACCGATGGCGCCAGGACCGACGCCCGAACCGCCCGCCGCCTGACCGGCAACGGTGTTCGACGAGGTGACGAAAGGATAGGTGCCGTGATCGACGTCGAGCATGGTGCCCTGCGCGCCCTCGAAGAGGATGCGCTCTCCCTTGCGCTTCGCCTCGTCGAGCACACGCCAGACGGGCGCGACATAGGGGAGCACGCGCGGCGCGATGGCGAGCAGCCCCTCGACGATGGGACCGGCCGCAAGCTCTTCGAGATTGTTGCCGCGGCGAAGCGCGTTGTGATGGGCGAGCAGCCCCTCGACCTTGATCGGAAGCGTCGAGGGATCGGCAAGATCGATCACACGGATGGCGCGGCGGCCCGCCTTGTCTTCATAGGCAGGCCCGATGCCGCGCTTCGTCGTGCCGATCTTCACGCCCGAATTCGAGCCTTCGCGCATCTCGTCGAGTTCGCGGTGAACCGGCAGGATCAGGACGGCATTTTCGGCGATCTTGAGGTTCTCGGGCGTGACCTTCACGCCCTTGGCGGCGATCTCGTCCACTTCCTTCGCAAAGGCCCAGGGGTCGAGCACGACGCCATTGCCAAGAATGGAGAGCTTGCCCGGCCGCACGATGCCCGACGGCAGCAGCGAGAGCTTGTAGGTGACGCCGTCGATGACGAGCGTGTGGCCCGCATTATGGCCACCTTGAAAACGCACCACGACATCGGCGCGCTCGCTGAGCCAGTCCACGATCTTGCCCTTGCCCTCGTCTCCCCACTGGGAGCCGACTACCGCCACATTTGCCATTTGATTCAATGCCTTAGGAAGTGGGTGCCCGCCTGCGCGAGGCGTCCACGCGGACCCCCAGACAAGCCGAAAGCCCCCTTGGCCTTTTGGGCCGGGGGCTTTGGCATTGTCTATCCGATCAGGAGGCCGATGGGAAGGGACTTTGGCTGCCTCTGGCGTTATCCTGCCCGCCGTAAAATGGAGTTGCGATGAGCTGGTTACCCGACAAGGACCCCGAACCGGGCGATCGCAAGTCCTGCGATGCGCTGGAATTCGCGATCGTGCCGCGAGCGCGCGATATCGGGAACTTCGAGGTCCGTCGCGCCCTGCCCCAAGCGAAGCGGCAGATGGTGGGGCCTTTCATCTTTCTGGACCAGATGGGCCCGGCCGCGATGCCGGCCGGCATCGGCATGGATGTGCGGCCGCACCCGCATATCGGCCTGTCGACCGTCACCTATCTCTTCGAGGGCGCGATCATGCATCGCGACAGCGAGGGCAACGCGCTCGAAATCCTGCCCGGCGCCATGAACCTGATGACGGCGGGGCGCGGCATTGCGCATTCGGAGAGGACACCCGACGCACAGCGAAAGAGCGGCCAGCGCCTTTCCGGCATGCAGAGCTGGGTAGCCCTGCCGAAGGCGCTGGAAGAAACGGACCCCGGCTTCCAGCACTATCCGCAATCGGAGCTGCCGGTGGTGACGGACAAGGGCGTGAGCGCGCGCGTGATCGCGGGCCATGCTTTCGGCGAGCGCTCCCCTGTGACAACACTGTCGGACTGGTTCTATGTGGATGTGTCGCTCGAAGCGGGAAAGAGCGTGCCTCTCGATGCGCACTACGAGGAACGCGCCATCTATGTGGCCGACGGGAGCGTGGAGATAGCAGGCGAAAGCTTCGAGGGACCGCAGCTCCTGATCTTCCGCCCCGGCGACCGCATCACGGTGACGGCGGTGCGCCCCGCGCGCATGATGCTGCTCGGCGGCGCGACGATGGACGGCCCGAGGCATATCTGGTGGAATTTCGTCTCGTCGAGCAAGGAGCGGATCGAGCAGGCAAAGGAAGACTGGGTACAGAAGCGCTTCAGGGACGTGCCCGGCGAAACCGAGTTCATTCCCCTGCCCGAACGGTGAGGACAGTATGGCGACAAGCGTACATCTCGTGAGCAAGGCGGGCGTCTTCCAGGAAATGGAAGCGCGCCAGCACCGCCTGACGGCGGACGAACCGGAGAACAATCACGGCACCGACAAAGGCCCGGCGCCTTACGAGCTGCTGCTTGCCTCGCTCGCGGCCTGCTCCTCGGCGACGCTGCGCATGTATGCCGACCGCAAGGGGTGGCAGCTTGGCACGATCACGGCGGATCTCCGGTTCAAGCGCGACCCGGAAGGCAATGAAAGCATCGAGCGAACGATCTCCTTCAGCGAGACGCTGAGCGAGGAGCAGATGGCACGCATTCGCGACATCATCGAGAAAACCCCGGTGACGAAGACGCTGAAACGCGGTACGCCGATAGCCACGCATTTCGCGTGAACCACACTTTCGTGTAAACGGATTGAAAAGATTGAAAAACACCAGGACCAGGCGATACGCGGTTCTTCTGCTCGCCGCCATCGCAATGAATGTTGCGCCCGCGCGCGCCGAACCGACCCCCGAGGTTCAGGCGCTTGCCGCCAAAATCGTCTCGGACCAGTTCAAGACCATTATCAATTGCGAGCGCTGCGACCTCCGGGAAGCGAATTTCGACGGGCAGTTTCTCCGCCTTGCCGCCTTCCAGCGCGTGGACCTGACCGGCGCGCGGCTTCGCGGCGCCGACCTCACCGGCATCCATCTCAACCGCGCGAAACTCGACGGCGCGAATTTCAGCGGCTCCAACATGGCAGGCGCCGTGCTGACGGGCGCCACATTGAGAGGCGCCGATCTTTCCAACACGCGGCTCGATGCCGTGCGCATGTCGGGCGCCGACTTCACGGGCGCGAACCTCTCGGGCGCCAATTTGCGCATGCTCGAATATGTGAAGGGGACGAAATTCACGAACGTGAATGCGCGCAACGCCATTTTCCGCCACGCCTATCTGACGCGCGTGGATTTCACCGGCGCCGATCTGTCCGGCGCGGATTTCACCCGCTCCATGGGGCTGACGAACGAGCAGCTCGCCCGCGCCTGCGGAGACGGCACGACGATATTGCCGCAGGGCCTCGCCATTCCGGATTGCAGCAAGAAGAACTGAAGACCTTCAGGCCACGAGCGGCGAGACGATGCACCGTTCGCGCGTTGCCGACTGCGGATCGGTGAAGTAACTCGCCGCGCGCACGATCATGTTGACCTCGCCCTCGTCGTCGACAAGGGGAAGTTCCAGCGACTCCATCGAGAGCCAGTGCCGCGCATGCCAGTCGAGGCGGGTGAGGCGCCGATAGGGACGGACTTCCTCCATGACGGTGCGGAGCCCGTCGAAGATGTCCTGCCATGCGGGGCCATAAAGCGCCGATCCGACCCAGCAGCCCGTCGCATCGCGCCCCAGGCGCTCCACGATTTCCGTGCCGACGAGACGATGCCGGAAGCCCAGCGGCTCGCGCCGCACATCGATGAGATTCAGGATCGGCAAGACGGATTTTATCTCGGACGGAGCGAGATCGCCACGCGACGCAGCGCGCCGGTCGCCCCTCTTTTGCAGCCAGTAGCCATAAAGCCAGTCCAGCCGCGGGTCACGGAACCCGTTCGCCCCTATATCCATTTTGCCCCCCGGCAATACTCAACAAACCCGAGGTCAGTCTCTCAATATGACGGTTAAGGAAGAGTTACCGGCTCGTCCACCCGGCATGCTGGCATGCCGGCCCGATTGGGCAGATCATGCAGGAGCACCCGCACTCAGCGGACCGCCGGGACAACGAGGGGCGATGAATGAACGACACGATAAGGGAGCTGAGCGCCCGCATTCAGGTGCTGCAACTGGAGCTGGAGGCGGAAGTGGCCCGGCAGGCAGCAGCCCTGCGCTATGGGCTGGAACATGGGCGCGCCGTCTTCGAGGAGGAAGTTCTGCGCCGTCACCGCGAACTGCAGACGCGGCTCGGACGCTACGTCCTCAACGCCAAGCCGCTGGTGGTTCTGACGGCGCCCGTCATCTATTCGCTGATTGTGCCCCTGGTGTTTCTCGACATCTGTGTGTCGATCTATCAGTCGGTCTGCTTTCCGGCCTATGGCATCGAGAAGGTGAAGCGGAGCGACTATCTTCTCTTCGACCGCGGCCACCTTGCCTATCTCAACGCGCTCGAAAAGCTGAACTGCGCCTATTGTTCCTATGCGAACGGCCTCATTGCCTATGTGCGCGAAATCGCGGGCCGCACGGAAGCCTATTGGTGCCCGATCAAGCACGCAAAAAAGGCCATCGGCGCGCATGAACATTATCTCGACTTCGTCGCCTTCGGCGACGCCGACGCCTACCGGCGGAGAATCGAGGAGCTGGAGGAGGCCGCGAAAAAGAAATAGGCGGCGCCCCGGAGAGCGCCGCCTTTGCCGGTTCGGCCCGTGCGGGAGATCAGAAGCTGAGCGACTTCACCTGCACGACATGCGGCAGGGCCTGGATTTCGGCAAGCGTTTCCGCCGTGACATCGCCATCGACCTCGATGAGGCAGATCGCATCGCCGCCCGCCGCCTCGCGGCCGAGGTTGAAGTTGGCGATGTTGATGCCCGCCTTGCCGAGCGTCGAGCCGAGCGCGCCGATGAAGCCCGGCTTGTCCTGGTTCGTCACATAAAGCATGTGGCGGCCGAGCGTCGCTTCCATGTTGACTCTCTTGATCTGGATGATGCGCGGAAGGCCGCCGGAGAAGACCGTGCCTGCAACGGACCGTTCCTGCCGCTCCGTCTTCACCGTGAGACGGATATAGGTTTCGTAGGCACCTTCCTGCTCGGTCTTCACCTCGGACACCTTGATGTCGCGTTCCTTCGCGATCACCGGCGCGGAGACCATGTTCACGTCCTCAAGCTGCGGCTTGAGAAGGCCGGTGAGCGCGGCATTGGTGAGCACGCGGGTGTTCATCTCCGCGACATCGCCCGCATATTCGATGGTGACGGCGGAAATGCCCGTCTCCGTGAGCTGGCCCGCGAAGGAGCCGAGCTGCTGGGCAAGCGTGAGGAACGGCGTGAGCTTCGGCGCTTCTTCCGCGGAAACGGATGGCACGTTGATCGAATTGGTGATCGCGCCAGTGAGGAGATAATCCGCCATCTGCTCGGCAACCTGGAGAGCCACGTTCTCCTGCGCTTCGTTGGTGGAGGCGCCCAGATGCGGCGTGCAGATGACCTGCTCCATGCCGAAGAGCGGGTTTGCCTTGGCGGGCTCCTCCTCGAAGACGTCGAGCGCCGCACCGGCGACATGACCGGCTTCGATCGCTGCCTTGAGGTCGGCTTCCACGATGAGGCCGCCGCGCGCGCAATTGACGATGCGGACACCCTTCTTGCACCTGGCGATGCTTTCCGCATTCAGGATGTTGCGCGTCTTGTCGGTGAGCGGCGTGTGCAGCGTAATGAAGTCGGCACGCTTCAGGAGTTCGTCGAGCTCGACTTTCTCGACGCCAAGGTCCTGCGCGCGCTCGGGCGTGAGGAACGGATCGAAGGCGACGACCTTCATGCGCAGGCCAAGGCCGCGATCGGCGACGATGGAACCGATATTGCCGCAGCCGATGACGCCAAGCACCTTGCCGGTCACTTCGACGCCCATGAATTTCGACTTCTCCCACTTGCCCGCATGGGTGGAAGCATTCGCCTGCGGAATGTCGCGCGCCAGCGACAGCATCATGGCGATGGCGTGTTCGGCGGTGGTGATGGAGTTGCCGAAGGGCGTATTCATGACGATGACGCCGGCGGCAGTCGCGGCCGGGAGATCGACATTGTCGACGCCGATGCCGGCGCGGCCGACGACTTTGAGTTTCTTCGCCGCCGCGAGCACCTGCGGCGTGACCTTCGTCGCCGAGCGGATGGCCAGACCGTCATACTCGCCAATGATCTTGATGAGCTCGTCCCGATCGAGACCGGTTTTCACGTCCACCTCGACGCCGCGATCCTTGAAGATCTGCACGGCGGCGGGGGAGAGACTGTCGGAAATCAGAACCTTGGGCATTCACGCCTCCTGGTTGGATAGGTACCTGTCCGGCGGGACGCGATGCCCACCGGATCGGGACCGAATACGAATGGAAATTCTTACGCCGCTGCCTTGAGCGAGGAGATCGCTTCCGCGAAGGCCCAGTCGAGCCAAGGCATCAGCGCGCGCATGTCGGTCGTCTCGACCGTCGCGCCCGCCCAGATGCGAAGGCCCGCGGGGGCGTCGCGATAGCCCGCGATGTCGTTCGCCACACCTTCCTTGTCGAGAAGATCGGCGATCTTCTTGGCGAAGGCGACCTGGTCGTCCTCCGACAAGGCGGTGACGCGCGGATCGACGATCCTCAGACAGACAGAGGTGTTGGACCGCGTGTCGATCTCTTTTGCGAGGAATTCGGCCCAGGGCGTACGCTCGACCCATTCGGCGATGACGGCGGTGTTGGCATCGGCGCGGCCGATGAGCGAACGAAGACCGCCGATCGATTCCGCCCAGTTGAGCGCATCGAGATAATCCTCGACGCAGATCATGGACGGTGTGTTGATCGTCTCGCCCTTGAAGATGCCTTCGATGAGCTTGCCGCCCTTCGTCATGCGGAAGATCTTCGGCAGCGGCCAGGCCGGCGTGTAGCTCTCGAGCCGTTCGACGGCGCGCGGGGAAAGGATCAGCATGCCATGCGCAGCCTCGCCGCCAAGCGCCTTCTGCCAGGAGAAGGTGACGACGTCGAGCTTGCTCCATGCGAGGTCCTGCGCAAAGGCGGCAGACGTCGCATCGCAGATGGTGAGGCCGGCGCGGTCCTCGGGGATCCAGTCGCCATTCGGCACGCGAACGCCCGACGTGGTGCCGTTCCAGGTGAAGACGACATCGTTGTCGAAATTGACCTCGGCGAGATTCGGGAGTTCGCCGTAGGGAGCCTTGAGGACGCGTGTGTCCTTGAGCTTGAGCTGCTTCACGACATCCGTGATCCAGCCTTCGCCGAAGCTTTCCCAGGCGAGCATGTCGACGCCGCGCGCGCCGAGCATCGACCAGAGCGCCATTTCGACGGCGCCGGTGTCGGAGGCGGGCACGATGCCGATGCGGTAGCCGGCGGGAATGCCGAGCACGCTGCGGGTTTTTTCGATGGAGTCGACGAGGCGCACCTTGCCCGGCTTCGAGCGATGGCTGCGGCCGACAAGGGCGTTTTCGAGGTTTTTGGCGGTCCAGCCCGGCCGTTTGGCGCAGGGGCCGGAAGAGAAGTGCGGATTGGCCGGACGCACAGCCGGACGCTCAGTGGCGGTCATTTGCAACCTACCCTTTCAGATAGCTGCCCCTCGGTGGGGAGGGGTGTCCCGCCGCCGCATATAGGCTTCCGCCGATGCCAAGTCAAATGACGGCTGGGCGACATTGGGGGCGACGGAACGGCGCAGCCCCGGGAACCCGCGAAACCCTGCGGCATTGAGTATGGTAAGACGCCTGTATCGAAAAGCGGGCGCGTTTGCGCCGAACCGGGGAATCGCCCTTGCCGCACAGAAGCACGAACTGGCTGATGCTCGGCCTGCTGGTCGCGCTGTGGGGGTCGGCTTTCGCCTTTGCGAGGATCGCCGTCGAAAGCGTGGCCCCCGAATGGACCATGGCCGGACGGCTGATCATGGGCGCGGCGCTGTTGCTGCCGCTCGCCCTCGGCGCCGGCAAGATGCTGCCCCGTGAAGGCGGCCATTGGCGCTGGCTCGTGGGCCTCGCCCTTGTCGGCAACATTGCGCCCTTCTTCGTCATCAGCTGGGGCCAGCAGCACGTGCCCTCCGCGCTCGCAGGCATCCTGATCGGCTTCACGCCGCTTGCAACGCTGGTCATCGCCCATTTCCTGCTGGCCGAGGAACGCATCACGCGCCTGCGCCTGACGGGATTTGCAACCGGCTTCGCGGGCCTCGTGATCGTGCTCGGACCGTCTGCGCTTGCCGATATGGCATCGGGCGGCGACAGGCTGCTCGGGCAACTCGCCGTGCTGGCCGGCGCCTTCTTCTTCGCCTGCAACAACGTGATGGCGCGGCTTGCCCCGGAGATGCCGCTGCTGGTGAAATCATCCGGCGTGATGGTGGCCGGCGCGGTGGCGGGCACCGCGATCGCGGGCGCCGTCACACCGCCCGCGGCGCTCGCCTCGGCAAGTGCGGCCTCGCTTTTCGGTGTGGCGGGGCTCGGCATTTTTTCGACGGGACTCGCCGCCCTCGTTTTCTTCCGCCTCGTCGATCGCGCGGGACCGGCCTTCGTTTCGCTCACCAACTATCTCGTGCCCGTCTTTGCGTCACTCGCGGGCTTCTTCGTTTTCGGCGAGGAACTCAATTTCCGCATACTGACGGGACTCTCCCTCATCCTTGCCGGGATTGCGGTGAGCGAATGGCGAGCGACGTTCAAAGAATGAGCGCCGCGCCAGCGGCAATGACGACGCGCGCGCCGGGTGCGAGGGCCTGGTCGTGCATTACGGCACCGTCATGAAAGAGGTCAGAACGAAATTTCGGCCTTCATGTAGTCGGCGCATCGCCCGCGCAGGATCACGCGCTCGCCCGCATCGGTGCACCAGAGCGTGCCGCCGCGCTTCGAAACCTGCCGCGCGACGAGATCGGCCTTGCCGAGCTTCCTCGCCCAGTAGGGCACGCTGGTGCAATGCGCCGACCCCGTGACCGGGTCTTCGTCGATGCCGTGAGAGGGCGCGAAGAAACGCGACACGAAATCGATACCGCCGCTTCCCGGCGCCGTGGCGATGAGCCCTGCATTGAGCGGCGTGAGCAGACGGCCGAGCGCGGGAAAGTCGGGCGTGAGGTCGACAACCTCCTCCGCCGTGTCGAAAACGGCCATGAGGTTCGACGTCTTGAGCCAGACGCGCGCCTTGCCGCCAAGTGCCTCCGCGATCGCTTCGGGAGCGGGATAAGGCTTCGGCCTGGCGGCGGGGAAATTCATGGAGAGCCGGTCGCCCTCACGCGTCACGACGAGCGTGCCGCTTCGCGTCTCGAAGTGGATTTCAGGCTTCGCATATTCCAGATGCGCGAAAAGGACGTGCGCGGAAGCGAGCGTTGCATGGCCGCAGAGATCGACCTCAACGGCCGGCGTGAACCAGCGCAGCCGGTAGCCCTCTCCTTCCGGCGCGAAGAAAGCGGTCTCGGCGAGATTGTTCTCCGCCGCGACCGCCTGCATGACGTCATCGGACGGCCATGCGGACAGCGGAACAATGGCCGCCGGATTGCCCTCGAAGACAAGATCGGCAAAGGCATCGACCTGATAGAGAACCGCTTTCATCGTCCTTCGTCCCTTCTCGTCGTCAAATTGTATTAGTACAATGTAATCAGATTTGGTTCAGAGATTGTGGAAAATCCGTGATTGTCATCGTACTTAGAACATGATTGACTCCAAAAATGGATTCAATGAGTTTATTGTTACCATGACAATTTCAATCTTCGACCGCGAAGACATTGCCGGCCGGCCAGGCCCGCGCTACCGCGCCATCGCCGACCGGTTGCGCGATACCATCCGGTCCGGGGCGGTGCCGCCCGGCACGAGACTGCCGCCGCTTCGCGACCTTGCCTGTGAACTCGGCGTAACCGTCGGCACCGTTTCGCGCGCCTACGCGCTCGCGGCGAGCCGGGGCGAGGTGGCGGGCGAAGTCGGCCGGGGCACATATGTGCTCGGACAAGGGCTGCACGCGCATGGCGGAACGGGCGTCGGCTCTGCCGCCTTCCTCACCATGCCGGAGGCAACCGTGGCCGCGATGAAGGCGGCGCTTGCCCCGCCCGCCGGACAGACGGAGATCGTGGGAGCGGCCATGACAGCCCTGCTCGCCGAAAGGCAAGCGCTGGGCGTCCCCTCCCCCTTCAATACCTATCTGGCACCGGGCGGCGAGGAACGGCATCGCCGCGCGGCGGCGCAATGGCTGTCCTACGGAGACTTCGTCCTGCAGCCCGGCGACGTTCTCGTCTGCTCGGGCACGCAACAGGCGATCCTCACATCCATTCTCGCGGCGACCGAGCCCGGCGACCTCATCCTTACCGAAGAGCTGACCTATCACGCCATGGTGCAACAGGCGGGCCTCATGGGCCGGCGCGTCGCCCCTGTCGACATCGATGCGGAAGGCATGGTGCCGGACGCACTCGAGCGCGCCATTCGCGAACAGCACCCCGCCGCACTCTTCATCGTGCCGACGCTGCAAAACCCGACAGGCGCCACCATGAGCGAGACACGGCGCAGGCAGATCGCGGAACTCGCGGCAAGGCACGACATGTCGATCATCGAGGACGACATATATGGCGCGCTTGCCGGAGAGCGTCCTCTTCCCATCGCGCAATTCGCACCCGAGCGCACCTGGTATGCGACGAGCCTCGCGAAAACCGTCGGCTGCGGATTGCGCATCGGCTTCCTGAAACCTCCGCCACGATTGCTGGAACGGGCCCGCGCGATCCAGAACGGTTTCGGCCAGACGGTGCCGCCGCTCATGGCGGAACTTGGCAGCCGCCTGATCGAAACCGGCGATGCGGCGGCACTTTGCGCGCGCATCCGCACCGAAATGGCGTCGCGTCACAAGATGACGGCGGACGCTCTCGGCAGCTATCGGCTGACGGCGGATTCCGCTGCCCTTTATGTGTGGCTTGAATTGCCCGACACATGGCGCGCGCATGGTTTCGTGGAAGCGGCACGCGCGCGCGGCGTCGCCATCGCAGCGGGCGAGGATTTTATGGTCGGACGGACAGACCGCGCCGCGCGCCATGTACGCCTCGCGATCGGCCAGCCGCAAACACGCGAGGAACTTGCGCGCGGGCTCGCCGTCATCGCCTCACTGCTTTCGGAATCCCATATCGGGATCGTCGAGCCTGCGTGATCCCGCCTGAGTTTTTTACGACTCAATCGTCTTTAAGGCGCGGCAGCTTGTTGCTACGCTCCTCGCCTTGGAGGAGCCGCCATGACCGCACGGAAACATCAGCCGCTGCTCATACGCCCCGTCCTGCCCGACGAGTGCGAGGTGCTATCCGAACTCGCGCAGGCGTCGAAAGCCCATTGGGGCTATGACGAAGAGTTCATGAAGAACTGTCGCGAGGAACTCCGGGTAACACCGGAAAAGATCGCGCGCTTCCGCATGCGGGTGGCACAGGCAGGCCGAGAGATCGCCGGCTTTTCCGCCGCGAGCTACCATGACGGCGCGGCCGATGTGGAGGAGTTCTTCGTTGCACCGCGCTACATCGGCACGGGCATCGGCCACCGGCTGATGCAGGACATGCTGGACCATGCGCGCCGCCACGGCGTCCACCACGTGAGAGTGGAAGCCGACCCGAACGCCACCGGCTTCTACGAAAGCGAAGGCTTCAACATATGCGGCGAAGCACCTTCCGGTTCGATACCCGGACGCAAGTTGCCGCTGATGGAACGGAAAATCTGACCGCTATTCGTCGTCGTCATCGAGCACGGCGAGAAAATTGAGCGGCCCGTGGCCTTTGCCGAAACCGGGCGCGGTGCGAATGGCTTCATGCACATAGTCGCGCGACGCGGCGACGGCGGCGGTGAGGTCCACGCCCTGCGCGAGAAGCGCGGCGATGGCGGAGGCAAGCGTGCAGCCCGTCCCATGGGTGTGGCGCGTGTCGATGCGCGGCGAGGAGAAAATCTGGATCGTCTCCTGCGTCGCCAGCACGTCGAAGATGAGATCGCCCGAAAGGTGGCCGCCCTTGACGAGAACGGCCTCGGCGCCGAGACCGAGCAGCGCATCGGCAGCAGCCTTTTGCCCCTCCACATCGACAATCTTGCGGCCCGAGAGAATTTCGGCCTCCGGGACATTGGGCGTGACGAGGGCCGAAAGCGGGATCAGCACCTCGCGAAGCGCGGCGACGGCCGCGTCCTCGAGAAGCGATGCGCCGCCTTTTGCCACCATCACCGGATCGGCGACGAGGGGCGGCAGTTCGTCGAGGCGGGAAAGTTCCTCCGCCACGGCTTCGACAATCGCAGCGCTGTGCAACATGCCGGTCTTGACCGCGTCGGTGCCGATATCGTCAAGCACGGCGCGCATTTGCGCCGCAACGATATCGGCCGGGACTTCATGGATGCCATGAACGCCGAGCGTGTTCTGCACGGTGATCGCGGTGACGGCTGTCGTGGCAAAGCCGCCCATGACGGTGACGGCTTTTATGTCCGCCTGGATGCCCGCCCCGCCGCCCGAATCCGATCCTGCGACAATAAGCACGCGGCCCTGTTTGCCGATCTGCATTTGATGTTTCTCTTGTAAGCGTGGAGGAATAGAAAAACACATCTTGACGGGAGGGGATACAGGCCATGACGGACCACACCGATGCAATTGCCGGGGCAAGGAACTGCCTGGACGACTTCATGACCGCGTTCAATGCGCGCGACCTTGAAGCATGGGAGGCAACATTCAACTTTCCGAGCATCCGGCTCGCGTCGGGCACGCTCGCCATCATCGACAAGCCCGGCTGGCATCCGAAGGACACTTTCGAGCGCGGGGCGCTTGCGGAATGGGATCATTCCGATTGGGAGCGGCGGGAGGTGATCCATGCCGGCCCCGGCAAGGTGCATTTCGACACGCGCTTCGCACGCTACCGCGCGGACGGCAGCGTGATCGGTCATTTCGACTCGATCTATGTGGTCACGCTGGAAAACGGCCATTGGGGTGTGAAGGCCCGCTCGAGCTTCGCGCCCTGAGAGAAGGTATCAAGCGGCGTTGTGTTCGATCACGGCGGCGATGTCGTTGACGACGGCAGCGACGAGCTTTTCGTCGTCGCCTTCCGCCATCACGCGAATGAGCGGTTCCGTGCCCGACTTGCGGATGACGAGGCGGCCGCCCGCGCCGAGCCTGCTTTCGCCCTCGCGGATCGCGTCCTGCACATCCTTGTCCTTCAGCGGTTCGCCCCGTTTGAAGCGAACATTCTTCAGGAGTTGCGGCAGCGGCTCGAAGACGTTGGTGAGTTCGCTCACCGGCCTGTCTTCCGCCTTGAGAACGGCAAGCACCTGCAACGCGGCGATGAGCCCGTCCCCGGTCGTCGAGAAATCCTTGAGCACGATGTGGCCGGACTGCTCGCCGCCCACATTAAATCCATGCTGGCGCATATGCTCGACGACATAGCGGTCCCCGACCTGCGTGCGCACGAGATCGAGATCGAGCGTGCGGAGATAGCGCTCGAGGCCGAGATTGGACATGACGGTCGCAACGACACCAGGCGCGGAGAGCTTGTCCATCTCCTTCCAGTGCCGGGCGATCAGGCCCATGATCTGATCGCCATCGACGACCTTGCCGTGCTCGTCCGCAATGATGACGCGGTCGGCATCGCCGTCGAGCGCGATGCCGATATCGGCACGGCGCTCGCGCACCGTCGCGCACATGCGGTCGGTCGCGGTCGAGCCGCACTCCTCGTTGATGTTGAAACCATTCGGATCCGTGCCGACGGTGACGACTTCGGCGCCGAGTTCCCAGAGAACGGCGGGCGCAACCTTGTAGGCGGCGCCGTTCGCGCAATCGATGACGATGCGCAGGCCCTCAAGCGTCTGCTGCCGGGGAAATGTGTGCTTCACATGCTCGATGTAGCGCGCCTGCGCGTCGTCGATACGCTTGGCGCGGCCAAGTTCGCGCGGACCCGCCAGATTGTCGGCGAGGCCATTGTCCATGTGGTGTTCGATCGCAAGCTCCACCTCGTCGGAAAGCTTGAAGCCATCCGGGCCGAACAGCTTGATGCCGTTGTCCTGGAAGGAATTATGCGAAGCGGAGATCATCACGCCGAGGTCCGCGCGCAGCGACCGCGTGAGCATGGCGACGGCGGGCGTCGGCAGCGGCCCGAAAAGGAAAACATCCATGCCCATCGAGGTGAAACCGGCCGTGAGCGCGGGCTCCAGCATGTAGCCCGAAAGCCGCGTATCCTTGCCGATCACGACACGGTGGCGATGCTCGCCACGACGGAAGACGCGGCCAGCCGCCATGCCGACACGCAACGCCGTTTCGGCGGTCATGTTTCCGGTATTGGCGGTGCCCCGGATTCCATCCGTGCCAAAATATTTGCGGGCCATGAATTGAACGGTCCTCGCGCCTTGTCTCGGTCTGTGTCTCACTCTGGCCAGCCAATAGCCCCCACGGCCCCGGCACGCCCCCACGACACATTCATGCGAACATATGTGGCGAATATAGGAATCTATGCGCCAATTGCAGTTAAATATTTCTTGCGAATTCTTTCAGCCTTGGCCCGAAACCGTGCCGAAGCGAGCCAGAACGGCAAGAGCGTCCACAAGGGGCCGCGGCTCATGGGTCCGGATGCAGCCTGCCCCCCGCTCGACCGCAAGGATCTCGGCCGCAAGCGTCGCCGCCCCCGCCTCGCCCGGGCTTCGCCCCGTCACGGCCCGGAGGAAGGACTTCCGGGACACCGAAATGAAGACCGGCAGGCCAAAGCGGTCCCGGATATCGCCCGTCCTCGACAGAACCTCGAAGGAGGTTTCGGGCTTCGGACCGAGAAAGAAACCCATGCCGGGATCGAGGATGAGCCGGTCGCGGGCGATGCCTGCCGCCGTAAGCGCCGCGATCCGGGCCTCGAAGAAGGCACAAATCTGCTCGACGATATCGCCATCAGGCGTCGCGCGGCGGTCCGCATTCCCGTCGCGCTGGATCGAGTGCATCACGACGAGCCGGGCATCTGATGCCGCGAGCGAGGGATAGAAGGCTTCGTCCGCGAAACCGCGAATGTCGTTCAGCCACTGCGCACCATGCGCAAGCGCGAAGGCCTGCGTTTCCTGCCGGAAGCTGTCGACCGACACCGGGATGTGATCTCCCGCCAGCGCCTCCATGACGGGTGCGAGACGGCGGATCTCCTCCTCGGCCGAAACCGGCGCCGCATCGGGATGGGACGAGGCTGGACCGATATCGATGACATCGGCGCCGTTGGCAGCGAGTTGGCGTCCATGAGCGATGGCCGCATCGGCGGCAAAGTACTTTTCGCCGTCGGAGAAGGAGTCCGGCGTGATGTTGAGAATACCGAAGATGAGGGGCCGCGCGCTCATGACCGGTTTCTAGCACGGGCCCCCGCGGACGGCGAGCACGGCTCAACCCGCAGCGGGAAGAGGCGCACCGGGTCCGATCCCCATGGCGGTTCGCACGAGATGGCCGATGACGGCGTCGATCTCGGGCGGCGTCGCACCGGAGAACTGCATCAGCGCCACGGTGTGCCCGCCGCCGAGATAGACGCGGGCGGCCGCCTTCACGCTCAGGTCAGGCGGAATGACGCCCTCCCCCATGCCGCGCTCCAGCACCTTCTGCGCGATCGCGTGCAGCCGCTCCAGCACATCCATGTAACGCGGCCAGACATCGGCGCGCACGCCCGTGCTCCAGTCGAGCCAGACCTTCATCATGTCCGGCTTCTCCTTCGCATCGCGCGAGAAGTTGACCGCGAGCGCTTCGAGCGCCTCATGAACCGCTTTGGGGCCGCCAAGGGAGCGCGACACGATCTCGATGAGATAGACCTCGACTTCGCCGAGCACGGCAGCGACGAGATCGTCGCGCGTGCGGAAATAGGAATGGACCGCAGGCACCGAAACGCCCGCCCGCTCCGCGACATGAGAATGGGTCGCCCGCGCGACGCCGTGTTCGGCAAAGGCGGCCAGCGCGCAATCGAGAAGCTGGGCGCGGCGAGCCTGAGGCGTGAGCCTCGTGCGGGCGGTTCTGGCGGCTATGGTCACGGGCAGGGCTTTCCCTCGAGAATCGGCGGATTTCCGCGGCAAGTATAAACGGCACGCCGGGCGGCCGGCAGCGCCGCCCCCCAGGCCATTCCAACCCATATTGACTCTCCGCTCAATACCTATTGATATATTACTCAATAGTGGGACCGGGCATATCTGGGAGGAAACGCCATGACCGCAATCGCATCCGCCATCGCGGCAACGTCCGAGGCCGAGCGCCTGCCGCTCGACCGGATCGACGTCAGCAATCCGGATTTTTATCTGAACGACACTGTTGGCGAATATTTCCGCCGCCTGCGCCGGGACGACCCCGTGCACTATTGCGCCGAGAGCGCCTACGGCCCTTATTGGTCGATCACGAAATACAACGACATCATGCATGTCGATACCAATCACCAGATCTACTCCTCTGAAGCGAGTCTCGGTGGCATCACGATCGACAACGCGCTTGCGATCGCAGAGGAAGGCGGCGTCGATCTGCCCAACTTCATTGCCATGGACCCGCCGCGCCACGACGAACAGCGCAAGGCAGTCAGCCCCATCGTGGCGCCGGCAAATCTGGCAAAGCTCGAAGGCACCATTCGCGAGCGCGTCTGCCGCGTTCTCGACAACCTGCCGACAGAGGAAGAGTTTGACTGGGTCGACCGCGTCTCGATCGAGCTGACGACGCAGATGCTCGCGACGCTGATGGACTTTCCCTTTGCGGAACGGCGCAAGCTGACGCGCTGGTCCGACGTCGCCACGGCCGCCCCCGGGAGCGGGATCGTCGATAGCTGGGAGCAGCGAACGCAAGAACTCATGGAGTGCGGAAGCTATTTCCAGAACCTCTGGAATGAGCGCGTCAATACCCGCGAACCCGGTAACGACCTCATCTCCATGCTCGCCCATTCGCCAGCCACGCGGAACATGACCCAGGTGGAATATCTGGCGAATGTGCTTCTGCTTATCGTCGGCGGCAACGACACGACGCGCAATTCCATGACGGGTGGCGTGCTTGCCATGCACCAAAATCCCGACCAGCTTGAAAAGCTCAAGTCCAATCCCGCCCTGATCGAAAGCGCCGTTCCTGAAATCATCCGCTGGCAGACACCATTGCCGCATATGCGCCGCACCGCTGTCGCCGATACGGAACTCGGCGGCAAGACCATCAAAAAGGGCGACAAGGTCGTCATGTGGTATCTCTCGGGCAATCGCGATGACGAGGTCATCAGCCAGCCGGAGGATTTCATCATCGATCGCGCACGCCCGCGCCAGCATCTCTCTTTCGGCTTCGGCATCCATCGCTGCGTCGGCAACCGTCTTGCCGAGATGCAGTTGAAAATTCTCTGGGAAGAGATTTTGAAACGCTTCTCCCGCATCGAGGTGATGGACGAACCCGTGCGCGTTCGTTCGAACTTCGTGCGCGGCTATGCGTCGATGCCGGTGCGGCTCCACGCGTGATAAAACAAGAAGGAAAAACAAGAATGACGAAAGTGAACTACGTCGAAGCGAGTGGAACGGTCCATGCGGTCGAGGCCGAAGCCGGCATCACGGCGATGGAAGCGGCGGTGAAGAACGGCGTTCCGGGCATCGATGGCGACTGCGGCGGCGCGGCCGCCTGCGCGACTTGCCATGTCTATGTCGACCCCGCATGGATCGCGAAGACGGGCCCCGCCGGCGAAGGGCTTGAGAAGAGCATGCTGGAATTCGCCGAGGACGTGACCGAGGCGAGCCGCCTCGCCTGCCAGATCACGCTGAGCGATGCACTCGACGGCCTCGTCCTCCGCCTGCCCGACCGGCAGCACTGACGCACCCAAAAGACAAAAAGAAAAGGGAGGCTTCGAGCCTCCCTTTTTTATTCGCTATCGCATGACCTTATGTTCCCTGCGGAACCTTACGTTCCCTGCGGGGCGGGCGGAACGCCCATCGGACCGTCGCTCGGCTTGGCTCCGGTAACCGGCACGGCGGAAGTGGGGCCCTCCACGGGCTTCGCCGGTTCCCCGCGATCTCGCATGGGCGGCTCGCCCTTGAGCAGGTTCTGGATTTCATCGCCCGACAGCGTCTCGTATTCGAGGAGACCCTTGGCGATGGTGTGCAGCTCGTCGATGTGATCGACAAGGATCTGCTTCGCGGTGTCGTAACCTTCGTCGACGATGCGGCGCACTTCAGAGTCGATGACGCGCTGTGTCTCTTCCGACATGTTCTGGGTCCGCGCAACGGAATGGCCGAGGAATACTTCCTCCTCGTTCTCGCCATAGGCGAGCGGCCCGAGCTTGTCGCTCATGCCCCAGCGCGTGACCATGGCCTTCGCCATCTTCGTCGCCATCGCGATATCGGAGGACGCACCCGATGTGACCTTGTCGTGGCCAAAGATGATTTCTTCCGCGAGGCGTCCGCCCATGGCAACCGCGAGGTCGGCCTGGAGCTTGGCGCGCGTCACCGAAATCTGGTCGCGTTCCGGCAGACGCATCACCATGCCGAGCGCACGTCCGCGCGGAATGATCGTCGCCTTGTGGATCGGATCGGAAGCCGGCATGTGCAGCGCCACCAGCGCGTGCCCGCCTTCGTGATAAGCGGTCAGCTTCTTCTCTTCTTCCGTCATGACCATGGAGCGGCGTTCCGCGCCCATCATCACCTTGTCCTTCGCATCCTCGAACTCCGCCATGGTGACGAGGCGTTTGCCGCGGCGCGCGGCCATGAGCGCGGCCTCGTTGACGAGGTTCGCAAGATCGGCGCCCGAGAAGCCCGGCGTGCCGCGCGCGATCGTGCGCGGCTCGACATCCGGCGCGAGCGGCACCTTCTTCATGTGGACTTTCAGGATCTTCTCGCGGCCCACGACATCCGGGTTTGGCACCACGACCTGACGGTCGAAGCGGCCCGGGCGCAGCAGCGCGGGATCGAGCACGTCCGGCCGGTTCGTCGCCGCAATGAGGATAATGCCCTCGTTCGGCTCGAAACCGTCCATCTCGACGAGCAACTGGTTCAGCGTCTGCTCGCGTTCGTCATTGCCGCCGCCGAGACCGGCGCCGCGATGACGGCCGACCGCATCGATTTCGTCGATGAAGATGATGCAGGGCGCGTTCTTCTTTGCCTGCTCGAACATGTCGCGCACGCGGGATGCGCCGACGCCGACGAACATCTCGACGAAGTCGGAACCGGAAATCGTGAAGAAGGGCACGTTCGCCTCGCCCGCGATGGCGCGCGCGAGCAGCGTCTTGCCCGTGCCGGGAGGACCGACAAGCAGCACGCCCTTCGGGATGCGGCCGCCAAGCCGCTGGAACTTCGCCGGATCGCGCAGGAAGTCGACGATCTCGGTGAGATCGTCTTTCGCTTCATCGATACCCGCGACGTCGTCGAACATCACGCGGCCATGACGCTCGGTGAGCAACTTTGCCTTGGACTTGCCGAAGCCCATGGCCTTGCCGCCACCGCCCTGCATCTGGCGCATGAAGAAAATCCACACCGCGATGAGCAGCAGCATCGGGAACCAGGAGACGAGAATGCCGAGCAGCGAAGGCACGTTGTCTTCGTTCGGCTTCGCGGTAATCGCCACGCCCTTGTTGTAGAGGCGATCGACCAGCGAGGGGTCCTGCGGCGCGTAGGTGGAGAACTTGCGTCCGTCCGAATAGGTCCCGGAAATCTTGTCGCCCTGGATGGTGACCTCGCTCACATTGCCGGAATCGACATCCGACAGGAGGCGCGAGAAGGTGATCTCCGTGCCCCCTCCGCTCTGGGGCGAGGGGCTCTGGAAGAGATTGAACAACGCCACCAGAAGCAGCGCACCCAACACCCAGACGGCGAAATTCTTGAAATTGGACAAGGGCTTTTACCTTTTTACCTGACGACAGGCGCTGATTTGCAGGGGACGTGCCAAACCGCCTCCCGCTTCTCGAGTGTTTCTAATCTAAGAGAAGATAGTGACCATAGAAAGGTTTACCAAGTGCCAGCGCCGGTGCGATTGCCGGTCTTTCAGGCTTTTTCCGCCTCTTTTGCGGGATCCGGCCAGGACATGCGGCGGAGCGCCACATGCACCTGCACACCATGCCGGAGTGTACCCAAATGGGGCGCGGCGACGAGCCTGCCTTCGTCCCATAATCCGGGCAGAGCCTGCAGCAGGGCACTTGGCACCTCGGGGAGGCCTGTTTCCGCCGCACGCAGCGCAGCAAGGCCCTCGGAACCGAGCGCCCGCACCTCGAACCGCCGCCCGCGCGGCGCTTTGTCGAGCCGGAGGCGGAACCGCCCGTCCCACACCCCTTCCTCCCCCTGCCTCAGCAAGAGCGGCGCGGCGGCCTGTGCCGCGGCCACTTCCCGCGAGACGAGGAGAATGCCGCCCTTCAACGCGAGCTTCACCCCCCCAAGCGTCCGCCCGCGCCCGAGCGAATCCTCGCTGATCGCCGCATAGACGGCTTCGAGCGCAGCGAGGCGCGGCGCATACTGGCCGCCGCCCACGGCGCGGATGAGCGCGGCAAGGGCGCGAAGACCGATTTCGGCAGGCGCTCCGACAAGAGCCTCGGCCTTCATTTCCACGAAACCCAGAGGTGAATGGCTTGTATGCCCGGCAAGAAGCCGCGCTGTCTCCGTTTCGAGCGCTTCCCTCGCCCGCCCCATCTGCGCTGCCGTGCGGGCAAGGCGAGCCGCATCGAGCCCAAGCGGCGCGAGGAGCGAAAGCGCCTTCCGCGCCTTCACCCTGTCGAAGCGTTCGTTCTCGTTGCTCGGATCCTGAATCGGCGTGAGACGCGCTTTCGCAACCGTCGCCAGCAGCCTCTCCCTCGGCAGGTCGAGAAGCGGGCGCAGCAGGCGCACCGCCATGCCGTCTTCCGAGAGCGGGCGCGATGCAGGCATGGCGGAGAGACCGTCAATGCCACTGCCACGTGAGAGCCGCAGGAGAAAAGTCTCCGCCTGGTCTTCCAGATGATGCGCGACAAGAAGATCGCTCGCGCCCACATTGCGGCAGGCCTCAAGCAGCAGACCGTATCGCGCCTCGCGCGCGGCGGCCTGAATGCCTGTGGCAGGCTTCTCGCCCTTCCACTTCAGGATGCGGTGGGGCACGCCGAGTGCCGCCGACAGGCGTGCCGCTTCCTTCGCCTCGCCGGCCGAGGCGGCACGAAGTCCATGATCGACGGTGAAGGCATGGAGCGCGGTGTTCTTCCGCCTGGCCGCCCACTGCGCGGCAAGAACGAGAAGCGCCAATGAATCCGGTCCGCCCGAAAAGGCGACCGCGACCGACCGGCCCGGATGGAGAGACGAAAGGCGCGCGGCAAACTCTTTGGCGGAAACGGGAGACGGAGATCGCGCGGTATCGTCCTGCGCGTTCATGTTGTCCCCCATGTCAAAGGATCAGCAGCCGGCCTTCTGCCGCTCGAGCTTCGCGCGCGCAACCACGGACGGCGACGCCTGCGGAAACTTCGAACCAAGTTCGCCCCAGACCGTGCAGGCTGCATCCTTGTTGTCGAGCGCGGCGAGGCTCATGCCGAGTTTCAGAAGACTGTCCGGCGCCTTGCTGCTCGACGCATAGGTCGTATAGCCCGTCAGAAAGGCATCACCCGCGCGCTTGTAGTCGTTCTGCGCGTAGTAGGTTTCGCCGAGCCAGTATTGCGCATTGCCCGCCAGGGCGTTCTTCGGATGGACCTGCAGGAATTCCTGAAAAGCGGCGCGCGCCTTGTCGTACTGGCCACGCTTCATCAGGTCGATCGCGAATTCGTACTGCGTCTCGGGGGTGCCGTTCGGCAGCACGGAAGGCACGGAACCGGCCGGAGCACCAGACGCTTCGCCAGCGGCAGGTGCGGCCGCGGCAGATGAGCCCGTGGCAACTGACGATTGTGCGCCGGCCCCGTCGCCCGAACCGGCGGCTGAAGAGCCGCCAGCCGCGTCCCGGAAGCGAAGATCGACATCCTGCTGGAAGGCTTCGAGATTTTGCCGAAGCGTCTCGGTGCGGTGGTTCGCCTCTTCGAGGCGGCCGTTAAGCGTGCGGACCTGCTCTTCCAGTTCGACCACGCGCGCCTGGAGGTCGGCGGTGCTGGCACCGCTATCCATGACGACCGGCGCGCCGGAGGAACCGCCGCCGCTATAGGTCTGGCGCTGAAGATCGGAAATTTCGCGTTCGATCCGGTCGAGACGGTTCGCGACCGCGCGCGGGTCCATGTCGCCGGATTGGGCGAGCGCAGTTCCCGCGACAATCAAAGGAACGCCAACAAGCGCCACAGCGGCAACGCAGGCAAAGACAGATTTCATGGGTCGACGATCGGGCCGCAATCGAACCTCCCGTTCGGATGTCAAATCAGGACGCTATCTTAAAGTCAAACACGACCAAATTGCGGCATCGAACACGCCGCAATCGGATGAAAAAAGCGCCCTCCCGCAAAGCGGAAGAGCGCTTTCATTCTTTCTTTTCGCGAATCCGGATTCGTTCGAACCCGGTTAGCTCGCGGCGCCGGAGGCGATGACCGTCACGGCGCGACGGTTCTGGGCCCAGCAGTTCTCGTTGGACTCGAGGCAGACCGGGCGCTCCTTACCGTAGGACACGGTATTGAGACGGCCGCCATTGACACCGAGGCTCACGAGATAATCCTTCGCGGCGTTGGCACGACGGCCACCGAGCGCAAGGTTGTATTCGCGCGTGCCGCGCTCGTCGGCATGACCTTCGAGCGTGAAGGTCAGGTTCGGATAGAGCTCCATCCACGCAGCCTGGCGCTGCAGGGTTGCGCGAGCTTCATCGCTGAGCGACGACTTGTCGGTATCGAAGAAAACGCGGTCGCCAACATTGGCCACCAGGTCTTCCTGCGAGCCCGGCGCGATCTGGCCGGACGTCGAAGAGGAGGAACCGCCAGCCGCATCGTCAGTCGAGGAGCAAGCGGCGAGCATCAGGAAAGCAGCAGCCACGGCAGCAAACCGCAGGCCAGCATTCGGGGACTTCATTCGGGTGATCTCCTTTTGATCTCAGCGGCCATGGCGCCTCAGCGCTCAATTGATTAGACAGTCTCGCACGAGCAGCCCCCGCAGTAAAATCAGGCCAAAACCCAACTTACCCGGAGGCAGTGCTGTATTTAGAGAACCTATTCGGACCGGCATCGTTCCGAACCGAAGCTTACGTCGCCCGCAATTGGCCGACGCTGGGGTTGCTGTACCGCAACACGATACTAGCCAGCAACCGAGTATCAGGCAAGATGCAACAAATATCATGCGACTTTTCAGTCAAGGTTGAGTGACATTTTTACATCATTCATCCAGGCAGTCGCCCTCCAGACCCATGCCCAATACCTGCTGTCCTACTGGATGCGGGGAGACCAGGCCGGGTCGGAGGCCATGGTCGCGGCCGGTACCGGGCGCTCGTTGTAGCCGGTGACGTCAACCGACCAGAGACCGGGGCCGCCCTGCGCACCGCGCGTCTCGCGGAAGAACATCAGCACACGTCCGTTCGGCGCCCATGTCGGCCCTTCATTGTGATAGCCCTCTGTCAGCACCCGCTCGCCGGTGCCATCGGGCCGCATTACGCCGATGACGAAGCGGCCGCCCGTCATCTTGGTGAAGGCAATCAGATCGCCGCGCGGCGACCAGACCGGCGTCGCATAGCTGCCCTGACCGAAGCTGATGCGCCGCTGGTTCGAGCCATCCGTGTTCATGACATAGATCTGCTGCGAGCCGCCACGATCCGATTCGAAAGTGATCTGGCGTCCATCCGGCGAATAGCTCGGCGCCGTGTCGATCGCGGCCGTATTGGTGAGGCGCGTCACCTGGCGGCTGCGAAGGTCCATCGTGTAGATGTCCGAGTTGCCGCCGCGCTGGAGGCTCATGATGATCTTCTGGCCGTCCGGCGAGAAGCGCGGCGCGAAGGTCATGCCCGGAAACTCGCCGACCACTTCCTGCTGTCCGGTCTCGATGTCGAGCACATAGACGCGCGGGCGATTGTTGCGGTAAGCGAGATAGGTGATCTCCTGCGAGTTCGGGCTGAAGCGGGGCGTCAGCACGAGGTCGCTGCCATTCGTCAGCATGCGCGGATTGTGGCCGTCCTGGTCCATGATCGCGAGGCGCTTCACGCGCGCATTCTTCGGACCCGTTTCGGACACATAGACGACGCGCGTGTCGAAGTAGCCTTCCTCACCGGTCAGCCGCTTGTAGATCGCATCGGAAATGAGATGCGCGACGCGGCGCCAGTTGTCCGGCGTCGTGAAGAATTGAAGCCCCGTCATCTGCTGTTCGCCAAGCACGTCCCACAGGCGGAACTCGACGCGAAGCCTGCCGTCGGATTCGAGCCGCGTCTGCCCCGTCACGAGCGCCTGCGAGCTGATAACGCGCCAGTCACCGAAGCGCGGCTGCACGTTGATGTCCGAAATCTTCTCGATGAAGGATGCCTTCGGCAGCGGACGAAAAAGCCCAGAGCGTTCGAGATTGTTGGTGATGACGGAGGATATATCGGCACCAACCTTCGCCTCCTGCCCCTCGCCGCCGACAAAGTCGGTGATCGCGATGGGCAGCGGATCGACGGTGCCCCGGTTGATATCGATCTCCACCGCATGCGCCGGCAGAAACGAAAGCAGGGCGACACAGAAAACAGCCACCGCCCCGGCCGCTCGTCTCGACAGCCTCACCATGGCGTTGCTCTGCACGTTGTACGTTTCCGACATCATGGTCTCTCCTGCCTAAAGGCCTGACACCCGCTCAAGGTAAATCCGGATACCCTTTTTATGTGTCTATTGCGTGGCAAAATCCGTTAACTGAACAACCTGCGCGATCACATCATTCCTCCCAGATCGAAGTTGAATGTGTTGTCGCGCCAGCTCGTGTACTTGTCCGCCGGCAAAAAATCGTAGGGCGCGCAGCTCTGAACGGCCTGAATCGCCCGTTCCGCCAGGAGGCGCGACAGGGAACCGCCGCTGCTCCGCACGATCGTCGGACGCCCCGCCAGCGACCCATCCGGGTTGAGCCCGAAACGGACCGTGGCTCGCAACTTCTCGGCATCCGCTGTGCCGGTCAAACCACTGACATTCCAGCATCGCTCCACGCGCTGCCGAAGCGCATCCGTCTCGCTCATGGTCAGCGCCGCCGCAGGATCGTCCGTCGCAGGCGCCTCGAAATCCTCCGTCGACTCAAGCGGTGTGGACTTCGGCGCCTTGTCGGGCGCCTTGTCGAGCAGCGCCGCGATATTGCTCGGATCGAATTTCTTCTCCGGCTCCTTCTTCGGCGGAGTCGGCTTTTTGTCTTCCTTCTTCTCGACCGGCTTCGGCTTCTCTTCTTTCTTCTCCGGAATGACCTCGGCCTTTTCCTCCGGGGGCGGAGGGGGCGTCGGCTTCGGTTCCGGCTTCGGCTCGGCCTTCACCTTCACCTGCTCTTCCGGTTTCGGCGGTTCGGGCTTCTCGACGGGCTTCGGCTTATCGACCTTCTTCGTGCTCTTCAGGTTCGTCACCTGATCGATCGTCACGAGCTCGACTGGCAAGGCGCGCGTCGGCACCGAGGGAAGTTCCTCGGGCGACGGGAACGCCACAAGCGCAAGCGCCACGATCACTACATGCGCCGCGGCGGAAATGAGAACCGGGTTACGCATTCTCGCCGCTTACTTTGTCCCCGGCTTCTTTGCCGGCGACGTATCCGTCTCCGTCACGAGACCGACCTTCGAAAAGCCTGCGGCGCTGAGCCGGCCCATCACGTCCATCACCGCGCCGTAATTGATCGAGTTGTCCGCGCGCACGAAAATGCGCTGCTCGTATCCGTTTTCCGCAATCGCGGTAAGTTGCGGGATAAGCGCGTCCGGTTCGGTCAGCGTTTCCTGCACATAGATCTCGCCCTTGCCGTTGATCGTGATGGTCAGCGGCTCGGTATCGCCGGAAAGCGGTGCCGCCTGCGTCTTCGGCAGATCGACCGGCACACCGACGGTGAGAAGCGGTGCGGCAACCATAAAGACGATGAGCAGCACCAGCATCACGTCGACGACCGGCGTCACGTTGATCTCCGCCATGGGCTGGCGCGTAAAACGCCCGCGACCCGATCCCTTCTTGCCGACCGACATCGCCATGGTTCAGCCTCGCTCGTCGAGCTGGCGCGACAGGATCGCGGAGAACTCATCGGCGAAGCTCTCCATCCGCGCGCCGATGCGCGACGTCTGGTTGGAGAAGCGGTTATAGGCGACGACCGCCGGGATGGCGGCGACGAGGCCAAGCGCGGTCGCAAAGAGCGCTTCGGCAATACCCGGCGCCACGACCGCAAGGTTCGTGTCGCGGCTGATCGCAATCGACTGGAACGAATTCATGATGCCCCAGACCGTGCCGAACAGGCCGACGAAGGGCGCGACGGAACCGACTGTCGCGAGGAAAAGAAGACGGCTCTCGAGTGCCATCATCTCGCGGCTGATGGTCACCTGCATGACCTTGTCGACGCGCTCCTTGAGCCCGACGAAGGAACTCGTCACGACGTCTTGCGAGCGGCGCCATTCGCGCATGGCAGCGATGAAGAGGGCGGAAAGCGGATGCTGCGGGCGGTGCCCCATTTCCTGGTAAAGGTCGTCCAGCGAGCGGCCGGACCAGAAGATGCGCTCGAACTGATCCGCGCGCCGTTCGACGCGTGCAAAGCGCCACCACTTGTCGAAAATGATCGCCCAGGACCAGACGGAGGCGAAGAAAAGCCCCATCATCACGAGCTTGACGACGACGTCAGCGCGCATGAACAGGCCCCAGATGGAAAAGTCCAGTGGGACTGCATCGACGGCTGTAGCTTGAGTAATCACCTGACTGGTGGTGACGGGATCCATTCGGTGCCTCTCCGTGCTCTCGGGCTCATTGCAGGGAGCGGCACATGACAGACGCAGCTCGCGCAGTCGGGCTGTGCCCGTTGCGCCCCGCTTATGTATGTGTGCCCCCAAATTGCGGCTGAAGTTAGTCTTTCAATTATGTCATTACCGTGGCGTCTGGCGGGATTCGAGTCGTGTACTCAAGAGGTTAGCGGACGAATGTTGCGGCCCGGTCACAGCGCGGCGGTCCGCAACGCCTCAGCCTCCCGGTCCGGCGACATAGGGCGCGAGCGCATCCCTCACCGCCGCCGGAAGCCGGCGCGGACGGCCCTGACCGTCGATGACCGCTGCAAAGACCTTCGCCCGCCAGAGTTCGTCCGTGGACGTCCCCGTCGGGTCGAGACGCCAGATCGATTGCTCTGCCTCGATCCGCGCGCCGCTCGCCCGGACATAGACGGTATGGACCTCAAGCCGGTCGTCGATCCGGGCAGGCTGAAGGAAATCCATTTCCATCCGGTGAATGGCGAAGGCCACGGGGTCCTCCGTATCGAAGAGATCCGTATGGTGAACGCCCGCGAGCCGCAGGAAATCGGAGCGGCCCCGCTCGGCGAAGCGCAGATAATTCGCGTGATAGACGATGCCGGAAAAATCCGTGTCCTCATAATAGACGCGGATGGGCAGCTTGTGCGTCCGGCCCTCGATCCGGCCGGAAAGGTCTGGCCACTCGCTCATGCCTCGTCTTCTTCCTCTCCGCCGAAAAGCGTGGACTGGTTTGCCGCCGCGGCGGCAGGCGGCGACACGCCGATATGGGCAAAGGCCGCAGCGGTGAGAACGCGGCCCCGAGGCGTCCGGTTCACCAGCCCCTGCTGGATCAGATAGGGCTCGATGATCTCCTCGATCGCATCGCGTGGTTCGGAAAGCGACGCGGCGATGGTCTCGACGCCGACCGGCCCTCCGGAAAAGCTGACGGCGATGCAGCGCAGATAACGATGATCGAGCGCATCGAGCCCGAGTTCGTCGACCTCAAGCCGCTGCAGAGCCTTGTCGGCCGCCTTCGCATCGATGGACCCCACGCCTTCCACGGCGGCAAAATCCCGCACGCGGCGAAGCAGCCGTCCGGCAACACGCGGCGTTCCGCGAGCGCGGCGCGCGATCTCGTGCGCCCCATCCGCCGTCATCGAGATGCCGAGCACGCGGGCGCCGCGCCGCACGATGCTCTCGAGTTCGCCGATCTCGTAGAAATTGAGCCGCACCGGAATGCCGAACCGGTCGCGAAGCGGCGTTGTGAGAAGCCCCGTGCGCGTCGTCGCGCCCACAAGCGTGAAAGGCGCAAGCTCGATGCGCACGGAACGAGCACCCGGGCCTTCACCGATGATGAGGTCGAGCTGGAAGTCTTCCATCGCCGGATAGAGGATTTCCTCGACTGCCGGCGAGAGACGATGGATTTCGTCGATGAAGAGCACATCGCGCGGCTCGAGATTGGTGAGCAGGGCAGCAAGGTCGCCCGCCTTTGAAATCACAGGCCCCGACGTCGAACGGAAATTCACGCCGAGCTCGCGCGCCACAATCTGCGCGAGCGTCGTTTTGCCGAGACCGGGCGGGCCGGCGAAGAGCACATGGTCGAGCGCCTCGCCGCGCTGGCGGGCCGCCTCGATGAAAACGGCAAGATTTTCACGCGCCCGTGCCTGGCCGGTAAAATCGGAAAGAAGCTGCGGCCGAAGCGTGCGCTCCAGCTCGTCTTCCTCGCGCTTTGCGGCACCGATCAGCCTGTCCGTCATCGCGCAAGCTCCTTGAGGCCCTGCCGGATGAGCTGCTCGGCTGTTGCCGCCTCATCGAGTCCCTTCGCCGCCGCCGCAACCGCCCCCGCGGCTTGCGCCTGCGGATAACCGAGATTGACGAGCGCGGAGACCGCATCGCGCATCGGCGCTGCCGACGGCACGGGCGTCCCGTTGACCGGCGTCTCCAGCATGGCGGCAAGCGAGGCGCCTTCCGGCGCCTTGTCCTTTAATTCGGCAGCGATGCGAGCAGCGACCTTGGCGCCGACACCCGGCGCCGCGGAAATCGCCTTCCTGTCGTCGAGCGCAATGGCGCGGGCAAGATCGGCGGGCGCGAGTGTGCCGAGCACGCCAAGCGCCACGCGCGTACCGACCCCCTGCACACCCAGCAGCAGGCGGAACCAGTCGCGCTCGGCATCGCTCTCGAAACCTATGAGGCGGATCGCCTCGTCGCTCACCTTCGTCTCGATGGAAAGCGTGACCGCACCGCCGGAAGCAGGGAGGTTCTGCAAGGTTCGGCGCGAGCACGTGACGTGATAGCCGACACCGCCGACATCGATGACGACCCAGTCCTCGCCCGAAGAATCGACAATGCCTTTGAGCTTCCCGATCATCGGCCCGCTCCGGCGCGCGCAACCGCCGCCGCAAGCCTTTCATTCGCAGCCCCAGAATGCGCATGGGCGATGGCGATGGCGAGCGCGTCGGCCGCGTGTTCGGTGGCGGCTTTCGAGCCCGGCAGCAGCATTTCGACCATGAGCCTTATCTGCGCCTTGTCGGCATGGCCCGCACCGACGACGGATTTCTTCACGTGATTGGGAGCATATTCTGCAACGGCGAGGCCCGCCCGAGCGGCAACGAGGAGTGCAATGGCGCGTGCCTGCCCAAGCTTCAGCGCCGCCGACGCATCGCGCGCGACGAAAGCCTGTTCGACAGCGGCGGCATCCGGCAAGTGTTCGGCGACGACACGCACAAGCCCCGCCTCGATCTCGACCAGACGCTCGGCAATGCTCAACCGCGCATTGGACGAAATCGTGCCATTCGCAATATGGATGAGTTTCGCCCCCTGCACGCCGATCACGCCCCATCCCGTTGCTGTGAGGCCGGGATCGATGCCGAGATATCTGAACGATGCCGGCATGAGCGGGAAGTCCTTGTGCCCGGCCCCGCCCTGAACAAGGCCGAAACCGCCCGGTTTATGCCCGCGCCGCCGGGAGAGCGATATCCGCGCCAGCCCGTCAGGCGGACATCTTCTCCAGGACCGAATCGGACATTTCGAAGTTCGCATAAACCTGCTGCACATCGTCATTGTCGTCCAGCGCTTCGAGCATCTTGAAGACGGTCTCCGCCTTCTCGTCGTCGAGAGCGATGGTGTTCTGCGGCTTCCAGACGATTCGCGCCGCGCGCGGTTCGCCAAACTTCGTCTCAAGAGCCGAGGCAACCTCATGCAGTGCATCCGGCGCGCAATAGAGTTCATGCGCTTCCGCACCCGACTGGCAGTCGTCGGCGCCGGCATCGATCGCCGCTTCGAGCATATCGTCGGCGCTCGCCACATCGGCGGGGTATTCGATCAGGCCGAGCCGGTCGAACATGAACGAAACCGAGCCCGTCTCGCCCAGATTGCCGCCATTCTTTGAGAAGATGGAGCGGACTTCGCCGGCCGTCCGGTTGCGGTTGTCGGTCAGCGTTTCGACGAGAACGCCGATGCCGCCGGGGCCGAAGCCCTCGTACCGCACTTCTTCGTAGTTTTCGCCGCCCTGATCGGTGCTCTTCTTGATCGCGCGCTCGATATTGTCTTTCGGCATGTTTTCCACGCGCGCCGCCTGGATAGCGGCCCGCAGGCGTGGATTATATTCGGGGTCGGGCAAGCCCATTTTCGCCGCCACGGTGATTTCCTTGGCGAGCTTGGCGAAAAGCTTGGCGCGCTTCTTATCCTGCGCGCCCTTGCGATACATGATGTTCTTGAATTGTGAGTGGCCGGCCATTCCGCCTCCGAAAGCCTTTCGAATAGCTCTTGAAATTTGCGCCTTTATAGAAGGCGCCCCGAGCAAAATCCATAGCGCAGGGCACACAACCAAATACACGCATAACGTGTTTTTAACTTTTTTATGCTCGTTTAACGTGCATTTAACATTTGCCCGGCCAGACTTCCCCTGTCGCCGGACGGGATGGTTTGCCCAGCTTTCTCTAGAAGACGGCGGCACTTGCAGAAGACCGGCTCGCGGCCCCCGCCCAGCCCGAGCCGGAAAAGCCAACGCAATCCACGCGAAGGCACACCGCCCCGCCCTCCTGTCCGCCTCACCCACCTCGGCCGGCAAGGAAGACGGGGCGGTTCTGCTTTCCGCTCTATTTGTGGAGTTCCGTCGGCCAGGCATAGGCATGCGAAAGCGCGCCGCCCGCCATCACGTCCTCTATGTAACGCGCGACGAGCCGCTCGCTGAAAAAGGCGTGGTAGCGCTCATGGCCATTGCGAGCGATCCGCCGACGTTCGCCATCGTTCTTCAGAAAATGGCGAAGCTTGTCCGCGAGTTCGTCCTGATCGCGGTAGAAGGCGAATTCCTCGTCCAAAAATATCTCGTCATATCCGGTCGACCGCGCGACGAAGACGAGCAATCCATTGCCCGCATATTGCGCGAGGCGGTCGGAGGAATAGAGAGGGTATCCCTCTTCACGGTTGAGATTGAGCCCCATCCGGGTGGAGGCGATGGCATCGTAATAGGCCATGCCCTGCAAGGCGGGCCGCTCATCAAGCCCGTAAAAGGCACATCGCGCTTCAGGCACGCGTGCCTCGATCTCGCGCAGGAATCGCCCACGAGACGTGGACGACGTCTCGGCACCGACCGCGCAAAGAAAGTCGAAAGGCTGGTCGCTACCTGCAAAGCATTGCAACGTATCGATCGAGGGATCGGCAGGGTTCGGGATGAAGGCAAGCGAATGCGTCGGCGTGACGAATTCGTCGAGGCGGCCGCCCGCCGTCGTGATGAAAGTCATATCCGCAACCTCTGCAAAGCGACGGATGCGCGCGACGTTCTCGGTCAGGAACAATGCGTCGATGTTAATCATGCAAACACGAAGCGACGGCAGCATTGAGCGCAATTCACGCACCGTATCGTTGGCGATCTTGTCTGCGTGAAAAAGAACGAGAAGCTCCGGGCGGAAGTTCGAACAGAGCTCGACGAGCCGCTCGTTCGCATGGGCATCGCCACCGCGACCGATGCCCCACTTATGCACTTCCCGCGCGACGTCGCGGTCGCTGAACGTCATCACCTGATGGCCGTTTCGAATGAAGCCGTTGGCAAGCTTGCGGACCGTTGCGTAGAAATTCGCGCCAGCACGCTTTTCGTTGAAATTGCCGACAAGCACGATCCGCATGGCGTCAGACCTCCGGCAGAACCTGGGTGAGACGGCCGCCGATCCGAACCGGCTCCACGCGGCGCGCAAGCCCGGAACCGTCCGTTTCCACGAACACGCCGCAAAGCGTCGCCGGCCCGAGCGCGGGCTGGAAACGTCCGCTCGGGATGCGCGTCAGGAAGCGGTTCAGCGGCTCATCCTTCTCCATGCCGATAACGGAGTTGTAGTCGCCGCACATGCCGGCATCCGTCTGATAGGCCGTGCCACCGGGCAGGATCTGCGCGTCGGCCGTCGGCACATGGCTATGCGTGCCGACCACGAGCGACACACGCCCATCGCAATAGTGGCCCATCGCCATCTTTTCCGATGTTGCCTCGGCATGCATGTCGACGATGATCGCGTCGGCGGCCTCGCCGAGCGGGCAGGCTGAAATCTGCCGGTCGATCGCCTCGAAGGGGCAGTCCAGCGCTTCCATGAAAACGCGGCCAAGCGCGTTCACGACGAGAACCCGCTCGCCCGAAGCTGCTTCCACGAGCGCCGCACCCCGGCCTGGCGTACCCGACGGATAGTTCGCCGGCCGCACGAGACGCGGCTCCCGCTCGATATGCACCAGCGCCTCGCGCTGGTCCCAGGAATGGTTGCCAAGCGTGATGACGTCGGCGCCTGCGTCGAAAATCTCGTCGCAGATCGCCCCGGTAATACCGAAACCGCCTGCCGCGTTCTCGCCATTCACTACGACGAAATCGAGCCCGAGTTCCCGCCGCAAGGCCGGGAGTTCCGCAACCAGCGCGTCGCGCCCGCTCCGCCCTACGATGTCGCCCATGAAGAGCAGTCTCATGCTTGTCCTCCGGCCGCAGGACCGAATGCCCTTGCGCCTTTTTCCGTCACGACCCAGTCGAGACGGGCATCGAAGTCCTCCTCCGGCAGGTCTTGGGCTTCCTGCGCCGAAAAGGCAACCCCGACGGCGATGACGCCGCGCCTCTCATTCCGGAGCCTTTCGAGCGTCCGGTCATAATATCCGCCACCATAGCCGAGCCGCCGTCCATGCGCGTCGAAGGCCAGAAGCGGCACCAGCACGACGTCGGGCCGCGCTTCTGGCGCGTCCGGACTCGGTTCGCGCGTCCCGTGATCGCCCGGCACCAGTTCGTCGCCCGGTCGCCAGACATTGAAGACGAGCGGCATGCCGCGCGTCGCGACGCGCGGCAACACGCATGGATGCCCGCGCCCTGAAAGCTGCAGAAGGAGTTCGGTGGGATCCGCCTCGCTGCCGATCGCCGCATATCCGGCTATGCAGCTTCCCTCCACAAGGGGAATGGAAATGAGGAAATTGGATGCAATGAGCGCCGGCGCGCTCGCCCTTAGCGCCGCATGGGCACTGTCTCGCCGTTGCCGCGCAGCTTCCCGCGCGCGCCGTTTAGCTTCGGCACTCATGCGAAACAGGATGGGGAAAGTGGGACCACCGCAACCGTCGGAATGTCGTTCCTCGGAGACCTACTAACGTAGGTGGGCGCCGTTTGAAGGAGGCCACGGCCTCCCTCAGGGACAGCTCCCTTGAGGAGCGTAAGGCCCCGAGAGTAATTATTCCTGACGAGAAGGGCAGTACCCGACCCCATTCTATCTGGGACGAAACGGTCCCCGGTCAAGGCAAATAAAGAAAAGGGGCGAGCGCAGAATGTCACGCCGCCTCGATCCGCTTGGCGAGATCCTCGATACGGCGCGCGGCATCGTCGAGCACATCGGCAAGCGAATCCTCAGCTTCGCGCGTGCGCTCGAGGGCCGAAGCGCGAGATCCGCTGAGATTCTCGATCTCCTGCTCCAGCATTTTCGTCTTCTGATAGGCCTCGGAAAGCTCGTCGGCGACCAAGAGGCCCGCCATAAGGAGAAGCCGGGCATCGCCGACCTGGCCGACCGCCTGGGCAAGGTCGGTCACGTGCTTGTTGATGTAGGAAGCGAGTTCGCGGACGTGATCCTCCTCGCCGTCGCCGCAGGCAACCGTGTAGGAGCGATCGTTGATCGAGACCTTGACCTGTCCCATGAAATTTCCTTTCCGGCCGGGTCTTTCAGCCTTCGGCGAGAACTTCCCTGATGCCTTCGATTGCGTCGGCAAGCGTTTCGGAGGCCCGCTCGTTGAGTTCGTTCAGCCGCCGCGCCTCGGCCTTGAGCTGGTCGAGTTCCTCGGCAAGCTCCGAGCGGTCCTCCTTCAGCGTATCCACCTCTTCCTGCAGCCGCCGGGCCGCCTGGGCCCGCTGTACCTGCCGGTTGATGGTCGCTTCCAGCCTGTCCAGCGCGCCTGAAAAGCGCTCCACAGACGAATCGAGTTTGCTCATGTCGTTCCCGGGCTGACCGTTCCGGCCGAAGCAGCCGGAACATCCAACGCCAAGATAGGCAGGCCTGTGAAATGAGGTCAACGCTGCCGGTAACCGGCCCCCGCAAAACGGCAATCCGATATGCGCTGAATCGCCGCTCAATCCGGCCATTCCGGCATTGACTCCCGGGGGGTCCGTGGTCATTGTGGCGCCGCTCTCGGGAGGGCCCCGGTAAGAGCCCCCGATACGAGCCCCCGATACGCGCAATGAGCGGCTCTCCCACGGCGCGGAGAATCCGCAATCTCCTGCCCGCTCAGCGCCCGTCTGGGCAATAGAGTGACACATGACGCCAACTGAAAAAACCGCCGTCGCCGAAAAAGCGAAATCATCCGGTGCCTCGCACGATGCGATGGCCAATGCGATCCGCGCCCTGGCGATGGATGCAGTGCAGCAGGCGAATTCCGGTCACCCCGGCATGCCGATGGGCACGGCGGACATGGCCACGGTGCTCTTTACCCGCTTTTTGAAGATCGACCCCCGGAAGCCCGGCTGGCCGGACCGGGACCGTTTCGTGCTGTCGGCCGGCCATGGCTCGATGCTGCTTTATGCCGTGAACTACCTGCTCGGCTACGAGGACATGACGATCGAGCAGATCAGGAACTTCCGCCAGCTTGGCTCGATCACGGCCGGACACCCCGAATATGGCCACGCCGAAGGCGTCGAAACGACCACGGGTCCGCTCGGTCAGGGCATCTCGACGGCTGTGGGCATGGCGCTTGCCGAACGTCTTCAGGCGGCCCGCTTCGGCAAGGAAATCGTCGATCACTATACATATGTGATTGCCTCCGACGGCGACCTCATGGAAGGCATCAGCCACGAGGCAATCAGCCTTGCCGGGCACCTGAAACTCTCCAAGCTCATCGTCCTCTACGACGACAACGAAATCACCATCGACGGCGCTCTGTCGCTCTCGGAATCCGGCGACGCGCTGAAACGTTTCGAGGCGGCGGGCTGGAATGCGAGCCGCATCGACGGCCACAACCCGGACGAGATCGCTGCAGCCATCGAAAAGGCGCAGAAGTCCGACAAGCCGACCCTCATCGCCTGCCGCACCGTGATCGGCTATGGCTCGCCGAACAAGCAGGGCAAATCGTCCTCGCACGGGTCGCCGCTTGGCACAGAGGAAATCGCACTCGCCCGCGAGACGCTGCACTGGAAGGCCGAGCCCTTCACGGTGCCGAGCGAGACGCTGGACGCCTGGCGCATCGCCGGCCTTCGTAACGTCAAGGCACGCAAGGCCTGGGAAGAAAAACTCGCTGCCCTCCCCGTTGAGACCCGTACGGAATTCGAGCGCCGCATTGCCGGCGACCTTCCCGCCGGTCTTGGCAAGGCGATCGAAGCCTTCAAGGAAAAACTCGTCGCCGACAAGCCGAAATGGGCGACCCGCAAATCCTCCGAAGAAGCGCTCAATGTCATCAACGCCGCACTGCCCGAAACCATCGGCGGATCGGCGGACCTGACCGGTTCCAACAATACCCGCTCCCGCGAGCAGAGGGCGGTGACGGCGGAGGATTTCTCCGGCTCGTTCATCCACTACGGCATCCGCGAACACGGCATGGCCGCCGCGATGAACGGCATTGCGCTTCACAAGGGACTTATCCCCTATTCCGGCACCTTCCTCGTGTTCACGGACTACTGCCGTCCGGCAATCCGTCTTTCCGCGCTGATGGGGCAGCGCGTCATCTATGTGATGACGCATGACTCGATCGGCCTTGGCGAAGACGGACCGACGCATCAGCCGGTCGAACATCTGGCGAGCCTCAGGGCCATGCCGAACGTCCATGTATTCCGCCCGGCGGACGCGGTCGAGACACTGGAATGCTGGCAGCTCGCACTCGAAGCGAAGAACACACCGTCGATCCTCGCTCTGTCGCGCCAGAACCTGCCCGCCGTTCGCACCGAGAACACGAACAAGAACCTCTGCGCTCGCGGTGCCTATGAACTTGTCCCCGCCTCCTCCAAGGCGCAGGTGTCGCTGCTTGCAACAGGCTCTGAAATCGAGATCGCGATTGCGGCTCAGCAGATGCTTGAGCGCGACGGTATACCCGCGCGCGTCGTATCCATGCCCTGCCTCGATCTTTTCGACCAGCAGTCGAAGGATTTCCAGGCCGATATGCTTGGCGAAGGCACGGTGAAGATCGCGATCGAAGCCGGCGTCCGTTTCGGCTGGGACCGCTATATCGGCGCGGATGGCGACTTTATCGGCATGACCGGCTTCGGCGCTTCCGGACCGGCGCCGGAACTTTACAAGCACTTCAACATTACCCCCGAGGCGGCAGTGGCCGCGGCAAAGGCACGCCTCGAGGAAAAGGCCTAACTTACGCTCAGGAGAACAAGCAAATGGCAGTGCGCGTTGCGATTAACGGATTCGGTCGGATCGGGCGCCTGGTGCTCCGCGCCATCGCGGAATCCGGCCGCAAGGATATTGAAGTTGTGGCGATCAACGACCTTGGATCGGTCGATGCCAATGCGCTCCTGCTGAAATACGACAGCGTCCACGGCCGCTTCCCCGGCAAGATCAAGACGACGAAGTCCTCAATGGACCTCGGCCGCGGGCCCATCAAGGTGCTCGCCGAGCGTGATCCCGCGAAGCTTCCCTGGAGCGACCTCGGCGTCGACATCGCGCTCGAATGCACAGGTCTCTTCACCGCGCGCGAAAAGGCCGCCGCGCACCTGACTGCGGGCGCGAAAAAGGTCCTGATCTCGGCTCCGGGCGAAGATTCGGACCTCACCGTCGTTTACGGCGTGAATCACAGCGCTTTGAAGAAGAGCCACAAGATCGTCTCGAACGCGTCCTGCACGACGAACTGCCTCGCGCCGGTCGCGCAGGTCCTGTACAAGGCCTGCGGCATCGAGCAGGGCTACATGACGACGATCCACGCCTATACGGGCGATCAGAACACCGTCGACACGCTGCACAAGGATCCTCGCCGCGCGCGCGCCGCGGGCGTCTCCATGATCCCGACCTCGACCGGCGCGGCGAAGGCCGTCGGTCTCGTGCTGCCGGAACTGAAGGGCAAGCTGGACGGCACCTCGATCCGTGTGCCCACCCCGAACGTCTCGGTCATCGATCTCGTCTTCACCGCGAAGAAGAAGACCACGGCCGAGGAAGTGAACGCCGCGATCATTGCCGCCTCGAAGGGCCCGCTCAAGGGCATCCTCGCGACGACCGACGAGCCCAATGTCTCGATCGACTTCAACCACAACCCCGCCTCCTCCACCTTCGACCTCACGCAGACGCAGGTGATCGAAGGCAAGCTCGTGCGCGTGCTTTCCTGGTACGACAATGAGTGGGGCTTCTCCAACCGCATGGGCGACACTGCAGTCGCCATGGGCAAGCTGCTCTGAGCCGGAGCCGCGAACATCAATGGCCGATCACAAGACGCTTGACGATCTCGCTGCCGCTGTCGGCTTGAAGGGCCTCAGGGTTCTTGTCCGGGCCGATCTCAACGTGCCCATGCAGGACGGCAAGGTGTCGGATGCGACGCGCATCGAGCGCGTCGCTCCCACCCTGAAGGAACTCGCGGGTAAGGGCGCGCGGGTCATCGTGCTGTCCCATTTCGGCCGCCCGAAAGGCAAGCCGGAAGAGAAATATTCCCTGAAGCCCGTGGCCGCCGTGCTGGGCGCCTATACGGGAACCGAAGTCGGTTTCGCCGGGGACTGTATCGGCGAAAAGGCCGCGAAGGCCTGCGACGCCATGGCCCCCGGCACCATCCTCGTTCTTGAGAACACCCGCTTCCATGAGGGCGAGGAAAACAACGATCCCGACTTTGCCAAG
>NZ_BTVP01000013.1:0-33796 GCF_045863935.1 Parvibaculum sp. | reverse complement strand
TTTTTCCTGCGCCCATCGCGCCCATGCCTCGACCGAAGGCATCACCTATTTCCTGCCATCCTATGCGGGTCGCGCCATGCAGGCCGAACTCGACGCGCTCGACGCGGCGCTTGGCAATCCGAAGCGCCCTGTCGTCGCCATCGTCGGCGGCGCCAAGGTTTCGACCAAGATTGCGCTCCTCGGCAATCTCGTGAAGAAGGTCGATGCCCTGGTCATCGGGGGCGGCATGGCAAACACCTTCCTTGCCGCGCAGGGCAAAAAAGTAGGCAAGTCGCTCTGCGAGCCGGACCTCTTCGACACAGCCCGCCACATTCTGGCGAATGCGCGCGGCGCAAAATGCGACATCGTGCTGCCGACGGACGTCGTGGTGGCGAAGGAATTCAAGGCAGGTGCTGCGGCCCGCGTTACCACCGTGGACGACGTGCCCGACGACGAAATGATCCTCGACATAGGCCCCGATACGCTCGCCCATCTCGCCGCGCGTTTCGAAACCGCGAGCACTGTGGTCTGGAACGGCCCTCTCGGCGCTTTCGAGGTACCGCCTTTCGACAGGGGGACAACGGAGGCCGCACGCATCGTCGCCATGCGCAGCAAGCAGGGTGCGCTTGTCTCGGTGGCAGGCGGTGGCGACACGGTGGCGGCCTTGAACGAGGCGGGCGCCGCCGACGACTTTACCTATGTTTCCGCCGCGGGCGGGGCCTTCCTCGAGTGGATGGAAGGTGTTGAACTGCCGGGTGTGGCTGCTCTAAACCGCAAGTAAGCGAGCCGGCACCCGGTTCATCTTTTGATATCCAGAGGACAGGACAATGACTGAGACGCTTGAATCGATTGCACAGGCCATGGTGGCGCCGGGCAAGGGCATTCTGGCAGCCGACGAAAGCTCCGGCACGATCAAGAAGCGGTTCGACGCGATTAACGTCGCTTCCACGGAAGAGAACCGCCGCGATTACCGCGAGCTTCTGTTCCGCACCGAAGAGGCCATGAAGAACCACATTTCCGGTGTGATCCTCTATGACGAGACGATCCGCCAGAAGGCGAAGGACGGCACGCCCCTCGTCGACCTCATCAAGAAGGCGGGATCCATTCCCGGCATCAAGGTCGATGCCGGTGCGAAGCCCATGGCTGGCTTTCCGGGCGAAACCGTGACGGAGGGCCTCGACGGCCTTCGCGAGCGCCTCGCCGAGTACTACGACCTCGGTGCCCGCTTCGCGAAATGGCGCGCGGTGATCGACATTGCCGATGGCATTCCGACCAACGGCTGCATCGAGGCGAATGCCGAAGCGCTTGCCCGCTATGCCGCCCTTTGCCAGGAAGCGAAAATCGTCCCGATCGTCGAGCCCGAAGTCCTGATGGACGGCGCGCATACCGCCGATCGCTGCTTTGAGGTGACCGAAGCGACGCTCCGCGCGGTCTTCAGCCGCCTCGCGCTCCACAATGTGAACCTCGAAGGCACGATCCTGAAGCCGAACATGATCGTCTCGGGCAAGAAGTGCCCGACACAGGCCAGCGTCGAGGAAGTGGCGGAAAAGACCATCGCCTGCTTCAAGCGCACCGTTCCCGCCGCCATTCCGGGCATCGTCTTCCTGTCGGGTGGCCAGTCGGACGAAGATGCGACGGCGCACCTGAACGCGATGAATGCGATCGGCGGCTTCCCCTGGAAGATGTCCTTCTCATATGGCCGTGCATTGCAGGCCGCCCCGCAGAAGGCATGGAGCGGCAAGACGGAGAATGTGCCCGCCGCCCAGAAGGCGTTCCTCCACCGCGCCCGGATGAACGGGCTCGCCGCTCTCGGCCAGTGGCAGGCCTCGCTCGAAAAGGCTGCCTGATATCCATTCGGACTACCTTGTAAACGCCCCGCTTCCGCAAGCGGGGCGTTTTGTCTTTGCCCCGTCACCGCGCTAGAACATCCCCATGACCGACGAAGAAACACGCGAGCCCTGCCGCCTCTATCTCATTACCCCGCCCCGCTTCGAGCCGCGCGCCTTCGCCGACACGCTGAAGATGGCGCTCGACGCGGGCGATGTCGCCTGCCTGCAGCTTCGCCTGAAGGGCGAGAACGAGGCGCCGCCGGAAGCGGACGCCATCCGCGGTGCGACCGAAATCCTGATGCCGCTCGCGCAAGCCCGCGACGTCGCATTCCTCATCAACGACCGGCCCGACCTCGCGGCCGAACTTGGCGCCGACGGCACGCATATCGGCCAGACGGACACAAGCTATGCCGAGGCCCGCAAGCTCGTCGGACCCGACCGGATCGTCGGCGTCACCTGCCACAACTCGCGTCACCTCGCGATGGAAGCGGGGGAAGCAGGCGCCGATTACGTCGCTTTTGGCGCCTTTTATAAAACCGACACGAAAGAGCCTATAAGTATGGCTGACCCGGATATCCTCACCTGGTGGTCGGAGATGTTCACAGTGCCTTGCGTCGCAATCGGGGGGATAACGCCGGACAATGCGGCACCGCTCGTTCGTGCAGGCGCCGATTTCCTGGCGGTGTCCTCCGGTGTCTGGGCTCACGAAGCAGGACCTGCCGCGGCGGTCCGCGCCCTGAACAGGGTTATGATCGAGGAAAGTAACGTCCGATGAGACATCTCCGGGCAGCGTTGATGGTGGCAGTCGCCTTGCTTCTTGCCACGGCATTGCCTGCGGTAGCGCAAGGCGACGCCGATCCGATGGCCCCCGCTGTCGAAGCCTATCGGGCGGGCCGCTATGAGCAGGCACTTCTCGTTGCCGCCCCGCTTGCCGAAAAGGGCAATGTGCAGGCGCAACTCATGCTCGGCTCGATCTACAACAACGGCGAAGGCGTCGCTTCCAACCCGGAGGTGGCGGCCAGATGGTTTGCCAAGGCGGCGGCCCAGGGCGATGCGAGCGCGCAATATGCGCTCGGCATGCTCATGGAATATGGCAGCGTCGAGGGTGCCGACCCCTCTGCCGCCCGCAAGCACTTCCGCGATGCGGCGGAGCAGGACCACGTCGCCGCGCAGACGGAGCTCGGCCTCATGTACACAGCCGGTCGCGGCGGCGCGCAGGATCTGGGCGAAGCCGCAAGCTGGTTCGACCGGGCCGCCGCCAAGGGAAGCGCGGACGCGCAATATTATCTCGGCACGCTCTACGCCGCCGGCAAAGGCAAGCCCCGCAATCTCGGCGAAGCCGCCCGCTATTTCCGGCTCGCCGCCGACCAGGGGCAGCCTCAGGCCGCCTATCAGCTCGGGCTGATGCTGCAGGACGGGGTCGGCATGGAGAAGAACCTCGCCCAGGCCACCAAGCGCTTCCAGCAAGCGGCGCAGAAAGGCGTGTCCGGGGCGCAAACATCGCTCGGCTTTGCTTATCTGGGTGGCGACGGCGTCGAGAAGAACGAGACGCTTGCCGCCAAATGGTTCGTCGAGGCCGCCATGCGGGGGGATGCACTGGCCCAGGATCGCCTCGCCCGCCTCTATTTCCTTGGCCAGGGCGTCACCCGCGATATCGCCGCCGCGCTTTTGTGGCTGACCCTTGCCGAACGGAACGGCATGACCGACGACACGCTCCGAAGCGCCATGGAACCGGAAATCACCCCTGAAATCCGAGCTCAGGTCGAGGCGGAGATCGAAAAGCTCGAAAAAGCGAACGCCGCCGCGAACTGACCGGCCGGGCGATCTCTTGCCGGGACACCGAAAGGCACTGTGCATGGGCGGCGCGGGATGTTATCAGAGCGCCGGTTGCAGGCTCCCCTGAGGAACCGGCACCTCATATCCTTTTCAAGAATTCGAGCGCCCCATGAAGATCAACGGCAACGAAATCCGTCCCGGCAACGTCATCGAGCACGAGGGCGGCCTCTGGGCAGCGGTCAAGGTCCAGCACGTGAAGCCCGGCAAGGGCGGCGCCTTCGCGCAGGTCGAACTGAAGAACCTCGTCGACGGACGCAAGCTCAACGAACGCTTCCGTTCGGCCGAAACGGTGGAGCGCGTCCGCCTCGAGCAGAAGGACTACCAGTATCTCTACGAGAATGACGGGATGCTGACCTTCATGGACAACGAGACCTACGAGCAGATCGAACTCGCCAAGGACTGGGTCGGCGACCGTGCCGCCTTCCTGCAGGACGGCATGAAGGTGACGGTGGAAAGCCACGAAGGAACTGCGCTCGGCATTTCGCTCCCCGATCAGGTGGTTCTCGAAATCACTGAAACCGAACCCACCGTGAAGGGCCAGACGGCGGCAAGCTCCTACAAACCGGCTCTGCTCGAAAACGGCGTTCGCGTGATGGTGCCGCCCTTCATCACCACGGGGGAAAGGATCGTCGTCGACACGAACGAAGTCACCTATCTCCGCCGCGCCGACTGAACGGTTCCAATATGTCCCGCCATACCCCCTCGATGAGCGTAATGGTTGCAGCCGCCCGCAAGGCGGCGCGCGGCCTGCAGCGCGACTTCGGCGAAGTCGAAAACCTGCAGGTCTCGCTCAAGGGGCCGGCGAACTTTGTAACCGCCGCCGACAAGAAGGCGGAGAAGGTTCTTTTCGAGGAACTGTCGAAGGCGCGGCCTGGCTATAGCTTCCTGATGGAGGAAGGTGGGGTCGTCGAAGGCAGCGACAAATCGCACCGCTGGATCATCGATCCGCTCGACGGCACGACGAATTTTCTCCATGGCATTCCGATGTTCGCGATTTCGATCGCGCTGGAACGCGACGGACAGCTCGTGGCAGGCCTCGTCTATAACCCGATTTCCGACGAGATGTTCATTGCCGAAAAGGGCCAGGGCGCATTTCTCAACGATCGCCGCATTCGCGTCGCCGTGCGCCGCGATCTCGCACAGGCTGTCGTCGCCACCGGCATTCCCCATATCGGCCGTCCGGATCATGCGCGCTTCGGCGCCGAACTCGGCATCGTCATGAACGAAGTGGCGGGTGTCCGCCGCATGGGTTCCGCCGCGCTCGACCTCGCCTATGTCGCCGCCGGACGCTTCGACGCTTACTGGGAAGCCGCGCTCGCTCCCTGGGACATGGCGGCGGGCATCGTCCTCGTCCGCGAGGCGGGCGGCTTTGTCGCCGATCTCAAGGGCGGCGACACCATGCTCGACAGCGGCGGCATCGTCGCCGGCAACGACATGCTCTACCGCAAGCTGGGCGACCTGCTGAAAAAGGCCCATAAGCAGGGCTGAACGGCCGATTTTCTTTAAACACGGACAGTGCGAAGACGGTGACGCTTGCTCAGGGCATTGCCGCGGGCCGCCTGCGGGCGAGCGCCATGGGCAATGTAGACGAGGGCGACGCCCTCGAAGACCGCGTGGATATCCGCTTCGACGGATATTGACCGCCACCCCGCAAGAAAAGCCCCACTTCCGCCGGATTCTCCTCTTAAAGCCCTCGCTATGCAGAGGCCTGTTCCGCAACCGCGAACACGCCTAAACTGCATCGAGACGCCGCCCGCCACGGATGATCCTGCCACGCATGACAATAGCCCGACGCATCGAAAGAAGACGCGCAAGCCCGTTGGGAGCGATCATGCTTGCGGCGATATGGCTGATCCTCGGCAATGCGCTGCCGGCTTTCGCGGCCGAAGCGCCGCTATCGCCGCCGCAGCCGGCCCTTGTCCGCGTGGTCTTCGATCCCGATACATCGTCGATCAATAAAACCGCGCGGGAAGAGCTGGTCGCCTTTGCGGAAGATTTCCAGCGCCGCAGCGGACGGCTTGAACTGCGCGCCTATGCAGGCCCGCCGCACGACACCTCGTCGAATGCGCGGCGGCTGGCACTCAAGCGCGCACTTTCGGTGAGGCGCGTGCTGGTCTCGAATGGCGTCAAGGCGGAGCGCATTCACGTGCGCGCACTCGGGGGTACGTCCGACAACGGTCCGCAGGACCGCGTGGACGTGAAGCTTTTCGGCGGCTAAGGCCGCCCGGCAGAGAAGAAGGGCAGAACGCATGGCCAGGGAAAAGACGGACGGAATCGCGCTCTCCCAACCGCGGCCTTACCTGATGCGGATGATCTTCTTCATCATCCTCGCAGCCTTCGTCGCAGCAATCCTCTACCGGCAGATCGAGACGGCCTTCCTCGCCAATCCGGGCCTCAACGGACTTATCCTCGGCGTCCTCGTCATCGGCATTCTCTACGCCTTCCGGCAGGTGCAGTCGCTGCGCGGCGAAGTGCGCTGGGTGAACGACTTCCGCCGCGCCGACCCCGGTCTCGCCACGCCTGCCCCGCCCCAGCTCCTCGCCCCCATGGCGACGATGCTCGGCGGCCGCACGGGACGGATGCAATTGAACGCGCTCTCCATGCGCTCGATCCTCGACTCGCTCGGTTCGCGCCTCGACGAACAGCGCGAAATCTCGCGCTACATCATCGGCCTGCTGATCTTCCTCGGCCTTCTCGGCACCTTCTGGGGCCTCCTCACGACCGTCACCTCCGTTGCGGGCACGATCCAGGGCCTGAGCGTCGAGACGGCCGACCCGGCAACGGTGTTCGCCAATCTCAAAGCCGGCCTCGACGGTCCATTGAGGGGCATGGGAACGGCCTTCTCCTCCTCGCTTTTCGGTCTTGCCGGATCGCTGGTCCTCGGCTTCCTCGACCTTCAGGCCGGACAGGCGCAGAACCGCTTCTACAACGAGCTTGAGGAATGGCTCTCCACGGTGACGAACCTTTCAGGAGACTATGATCCGACCGCACCCGCCATGCTGGGCGAGACGGCAAAGCGCCTGCGCAACATCGAACAGGCGCTGGCCTCAGGCGGCGACCAGGCAACGCTGAAGGCGCTTGCGGGCCAGATCATCGCGCTTACCGAGCAGATGCAGGCCGAGCGGCACTTGCTGGTGCAGATGGCCGAGAACCAGCGGGCGCTGCAACCGGTGCTTGAAGAACTGGCCCGTCGTCTCGGTCCGCGGGGCTGACGCGTCATGGCACTCGTCAGCAGACGCATAAGAGGCCGCGCGCCTACCGGGGATTACTGGCCAGGCTTCGTCGACGCGATGTCGAGCCTGCTGCTGGTGCTGATCTTCCTGCTCACGATTTTCATGATCACGCAGTTTTTCCTGAGCCAGCTTGTGAGCAACAAGGATTCCGCACTCGAAAATCTCAGGAACCAGATCGCCGAACTCGTGAACCAGCTTGCGCTCGAACGGCAGGAAAAGGCCGACTTGCAGGTGACGATCCTGTCGCTGCAGGATTCTCTTTCCTCCGCGACGGCCGAACGCGACCGCCTCGCAGCACTCGCCGAGGAAGGCGCGGGCGCCGGCTCGCGCGTTGCCGAACTCGAAAGCGCACTCGCCGACGAGAAACAGGTTTCGATCGAAGCACTCGCGCAGGTGGAGCTCCTGAACCAGCAGATCGCCGCATTGCGACGCCAACTGGCAACGCTATCGGCGGCGCTCGACGCGGCCGAACAGAAAGACCGGGAGCAGCAGGCGCAGATCGCCAATCTCGGCCGCCGTCTCAATGCGGCGCTCGCGCAGAAGGTCCAGGAGCTCGCGAAATACAGGTCCGAATTTTTCGGCCGCCTGCGCGCCATCCTCGGCGACCGGCAGGATATCGAGATCGTCGGCGACCGCTTCGCCATGCAGTCCGAGATCTTCTTTGCCTCGGGCTCCGCCGATATCAATCCCTCAGGCAAGCAGCAGCTCGACAAGATCGCTCAGGCGATCCGGGAGATAGCGGCTGAAATTCCGGACGATATCCCCTGGGTGCTGCGCGTCGACGGGCACACAGACGCGAACCCGATCGCGACGCCGCAATTCCCTTCGAACTGGTATCTCTCCAGCGCCCGCGCGATCGCTGTCGTGAACTACCTCACCGAAAAGGGCGTTCCCGAGAACCGGCTGGTCGCCGCCGGCTTCGGCCAGTTTCATCCGCTCGAACAGGAACGCAGCGAAGCAGCCAACCGGCGCAACCGCCGCATCGAATTCAAGCTGACGGAGCGCTGATCACCAGGCGCGCAGTTCTTCCGACTGCGTGCAGACAAGAACGCGCGGCTCGAATACCTGCCCGAGCAGCATCTTGTCCCCATAGCCGGCAGCAACGCTGATGCCTGAAATTTCCCCACCGAGATTGAGATAAATCGTGCCCGCCTTCTTCTGCGAGGGCTCGATCCTGACGACCTGGCTCGGCGAAAGCTCCGCCGGGTCAGCGGCGTGAGAAACGAAATCGAGAACCTTTGGGTGCGCGCCGATGAGCAGCGTCCCATCCGGCTGCACGTCGATATTGTCGACGCCGGTGCCGAGACGAACGTGGTCGGCACCCGCAAGAGCGCCCGTTTCGGCATCGCGCTCATAGACATACATGCTCATGCCGAGCGTGGAGGCAACGTAGACCGTCTGCCCATCCGGGCTCACGTTGATGCCATTCGGATAGAGCAGCGTGTCCGCGGCAACCGAGGCTTCGCTGCCGTCGAAATAGACGACATTGGAGTTCCGCAGCAGCAGCCCGTCGGAAAGCGTGCGCACAAGGCCGCTCTTTGTCGTGTGGTCGTTCGTCGCATAGAAGCTGCGCGGGCCGACCGCCACCACATCGTTCAACGAAACGAAAAGCGAGCTTTCGACACTCTCCTCATGCGAGAGCGTACCGTCCGCCGCAATACCGAAAATCTCGACCCTGTCGCCCCCCTTGGCAGGATGACTGACGACGAAAAGCCTGCGCGCTCCGTCTTCATCGATATGAAGGCTGATGCCATGCGGCCGGAAATCCTCGGGCGTGGCAGGGGTAACGGGAGACAGGGCCCAGTCGGCTTCGGGTGCCGAAAGGTCGATCGTGTAGATGCCCCCGCGCACGGCGTCCGATCCCGGCGCGCCCGCCATGACCGCGCGGCGGTCGTAAGCCGAGACATAGGCAAGCTTGCGCTCATGGTCGATTGCGATGTCCTCAGGTCCCGGAACGGCGGGAATGGCACGGCAATCGGCCGCGATCTCCTGACGAATGCCGGTGAAATAACCGGCCGCGGAAAGGAAGCGCCAGGCGAGAACACTGACGATTACGACAACGGCAAGGGCAATATAGCCCGCGATACGCCAACCTCTGAACATGCTCTCCCCCTCTTTTCGTTGTCAGCCGCCGATATTGGCGGAACGCTCGCCGGCGGCATTTTCGAAATCCTGTCCGGCCGCAAATTGCAGCCGCGCGAGGCGGGCATAAAGTCCGCCCTGCTTCACGAGTTCCTCATGCGTGCCGGAAGCAACGACGCGGCCCTCGTCCATTACCACGATGCGGTCCGCTTTGAGCACAGTCGCAAGCCGGTGCGCGATGACGAGCGTCGTGCGGTTCTGCATCAGACCTTCAAGGGCCTGCTGCACGAGCTTTTCGCTTTCCGCATCGAGCGCGCTCGTCGCCTCGTCGAGCAGGAGGACCGGCGCGTCGCGGAGGATCGCCCGCGCAATCGCGATGCGCTGACGCTGCCCGCCCGAAAGCATCACGCCGCGCTCGCCGACTTCGGTTTCGTAGCCTTGCGGCAGGCGCATGATGAAGTCGTCGATCCGCGCGGCAGCGGCCGCCGCACGCACTTCTTCGAACGTCGCCTCGGGCCGCCCGTAGCGGATGTTCTCGGTGACCGTCGTACCGAAGACGACCGTTTCCTGCGGCACGAGCGCCAGATGGCTGCGCAGCACTTTCGGATCCGCGTCGGTGAGATCGACACCGTCGAGCCGGATGCGGCCCTGTTGCGGGTCATAGAAGCGCAACAATAGCTGGAAGACCGTGCTCTTGCCGGCGCCCGAAGGGCCGACCAGCGCCACCGTTTCGCCGGGCGAGACTGTGAGCGAATAATCGTGCAGGGCGGAAACACCCGGACGCGACGGATATGAGAAGGTCACATTCTCGAAGGAGATTTCGCCGCGCGGCGTTTCGATGGGGATGGGCCGCGCAGGCGCAGCGATTGCCGGCTCGACATCGAGAAGCTCCATCAGCCGCTCGGTCGCGCCTGCAGCCATCTGCATGTCGCCCCAGATTTCCGAAAGGGCCGCAAGTGCGGAGGCGGCGAAGACGGCATAGAGGATAAATTCGAACAGTTCGCCGCCCGACATCGTGTCGGCAAGAACGGCATTCGCACCGACCCAGAGCACACCAACGACGCTCGACAGACCGAAGAAAAAAACGAGCGCGGTGAGGACGGCCCGCGCCACGATGCGCGAACGCGAACTATCGAAAGCATGCTCGACATGCTCGCCGAAACGCTCATTGTCGATCTTCTCATGCGTGAAAGCCTGCACGATCTGAATGGCGTTGAGACTTTCCGTTCCGAAAGCGCTCGTATCCGCAAGCCGGTCCTGCGCCGAGCGGGAGAGGCGCCGGACCCATCGCCCGAAGACGATAAGCGGCAGAAGGATGGCCGGGATGGCGAGAAGTACGAGGCCCGAAAGATAGGGGCTCGTCGCCGCCATCATCGCCGCCGCGCCGAAAAACAGAAACACGTTGCGAAGCGCGATCGACGCCGAGGAGCCGACCACCGTCTTGATGAGCGTGGTGTCGGCGGTGAGGCGCGACAGCACCTCGCCCGTACGCGTAAGCTCAAAGAAGGCCGGCGAGAGTTTCAGGATGTGTTCGTAAACGTCCCGCCTGAGATCCGCGACGACCCGCTCGCCGAGCCAGCTCACGAAGAAGAACCTCGCCGCGCTCGCAATGCCGAGCACCAGGGCGACGATGACCAGGGCGAGGAAATACTGATCGATGAAAGCTGCATTCTCGCGGCTGAAGCCGTTGTCGATTACGCGGCGGCTCGCCATGGGGATTGCAAGGGTCGCGAGCGTCGCGAAGACGAGAGCGATGAAGGCAAGCGCCACCATCGCACGGTAGCGGCCGAGAAAGGGCAAAAGCCGAAGCAGCGGGCGGGCGCCCTTCGCGGGCTTCCGGCGCAGTGCTTCTTCTTCAATGGCCTCGACGACCGGATTCGATGTTTCGCTCATAAGGCTCTCAATTGGCGCTCCCGGTCGGCATTTCCGGCTGTTCGCGCAAGGGAGGCGACCCTATGCCAGGCCCGGCACCCGTGTATAGTTTCGGCGCGCCGCTGATATAGCAATCATGCGAGCCCGGGAGCAATGATACGGCCCCGCCAGCGGCTGCGGCATGACCGCGCAAAACCTGCGAAATGGCTCCAAAACCGGCCTTGCAACAGCATCCGGCCTTCGTTATAAGCCCCCATTCCGGCAGCGCAGGCATTCCCGAAGGAGTGCCGCCGCGCGCCATTGCAAGACACCGGGCACCTGCGGGGCAGGCCCAAAGCTTCAGGAAGGCCGAGAGCCATGAAGAAAGATATCCATCCGGACTACCACTTCATCACCGTTCAGATGAACGATGGCTCCACATTCAAGACCCGCTCGACCTACGGCGCCGAGGGCGAAACGCTGGTTCTGGACATCGATCCGACCACGCACCCGGCCTGGACCGGCGGCGGACAGCAGATCCTCGATCGTGGCGGCCGTGTGAGCCGGTTCAAGAAGAAGTTCGGCTTTATTGGCGGCTGACCTCGAGCACCTCGAGACCAAGCAAAAAAGCCCCGCTTTCGCGGGGCTTTTTCTTTGGGAATCTGCAGAAGCTTATTCCGGGCGGTACTTGCGGCGGCCGAACTCGCGGCGCGGAAACTCCATGGACAGATGCTCGCGGAAGAAGTCCTCGACGCGGGCAAACTGCTCGGCAAGCGGATGGCTCTTCGGCGCGGCAGTCCCGTTCACACGAAGCTGCGTATCGAGACGCTCGACCCGCGCATAAAGCCGTTCCGAACGCTCGATCAACTCCCTGAGCTTCGCCGGCAGCGCTTCGACCCCGTCGAAACGCGGCTGACGGGCGATCTGCTTGGTCGCGAGCGCGTATTTCTCCGAGTTCGCCTCCTCTACCGTCATCTCGCCCTCATGCACTGCCTTGCGGACGAGGAGCCAGGAGGCAACCTGCATCAGCCGCGTGGTAAGGCGCATGCTCTCGCCCGCATAGGCAAGCGAAGCGTCCCTGGCGAGCGCTCTGGCAGCCTCGCGGCCGGGACCGTCGAGATAGGCGGAGGTCTCCTCCACGAGGCGCATCCCCTCGCTATAGGTGCGCTGGAAGAGGCCCGAAGCCATGAACTCCGAAAGGGTCACGCATTCGGCCCCCGCGAACCCGATCTCATCGTCCTTCGTGTCGTAGACGGTCATCCCGCAATCCCCGGTCCTTGTTACGCAGCCAGCGGAGACGGATGCTCCATACCGGCACACTCGGGGATAGAGGGATCAATATCCGTGCCATCGGGGACACGAGACGGGTTCAAAAACAAAAAAGAGCCGCGGGAAAGCCCGCGGCTCAGTTCTAACAGGGAGGCGTCAAACAGAGTGGATAGGAGCCACTCAAAATCCAGAAGACTGGATTACGCAAGGTCACCCTAGCGCCTTCATTCCTAACAGCAAGTTAATCTTGTGGCAATTTGACGCGGAGGGCGTCTCGACCCGGCCCCCTTCCCGATGCGCGAGAGGGGCGGAAAAAGCAAGCTATTCCAGCACGTTAACCAAGGGCGTCTACTTTCTGAACAGCGCTTCAGCCGCCGACAGCGAGCCCTGCTTCTTTTCGAGCTGATCCCGGATGCGCGCAATCTCGATTTCAAGCGCACTGATTCGTTCCCTGAGCTCCTCGATCCCGAGAAGGCTCAGATCCTCCCGGGCAAGCGCCTGAAGAGCCTCTCCGCGCCGCCGCCTTGGCTCCAGGTCGTCCGTATCCATGGCGATCTCCTCATCTGCCTCGGTTGCCAGTCTGAGGGGGCCGGGCTAGACCTGCAACCCGCGTGAGAGCCCCCATCCGAGGTACCGACATGGCCGACCTGCCGAAGCTCATGAAATCGATCGCGATACGTGAACCCGGCGGCCCCGACGTACTGGTACCGGCCGAAATCGAAACACCCGTGCCCGGCCATGGCGAGATCCTGATCCGGGTCGCCGCGGCGGGCGTCAATCGCCCGGACACCATCCAGCGCATGGGTCTCTATCCGCCGCCGCCCGGCGCACCTGCCACGCCGGGACTTGAGGTCGCGGGCGAGGTCGTGGAGACGGGCGCAGGCGTCACGCGCTGGCGGGTGGGCGACAAGGTCTGCGCGCTGGTCGGCGGCGGCGGCTATGCCGAATATTGCCTCGCGCATGAGTCCCACGCTCTGCCCGTGCCGAAGGGCTTTTCCATGGTGGAAGCGGCGGCGCTGCCCGAAACCTTCTTCACCGTTTGGACCAACGTGTTCGAGCGCGGCGCGCTGAAGCCGAGCGAGACTTTCCTCATTCATGGCGGCACGAGCGGCATCGGCACGACGGCGATCCAGCTCGCCTCGATTTTCGGGTCGACGGTGATCGCAACAGCGGGCTCGGCCGAGAAATGCAGAGCCTGCGAAAAGCTTGGCGCGCATGCCGTGAACTACCGCGAGCAGGATTTCGTGGAGGAAGTGAAGCGGCTGACCGGCGGCCGGGGCGCCGATGTTATCCTCGACATGGTGGGCGGCGACTATATTCAGCGGAACATTCAGGCAGCCGCCGCCGACGGGCGCATCGTCTCGATTGCGTTTCTGAACGGCTCGACGGCGGAAGTGAATTTCATGCCCGTGATGCTGAAGCGGCTGACACTGACGGGTTCGACATTACGCCCCCGCAGCATCGAGGAAAAAGCGGCGCTCGCCGCCGCACTTGAAGCGAAAGTGTGGCCGTTGCTCGACGCGGGCCGCGTGAAGCCGTTGATCGACAAGGTTTTTCCGCTCGAGCAAGCAGCGGATGCCCACGCGCTTATGGAAAAGAGCAGCCATATCGGCAAGATCGTGCTGACGCTCTGAGCCGCATCCGCCGAACAATCTGGTTCCCCTCACGGAACTTTTCGCCCGCCTGCGCATAGTTATGGGCAGGGAACGGCATGGCCTTGCGCGGAGATAATCCGTACAGGGAAAAGATCGTGCCGCTCCCCTTGCGTCAACGGAACAGGGAGACAGACGATGGCCATCACAAGGCGCAGCTTCACCGCCGTCGCGGCAGCGATTGCGGTGCTTCTTTCGCTCGGCATCGCGCAGAACGCGGAAGCCGCAACAGCGGAAGACCTCAACAAGGAAGCCGAGCACGCGCTCGAAAAGCTCTACCGCACGAACGCGGTCGCGAAGGACATTTCCGAACAGGCGAAAGCTGTCCTCGTATTTCCGAATATCGTGAAGGCCGGCCTCGTTTTCGGCGGCGCCTATGGCGAAGGCGTGCTGAAAGAAGGGGGCAAGGTGAACAACTACTACAACTCCGTGACCGGCTCCTGGGGCCTGCAGGCAGGCGCCCAGTCCTACGGCTACGCCGTCTTCCTGATGAACGACAAGGCCGTCGACTATCTCAAGGAAACGCATGGCTGGGAGATCGGCGTTGGCCCCACGGTCGTGGTGGTCGATGAGGGCGCGGCGAAGAACCTGTCGACCTCGACGCTGAAGGAAGACGCCTATGCCTTCATCTTCGACCAGGAAGGCCTGATGGCGGGTGTGAGCATCGAGGGGACGAAAATCTCCCAGATCGACCGCTAAACACCGATTGCGACGAAAAAGGGCCGGAATCCGGAGGGATTCCGGTCCTTTTTCATGAATAGCGCCGATCCGGCCGAAGCCGACATTCCGCTTTCATTGACTGCCTTTTCGCCCTATATAACGGCCATATCCACTCATCGATGGACATGAAAAGCGGTTTATCCGGAAAGCCCCGGATGGATCAGAGGAATTGATATGGCACAGCCCCTTATGCCCAAGGCGACGGCCGTCTGGCTTGTCGAAAACACCTCGCTCACCTTTGACCAGGTGGCGGATTTCTGCGGTCTTCACGTTCTCGAAGTGAAGGGCATCGCCGATGGCGATGTGGCCCAGGGGATCAAGGGCATGGACCCGGTCGTCTCCGGCCAGCTGACCCGCGCCGAGATCGAGCGCTGCCAGCAGGACCCGGATCTGCGGCTGCAAGTCTCTGAAAGCAAATACAAATTGCCGCCGATCGCGCCCCGCAAGGGCCCGCGCTACACGCCCGTTTCACGCCGCCAGGACCGCCCTGACGCGATCGCCTGGCTGCTCCGCAACCACCCGGAACTGACGGATGCGCAGGTCTCCAAGCTCGTCGGCACGACGAAACCCACGATCCAGTCCGTGCGCGACCGCAGCCACTGGAACTCGCCGAACATCAAGCCGGTCGATCCCGTAACCCTCGGACTTTGCACGCAGATCGAGCTCGACGCGGCGGTGCAGAAGGCCGCCCGCAAGGCCGAGCGCGAGCGCCGGAAGGCCGACAAGGCCGCCGGCGGCACCGGCGAGACGCTGCTGCCCGCGAGCGAGACGACGGCGCCCGAGCCGCGGCACGCGACCATCGCGGAGCCGGAAAAGGAAGAAGAGAAAAAGAGTTACGACGCGGACAGCGTTTTCGCGAGCCTCAAGGACGTGAAGATCGAGGACGAAAACGAGGATTAATCCCGCCTCACTGTCACAAATCGAAAGGCGCGGGAAACCGCGCCTTTTTTGTCTGCCCGCGCGACTGTCATCAGAATGTCACGAGACTGTCACAAAGGGGATAAGTCGTTCGTCCGTATACGGATAAAAAAAAGAAATTATCCCCGGTTCCGGGACATCGCCTTCCCCGGCAATCGATCATCGCCGCCCGGAACAAGATAAAAAGATATCCTCGCTCACTTGTCCCCGGACCTCCCGGAATCGATCGTGAAGCTGAGCCCTGGCTTCACCGCTGCCGGCCTGCCCCCTCGCACGAAGATGTCCCCCGGCTCCGGCGCACTGAGCAGAAGATCGGCCAGAGCGCGCCGCTGCGCCAGATCGAGCTTCGGCGCGGCCGTCACGATCAGGTTGATGAAGCCTGCCCCGAACTCCTCCATGGCGGCGTTGAGCGCCTTCGCTTTTTCGGCGATTTCCTCCGTCTGCGGATTTTCCCTGGAGAGGGCTTCCGCGAAAGCTGCACGCGCCACAGAGGCGCGCTTTGCGCGCGCCGCCGCCTCGCTATCCCGCTCCAGGAGCCGCGCGAGAAGCAGCCGGTCCTCCAGACCGAACTCCGGCGTCTTTATGGCCACAGGCCCGAATGCCGGGCGCGACATCACAAATCCCGGCGTTGGCCCGGGCACCAGCAGCAAGGCAACAATGAAGCCGAGCAGGCCTGCATTCACAAGGAGCGAGCCGACGAGAAGATGTTCCAGCCGAAACCTGCTCATCACAGATAGCCTCCAGTTGTGACGCTCTGCACCACGCCCACCATGAGCGTCCGGACGAGCGCACTCGCCCGAATGTCGATGAGACAGATGGCAAGCGCTGCCCCCATCGAAAAGCTTGCCAGCGACGCACCGACAATGCGTGGCCGCAGAAGAAACCTGGAAAGATCGATGACCGCAGGCCGCGAGGCAGGCGCAGCCGTTGCGGCAGCGGCAATGCGGTCGGCAAGACCGCCGGGCGCGCGAGAGAGCCCGTCCGCTTCCGCCGCTCGCCACAGAAGCGCTTCAAAGGGCTCCCGCGCCCCGGAAGCACGACGACGGAAAAGACGCCGCTTCAAGGAATTCGTGACACGCTCCCACTCTATTGCCATTTTTCGAGGTCCCCCAAAACCCTCTGAAGATTGGCACGACCGCGCTTGAGCAGCGACTCCAGCGCGTAAACGGTAACTTCCAGAATAGCCGCCGCCTCCTCGTTCGAGTAGCCCTGATAGTAACGCAACACGATGGCGGAGCGCTGGCTCACAGGAAGCGTCATGAGCGCCGCCTGCACCTTGCGCGCGATACTGCGCTCATGCGCCCGCTCATGAGGACCGGGCTCCGGATCGACAAACATTTCGTCCACCAGCGCCACATGGCTGCCGGGCTTCTTGCGGCGCATATAGTCGATGCAGATACGCCGCGCGAGCACCATAAGCCATGCCTCGAAAGGAAGTCGCTCTCCATCCCACCTGTGACCGTTGCGCCAGACACGAAGAAACACGTCCTGTACGAGATCTTCCGCGTCCGTGCGATTGCCCGTGACGCGCGTGCAATAGCCGTAGACACGGTCCACATGGCGGCCCACGAGAATACGGAACGCGCCTCCATCGCCGGCAGCCGAACGCGCGGCCAGCTCCTCGTCCGTCATCTCCGGAAACGACGCCCCCAAAACCAAACCCCCAAACCGGATTGCGGGGGGTCGCCCCTCGCGTCCGTTCCGACCGCCGTGTGCGCGGCATGAAAGAAAAACGCATGAAAGGGAAATTTCCGTCGAAAGCGCGCCCGGAAATCCCGCTGCCTGCGTATCTGTTTATGGGTCCAGTGACCGGCATCGCTCCCGCGTGACGGCATTTGGCTCCACTTGCTTCGGCGGTTCCTTGTTCCTCCCGGCCAGTCAGCAGGGGCATCCCTCAAATGCACGAATGTGGAACCGCCGGAGTTCTTTTTTAGACCTCCTCCTTACTTCTCTCGTCCTGTGAGTGCGTGATCACGGGCCGTCCTGAAAGGACGGCCCGTTTATCTTGTTGCGAGTTTTGGCCGTCCCTCAGGACGGCCCGTTAATCTTGTTACGAGTTTTGGCCGCCCTTCAGGACGGCCCCCTCTCATTGTGCGCGTTTGGGCCGCCCCCGAAAGGGCGGCCCATCCCGTTTTCAAACTCAACTGTCGCGAGCCTTCAACCGTCAGAAGGCATAGGAGACGGTGAAGGAGGCGAAGTCCTTGTCGGAACCTGAATTGTAGTATTCGTTGCCGAAGCGGTTGGTCCAGCTGATCGAGGCCGACCAGGACTGATAGGAGGCGTTCGTTCCGACCGTCACGGCCTTGGTGCCTTCCACGAAGCCCGGTCCGATGGGTCCGGCGGAATAACCTTTCACGTCATGCCCGAACTGCACGAAGGGCTGCAGCTTCCACGCGCTGTCGAAGACGTTGTTGTAGTCGGCAAGCGCGACGAGCCTGTAGCCCCAGGAGAAGCTGTCGGCATATTGCACCGTTCCGCAACCGCAGGAATCGCCGAGGATGAGGTTGGTGATGGCATTGGGATGCGCTTCACCCGAACGGGCCGTCGAGAGATACCCGGTGGACGCACTGTAGTCCTGAATCCACTGGAAGCCCGCATTGCCGACGAGGATGAGGAGATCCGAACCGATCGCCCCCACGAAGGGGTTCGATGCGGCGAGCGTGCTTGTCGTACCGAACTGCCCCGTCACGACATCATACTTGGAGTAGCCCGATATGACGTCGCCTTCGGAAACGTCCGAACCCGAATAAATGTCGTCGAGAGAGACGCCGTAGAGCGCCGACAGATAGGCGCCGAGAGCCGGGTTGTAGTTATTGAAGTAATTCTCGACGTCATTCGCGTTGATTTCCACATCCGGCAACTGGAACGGCATGTCGACGGTATAGAGGAGTTCGCCCTGGAGAGCGGTGCCGCCGAGAAGATTGGCAAGCGACGTGTTGAAGCTGAAACCAAGCTCCTGAATGTCCTCCGGGTAGACGCTCTGATATTCCTTCGTGTTCGACGCGTTCGTGAGGTCGGTCGGTATATCTCCTGTAATCGTGATCGCGCTGAGATCGGCGGCCGTGAAGGTGCCGATGGGCAGCTTCGAGTGATAGTTCACGAAATAGAGCCCGAACTCCGTGCCCTGGTTGACCCAGTCGGCGTAGTAGCGTGCCGCAAGACCGTACTGACCCTGATCGTCCGCCTCGTCGTCCGCGATGCGCTGAATGTAGATCGGCGCGAGATCCGGATCGTCCGTGCCGGCAGCCGTGACGCCGCTCAGCACATAGGCGCCGCCTTCGCAGGCCGAATCCGTGGTGCTGAAGAAGGTGCCGCAGGCGTCGAGCTTCGTCCGCTCATAGGCGAAAGTGTAGAAGCCCTCGATCGAGACCTCGTTCGGCAGGCCGATCGATGCGAAGACCGAACCCTCCGGCAGCAGGGCTTCCTTGATTTCCGATCCCGGCGTCCGCAAGGCCTGCACGTCGACCGGCAGATAGGAATTGATACCGCCGGTGATGAAGACGCTCTCACCCCAGTTGATGACCTGGCGGCCGACGCGAACCGATAGCGGCCGCCCCTCGACATCGAAATCGCCATAGACGAAGGCATCGAGAATGTCGATGTCGTAGCTCGCCTCGTCGCGCGGACCCGAGCCCCTGTAGGCATCGTTCATCGGACGATTGCCGAAGCGGGTCGATACATCGCCCTGATGCTCGGCGTTCCAGTAATCGTAGAACGCCTTGACGCGCAGGAAGCCGCCATAGTTTTCGTAGGTCACGCCGATGTCGGACACAGCCTTTGCGGTGATCGAGACCGGGTCGTAGCGCTCCGTGTTGACGTTGCCGTCGTCGTCATTGGTGCCGTAGGTGGTGCCGGGTCCGCCCGCGCAGCCGCCATTGCCAGACGATATCTTGGCGCAATCCTGGCCGCCGGTGCGGATCGTCGCGCCGACCGAAACGATGGTGTCCACCTGCACGTTCACGTCGCCAAGCTGTATCTCGCTTGCCGCCGCACCCGATGCAATTGCCAGAAAAAACGCCGAAGAAAACGCAAGACTCAACGCAACTCGTTCGTGCGTACGCATGCACGCCCCCTCCCTCTTTTATGTCCCGCCATCGGACCGGGCGCACTGCGCGCGGCCTGTGGCTTCCCGAAAAGAGATACGCAGGGGGAGGAATTAGCGGGCGGGCGGCTCGCTACTTTTTTTGGAGGGGGGCCGGGAGAGGCGGCCCGGGGGCTACTCTTTCTTGTCGCCGTCTTTCTTTTTCGCGAGCGGGAGCGCCGTGTAGTTGAGCGAGAGGCGGCCGCCATCGGCATAGACGGTCTGGCCGGTCATGTAGCTCGCGCCATCGGAGGCGAGGAAGACGGCGATGGAGGCGATCTCCTCCGGCTGGCCGACGCGGCCCAAGGGCGTGCGCGTCATGATCGCGCGTTCGGCCTTCGGATCGATCACCGTTCCGGCCATGGCGGTCTTGATCGTGCCGGGGCCGATGGCGTTGACGCGAATGCCGTAGGGCGCAAGCGAGAGCGCCATGGCTTCGGTCAATTGCTTGATGCCGCCCTTGGACGCGGAATAGGCGGCCTGTGCCGGGATCGCGACGACGGCATTGATGGACGACATGTTGATGATGGCGCCGGGGGCGCCGCCCTCTTCCACCTGTGCGACCATGCGCTGCGCGACCGCCTGGCCGACGAGAAAGTGGCCCTTGAGGTTGATGCGGATGACGCGGTCGAATTCTTCTTCCTCGAGCGTGAGGAAATCGCCGCCCTTCGAAACGACGCCCGCATTGTTGACGAGGATGTCGACGCGGTCATAGGCGTCGGTCGCGGCGCAGACGAGATTGCGCACATCGAGCCGCTCGCCGACATCGCAATAGCGGAAAAGGGCCTCGCCGCCGCGATCGGCGATTTCCGCGGCGACGGCCTCGCCCGCTTCCTCATCGACATCGGCAAGGACGACCTTCACCCCCTCATTCGCGAAAGCATGCGCGATGGCGCGGCCGATGCCGTTCGCCGCGCCGGTCACGATCGCCACCTTGCCGCTGAGCTGGGAACCGGATGCCATGAGAGAACTCCTTGTCGCCGGAAGGGGGCGTTATAGCACTGGAGGCCGGGTTACGGGAGGGGGGGAGAGAAGGGCAAGGAGAATACTCCCTACCTCGTCTTTGCCGGGCTTGACCCGGCAATCCAGAAACCGCAAAGCGACGTCCTGCTTCACAAACTCTTTACAGCAGATCGTCAAACAGATCGTGCCAGTCAGGGTTTTCCTTCTCGATCAGAGCCAGCTTCCATGCCCGTGACCAGTGCTTGATATTTTTCTCGCGCTGGATTGCCGCGCGTGCCGTCATATGAACTTCATACCAGACGAGCTGTTTCACGCCGTAGCGGCTGGTGAAACCTTTGATGGCTTCTTCGCGATGCTCGGACACGCGGCGTAAAATGTCGTTGGTGACGCCTGTGTAGAGCGTTCCATTCCTCCCGCTCGCAAGTATGTAGACATAGAAGTCTTTCATATTCCGAGTGTGGGGCCCTGGATTGCCGGGTCAAGCCCGGCAAAGACGAGGGGGGGAGGTGTCATCCCGGGGACAAGCCCCGGGATGACACCTCTATTTATAGCTGCCTATAACCCTACCTCGCCAGCTCCCTCTCCAGCACCGCCTTTATCTCGTCGAGAACCGCCGGATCGTCGATGGTGGCGGGCGTGGTCCATTCGGCGCCGTCGGCGATCTTGCGCATGGTGCCGCGCAGCACCTTGCCCGAGCGCGTTTTCGGCAGGCGCTTCACGACCATGGCCTTCTTGAAGGCGGCAACGGGACCGATCCGTTCACGGATCATCTGCACCGCTTCCTGCTCGATTTCGGAGGTGGGCCGCGAGACGCCCGCATTGAGAACGAGGAAGCCGACCGGCGCCTGCCCCTTCATCGCATCCGCGATGCCGATGACGGCGCATTCGGCGACGTCCGGGTGCTCGGCGAGCACTTCCTCCATCGCGCCGGTGGAGAGGCGGTGCCCCGCGACATTGATGATGTCGTCGGTGCGGCTCATCACATAAAGATAGCCGTCTTCGTCGAGGAAGCCCGCATCCGCCGTCTTGTAGTAGCCGGGGAACTCGGTGAGATAGCTTTCGCGGAAGCCCGCCTCGTTTTCCCACAGCGTCGGCAGGCAGCCGGGCGGCAGCGGCAGCTTGACGACGATCGCGCCGGTGACGTTGGGGCCCACCTGCTTGCATTGTTCGTCGACGACATGAATGTCGTAGCCGGGAAGGGCCACGGTGGGCGAGCCGTATTTGACGGGCAGGCGCTCGATCCCCATCGGGTTCGAGACCATCGGCCAGCCGCTTTCGGTCTGCCACCAGTGATCGATGACGGGGCGGCCGGAAAGCGCCTTCTCCGCCCATTGGATCGTGTCGGGATCGGCTCGCTCGCCCGCGAGATAGAGCACCTCGAATTTCGACAGGTCGTATTGGGCGATGAGCTCGGCCTTCGGATCTTCCTTGCGGATGGCGCGGAAAGCGGTCGGCGCGGTGAAGAGCGCCTTGACGCCATGATCCGCGATGACGCGCCAGAAGGTGCCGGCGTCCGGCGTGCCGACGGGCTTGCCCTCGAAGAGGATGGTGGTGCAGCCGTGAAAGAGCGGCGCATAGACGATGTAGGAATGGCCGACGACCCAGCCGACATCCGACGCCGCCCAGAAGGTGTCGCCGGGGTCGATGTCGTAGACATTCTTCATCGACCATTTGAGCGCCACCATGTGGCCGCCATTGTCGCGGACGACGCCCTTGGGCTTGCCGGTGGTGCCGGACGTGTAGAGCACATAGAGCGGATCGGTCGCGGCGACGGACACGCATGCCGGTTTCGCGCCGGCGGCATCGGCCTTGTCCATCTCCGCCTTCCAGTCGAAATCGCGGCCCGCGACGAGCGCCGCCTTTTCCATCTCGCGCTGGAAGACGATGGTGGCGGAAACCTTGTGGGCGCTCATCTCGATCGCCTTGTCCATGAGCGGCTTGTAAGGAACGACGCGGCCGGGCTCGAGCCCGCACGACGCCGAGACGATGAGCTTCGGCTTCGCATCGTCGATGCGCGTCGCAAGCTCCTTCGCGGCGAAACCGCCGAAGACGACGGAATGGATCGCGCCCAGCCGCGCGCAGGCGAGCATGGCGACGGCGGCCTGCGGCACCATCGGCATGTAGATGAGGACGCGGTCGCCCTTCGTTATGCCGTGGGATTGCAGCACGCCCGCGAAGGTCGCGACCTTGTCGAGGAGTTCGGCGTAAGTGAATTTCTTCACGCGGCCAAGCATGGCGCTGTCATAGATGAGCGCCGTCTGCGCCCCGCGCCCCGCCTTCACATGGCGGTCGAGCGCGTTCCAGCAGGAATTCGTCTCCGCGCCGACGAACCAGCGCGACAGGCCGTTTTTGACTTCGAGGATTTGCGTGGCCGGCTTGAACCAGTCGATCTCCCTGGCCGCCTCCGCCCAGAAGCCTTCCGGGTCCTGTTTCCAGGCGTCGTAAGTGTCCCTGTAGCGTCCCATGATACCGCTCCCCGTCATTTTCGTTGTTGGGGAGGTTTTAGCACGGGAGGCGGGGAGATTCATGCGGCGTCTGGCTCCCCGCCTTGCCGCGCTTCCACCCCCTGAGTAACGTAGGGCCAGCTTCCTTCCCTCCCGATGGCCGAGAGACATTCCATGACGACGAACCCCTATGAAACCGATCTCGACCGGAACCCGGCGAACCATCAGCCGCTGTCGCCGTTGAGTTTTCTGAAGCGCGCGGCGGAGGTCTATCCCGAGAAGGTCGCCGTGGTGCATGGGGGGCTCCGGCGGAACTACGGGGAGCTTTATGCGCGCTGCCGCAAGCTGGCCTCGGCGCTGAGCGAGCGCGGCATCGGCCTTGGCGACACGGTGGCGGTGATCGCGCCGAACACGCCGGAGATGCTCGAAATGCATTATGGCGTGCCGATGACGGGGGCGGTGCTCAACACGATCAACACGCGGCTCGATGCGGCGGCGATCGGGTTCATCCTCGATCACGGCGAGGCGAAGATGGTCTTCGTGGACCGCGAATTCTCCGGGTTGGTCAAGGACGCGCTGACGCATGCGACGGTGAAGCCCGTCGTCATCGATATCGACGACACGGAATATGACGGACCGGGCGTTCGCATCGGCGAGGCGGAGTATGAGGACTTCATCCGCGGCGGCGATGCGCATTTCGACTGGCAACTGCCCGCCGACGAATGGCAGGCGATTTCCCTCAATTATACGTCCGGCACGACCGGCAATCCGAAAGGCGTCGTCTATCACCATCGAGGCGCCTATCTGCTGGCGATGGGCAATATCGTGACGGCGGGCATGACGGGAAGTTCCGTCTATCTCTGGACGGTGCCGATGTTTCATTGCAACGGCTGGTGCTTCACCTGGTCCTTGAGCGTCGTCGCGGGCACGCATGTGTGCCTGCGCCGCGTGACGGCGGCGAACATCTTCAGCGCCATCGCCGATCACGGCGTGACGCATATGGCCGGCGCGCCGACCGTGATGGGCTTCCTGATCAACGCGACGGCTGACGAAAAGAAACCGCTGCCGAACACGGTGAACTATTTCGCTGCCGCCGCGCCGCCGCCCGCCGCGACGATCCGCAAGCTCGAAGCGGAAGGCTTCAACGTGATCCATGTCTACGGGCTCACCGAGACTTATGGCCCGGCGGTCGTAAACGCCTGGCACGACGAATGGGACCTGCTCGAAACGGACAAGCGCGCCGAAGTGAAGGCGCGCCAGGGCGTGAACTATGCCGTGCTGGAAGGGATTTCGGTGCGCGACCCGGAGACGATGGAAGAGGTGCCGCGCGACGGCGAGACCATGGGCGAGGTCATGTTCCGCGGCAATGTGGTGATGAAGGGATACCTGAAGAACCCGAAGGCGACGACCGAGGCCTTTGTGGGCGGCTGGTTCCACTCGGGCGATCTCGGCGTCTGGCACAAGGACAATTATATTCAGCTCAAGGATCGCTCGAAGGACATCATCATTTCGGGCGGCGAGAACATTTCGTCCATCGAGGTCGAGGACACGCTCTACAAGCATCCCGATATCATCGAGGCCGCCGTCGTGGCGCGGCCGGACGAGAAATGGGGCGAGACCCCTTGCGCCTTCGTGACACTGCGCACGGGCGCGAACCTCACCGAAAAGGACGTAATCGATTATTGCCGCCAGAACCTCGCGCATTTCAAATGCCCGAAGACGGTGGTGTTCACGGACCTGCCGAAGACCTCGACCGGCAAGGTGCAGAAATTCAAGCTGCGGGAGCAGGCGGAGGGGCTTTAGAGGACGGGTTTGCACGCAGAGCCGCAGAGGCAAAATATATAAGTACGTCACCCCCGGGCTTGACCCGGGGGTCCAGGGTAAGGAACCGCAATACCGGCTGGCCGGAAAGCAGCCGGAAGAGTCTTTGCGAAACGGGACGGCGCGTTCCGCGCCTACTGGATTGCCGGGTCAAGCCCGGCAATGACACTAAAGTGAGATGGAAAGCGTCACCCTCCCCTTCATGCAAAACGCCGGGCTCAAGGGCCCGGCGCTGAAACTCCTGTTTCGGTGTCGCCGCTTTCAGGCGGCGCGAGAGGAAAGCTTTTCGATTTCCTCCTTCAACCTCAGTTTCTGTTTCTTGAGTTCAGCGATGCGAAGATCGTCGCTGCTGGGGTGATGCGTCTGGTGGTCGATCTCCTGTTCAAGAGCCTTATGTCGATCACGAAGCTCGGCAATGTGAGACTCCAAAGCCATCTCATTCCGTCCTTTCGTTAAGCCAGAGACGACAAAATTGTGACTCCTTTTCGGGTCCGTGTCGAACGTCCTCTCGCAAAAATCGCCAGTTCCGTGTAAGTCTTTGGCATTATGACCAGAACCCCCGGCAACAGTTTCCGGAAGTCCCGCGGCGGGACCGCGCCCCGCCTGATCGTCGGAATCTCCGGCGCGTCGGGCGTCGCCTATGGCGTGCGCGTACTGGAGCTCCTGAAGGAAGCGGGCGTCGAGACGCATCTCGTCATCACCAGGGCGGCCGAGATGACGCTCGGCTACGAGACGGGGCTGAAGGCGAAGGATGTCGAAAAGCTTGCCCATACGCGCTACCGGGTGGACGACATCGGCGCGGGGATCGCAAGCGGCTCCTTCAAGACGATGGGCATGATCGTCGCGCCCTGCTCCATCCGCACCATGTCGGAAATCGCGACGGGCGTGACCGCCTCGCTGCTGACGCGGGCGGCCGATGTGGTGCTGAAGGAGCGCCGCCGCCTCGTGCTGATGGTGCGCGAGACGCCGCTTCACACGGGCCATCTGCGCACAATGACGCAGCTTTCCGAAATGGGCGCGGTGATCGCCCCGCCCGTGCCCGGCCTCTATGCGAAGCCCGCAAGCATCGACGAACTCGTGACGCAGACGGCGGCGCGCGCACTCGACCTCTTCGACCTCGACCTCGGCCCGACGAAGCGCTGGGGCGAGGACCTGAAGGAGGGCCGCCGCAGCCCGGTCAAACCCTCCGGCGCCGGAAAGCGCCCCGGCGGCAAACCAAAGGCCTGAACGCTTCCCGCTTGCCGGTCGCGCGGCCACCGCGCTAAAACCTTTGCCTTGGCGCCTGCGGCGGTGCCCCGCCTTACCGGACACAAGATGACCGAACAGGAAGAACAGGAGCTTCGCCAAACACTCGCGGGGCTCAAGGAAGAGCATCGTGACCTCGACGACGCGATCTACGCGCTCGGGGCGCTGCCCCTGCCGGACCATCTCCAGATCAAGCGGCTGAAGAAAAAGAAACTGCAGCTCCGCGACCGCATCCAGGAAATCGAGGACATCCTGCTGCCGGATATCATTGCCTGACCTCACTCGCCCTTGCGCTTGGCCTCGTACATGGCGCGGTCGGCGCGGGCGAGCGCATCGTCGGGCCCGTCATCGCCGGTGAAGGCGACGGCGCCGACGGAGATCGACAGGCGAATTTCGCTGCCCCCGTAGCGCAGCGGCTGGCGGGCAACGAGGTCGGACAGAGAAGACGCCTTCGCCTGCGCCGCCACCTCGTCCGTCCGTACAAGGATGAGGCCGAGTTCGTCCCCGCCGAGCCGCCCCACGATATCCGTCTCGCGCACATGGCCGAGCACGAGTTTCGCAAGATGGTGAAGCGCGGCATCGCCCGCGGCATGGCCATGCGCGTCGTTTACCTGCTTGAAATTGTCGATATCGAAATAGACGAGCCCCGCCGGGTCGCCGTAGCGGCGGCCATAGGCGATGACGCGGCTGAGTTCGCGCACGAAAGCCCGGCGGTTGAGCACGGGGATCAGGGGATCGCGGTCGGCAAGCTGCTCGCTCTCGCGCAGCCGCTCGCGCAGGCCCGACACCTCGCGGCGCAAACTGTCCACCTCGCCCATGAGTTCCATCAGCGCATCGCGCACGCGCGGCGTGAGCTCGGCTTCGGGGATACCCATGATGCTGGCGCTGTCGCTGACGGCGGCACTGCCGGAGGAGGCAGCACCATCCCGCACCCTCACGCGTTCGCGCGGGGAGAGCCGGGAAACGCCGCCCACCGGTTTGCCGTCACCGATCTTCATGAGGCTCTTCCTGTCGCCTTTCTGGCTCCGATTCACGGGACCCAAAATGCCACTCTTCGGGCGGAAGCGCCATGCCGGGCATATCCATGAATGTAACCAATGTAACAATTGACCGGGAAGAGCCCGGCTAGCTTCCCGTCAAACCCAACGGGAGGAAGCCCATGTCCGCGCAACAGTCCGCTGCCAGCAAAGCCCTTGAAGAAGTCCGCCAGCTCGTCGCCGCGGACGACCGCCGCGATTTCGAGTTTGCCGAGCGCGGCTTCATCGCGACGCGGAAAGACCCGGTGATCCCGCGCGATACGGGCGACGGCCCGGCCTTCGACCTGACGGCCTATGACTATCTCGAGGACGACAGGACCGGCGAGACCGTGAACCCGAGCCTGCGCCGCCAGGCGAAGATCCTGACCAAGCACGGGCTCTTCAAGGTGATGGACGGCATCTACCAGGTGCGCGGCTTCTGCGTATCGACCGTGACCTTCATCGACGCAGGCGACGGCTGGATCGTGGTCGACCCGCTGACGAGCGTGGAGGCGGCGCGCGCGGCCTATGAGCTCGTGAGCGAGAACCTCGGTCACAAGCCCGTCATCTCCGTCATCTATTCGCACTCCCATGCCGACCATTATGCAGGCGTGGGCGGCGTGACCAACGCGGCCGACGTGGCGGCCGGCAAGGTCTCGATCATCGCACCCGCGGGCTTCCTGAAGGAGGCGGTGTCGGAAAACATCATCGCGGGGCCCGCGATGCTGCGCCGCGCGCGCTACCAGTTCGGCCTGACGCTGAAGCATGGCTGCTGCGGAGAGGCGACGTCGGGCCTCGGACCGAAGCCGTCCATGGGCACGCCCTCACTGATCGCGCCGACCATCGACATCACGCATACGGGGCAGGAACTGACCGTGGGCAATGTGCGCATGGTCTTCCAGATCACGCCGGGCACGGAAGCACCCGCCGAGATGAACTTCTTCCTGCCGGACCACCGCGCGGTGTTCATGGCGGAGAATGCGAACCTGTGCATGCACAACCTGCTGCCCGCGCGCGGCGCGCTGGTGCGCGATGCGAAGGCATGGGCGGACTACCTCACCGAGTCGATCCGCCTGTTCGCGGGCGAAAGCGACGTGATGTTCGCCGCGCATGGCATTCCCCGCTTCGGCACCGAAGAGATCGTGACCTTTCTCGCGAACCACCGCGACGCCTACAAATTCCTGCACGACCAGACGATCCGCCTGATGAATACCGGGCTTGTGGCGGCGGAGATCGCGGAAGTGCTGAAGCTGCCGGATGTGCTGGCGAAGCAGTGGTACAATCGCGGCTATTACGGCACGACGAGCCACAATTCGAAGGCGATCTATCAGCGCTATATCGGCTGGTACGACGCAAACCCCGCGAACCTGAACCCGCTGCCGCCCGAGCCCGCCGCCAAACGCTATGTGGAAGCCATGGGCGGACAGCAGGCGGTGAAGGCGCGCGCCGCCGATGCCGCGACGGCGGGCGAGCTTCGCTGGGCGGCGACGCTTCTGAACCATGCCGTCTTCAACGACGCCTCCGACCGCGAGGCGCGCGAACAGCTCGCCGCGGTCTACACGCAGCTCGGCTACGAAGCGGAAGCGGGCACCTGGCGCAATATCTACCTCACCGGCGCGCAGGAACTGACGGAAGGCGTCGCGAACCTTGCCCCCGTGGCGGCCAATGCAGACGTTCTCTCCGCGACCACGACGCCGATGCTGCTCGACGTGGCGGCCGTGCGCGTGAACCCGGCGAAAGCCGAGGGCCTGAACTTCATGGTCAACATCCGCCTCACCGATCGCGACGAGAAGCACCTCGTCACGGTGGCGAACGGCGTGCTGATCCACGAGGAAGGCATCGAGGATACGAAAGCGGGCGCGACGGTGACGATGACGCGGATGGAGCTGCTGCTGACGCTGCTGGCGGGCTTCCCGGTGGCGGACTTCATCGAGAAGGGCGCCATCGAGGTGGACGGCGACGCCGCGCTGTACGAGGCGCTCACGGGACTGATCGAGGCCCCGAAGCCGAACTTCAATATCGTGGAGCCGTGAGGGGCTGAGGAGGCAAAGTCGAGGCTTTCCGCGGCCTTTCTGCGCTCCTTGCCAACTCGGCCTCCATGCCTATACTCCCTCGCTTTCCGAAACCGGCGGGGGTCCAGAAACCCCGCCAGACCGCGAGGCGCGGAGACGGATGGCTGCGAAGAAAACGGGCGCGAAGCAGGCGAAAGCGCCTGCAAAATCCGCAAGGAAGCCGCTGGTCGGCATCATCATGGGGAGCCAGTCCGACTGGCCGACCATGCGCCACGCGGCGGACGCGCTGGACGCGCTGGGCGTGGCTTACGAGGCGCGCATCGTTTCCGCGCACAGAACACCCGAACGCATGGTCGACTATGCAAAGACGGCGAAGGCGCGCGGCCTCAAGGTCATCGTCGCGGGCGCGGGCGGCGCGGCGCATCTGCCGGGCATGACGGCCTCGCTGACGCCTTTGCCCGTGTTCGGCGTGCCCGTGCAGTCGAAGGCGCTGTCGGGCCAGGACAGCCTTCTCTCCATCGTGCAGATGCCGGGCGGCATTCCCGTCGGCACGCTCGCCATCGGCGAGGCGGGCGCGAAGAATGCCGGGCTGCTCGCCGCCGCCGTGCTGGCGCTGTCGGACGAGGCGCTGGCAAAGCGGCTCGACGCTTACCGCGCGAAGCAGACGGACGCTGTGGGCGACAAGCCGCAGGAGAGGTAGTGGCGGCGGTGCGACACATGACATGCTCCCCATTCCACCCTCCCCTTCGGGGAGGGTCGAAATTTGGTTCGCGTCAGCGAGACAAATTTCGGGGCGGGGTCAGGTTCGTGCCCACGCCCCCCGCCCCGAAAAATCATTTGCTGCGCACTGATTTTTCGACCCTCCCCGAGGGGAGGGTGGTTATTTTTGTTTCCCGTACGGAGCAAGTTTGCGGTGGCTAAGAACGGCGTCATACCCCCCGGCGGCACGATCGGGATTTTGGGCGGCGGGCAGCTTGGCCGGATGCTGGCAAGCGCCGCCGCGGAGATGGGCCTGCACGCGCACATCTATTGTCCCGACGACGACGTGCCTGCCGCCGAAGTCGCCGCGCATGTCACCCGCGCGGCCTATGAGGACGAGGCGGCGCTCGCCAGCTTCGCCGAAAGCGTCGATGCTGTCACCTACGAATTCGAGAATGTGCCGGCGGAGACGGCGCGCATTCTCTCCGAGCACGGCATCGTGCGGCCGGGCGCACGCGCGCTTGCGACCGCGCAGGACCGGCATGTCGAGAAGAGCTTCCTCACCTCCCACGGCATCCTGACGGCGCCTTTCGCCGATGTCGCGGACGAGGCGAGCCTGAACGAAGCGGTGGCGAAGATCGGCACACCGAGCGTGCTGAAGACGCGGCGCTTCGGCTATGACGGCAAGGGCCAGGCGAAGATTGCCGCGCCCGGCGACGCGCTCGCGGCTTATGGCGAGATCGGCCGCCAGCCCGCGATCCTCGAAGGCTTCGTTGCTTTCGAGCGCGAGATTTCCGTTGTCGTCGCGCGCGGGGCAGATGGCGAGACGGCGGCCTACGACCCCGTCGAGAACATCCACAAGAACCACATCCTCGACCGCACGCTCGCACCCGCCGCGCTGACGCCCGCGCTCGCGGACGAAGCCTGCGCCATCGCCGCGCGCATCGCGAACGAACTCGACTATGTGGGCGTGATGGGCGTGGAGATGTTCCTGCTGCCGGAGGCGGGCAACAAGCGCCGCCTCCTCGTCAACGAGATCGCGCCGCGCGTTCACAATTCCGGCCACTGGACGATGGACGCCTGCGCGGTGAGCCAGTTCGAACAGCATATGCGCGCCGTCTGCGGCTGGCCGCTCGCGAACCCGCGCCGCCATTCGGACGCCGTGATGACGAACCTCATCGGCGACGAGGTGGACGGCTGGGAAAGGCTCGCCGCGGAACCGGACACGGCCATCCATCTCTACGGCAAGCGGGAAGCACGCCCCGGCCGCAAGATGGGCCATGTAACGCGGCTATACCCGCTCGGAAAACGCCCGCCGGTTACCCCTTCTTAACGTCAAGCTTCCACTGTAGACGGCGGGAAAACGCGAATTCCACGCGGGGCGCGGCAAAGCCGCACCGGCCTGGGAAAGGAAGGGGTCCAATGGACCGCGCCGTTGGCGTGCTGGCAGATGAAGCTGCGGACGAAACACAGCGCTTCATGGCGGAGCTGCCGCCGAGCGCCGGCGAAGCGGCAACCGCGCCGATTCTCGGCCCGCGCCTGCACACGGATCTGTTCCAGTACTGGCTGAGCCTGCCGCGCGAGGGCGGTATTCCGGCGGCGTCGGACTTCGATCCGGCGGCGGTGCGAAGCTGGCTCGCCGACATAACGATCTTCAACGTGAACGCCCCCGACGACATCGCTCACCGCTTGGTCGGCACGGCCATCGCCGAGCGGCTCGGATATGACGCGACGGGCAAGAACCTCCTCGATTTCGTCGATCCGTCCTATCGCCGCCAGTGCTCGCGCGACATGCATGAGGTCGCCTGGCGTCCCTGCGGCTGGCAGGTGCGCTACCTCGCGCATTATCCCTCCGGGCGCGTCGCGCATGTACAGAGCCTCTACCTGCCGCTGAAGGGCCCAGCGGGCAAGCCGCCCCGCATCGTCAGCGTGCATACGCCGGAGAATGCGGAGCGCTATGACGGAACGGCCGACAGGCCGAATTTCGCGAGCGAGATCGCCCGGATGGTCTGGATCGATGTCGGCTTCGGTACGCCGGGCTGAGCAGACAGAACAAGTTCACCGTCGCACCTATCTACTCACGTCATGACCCGGCTTGTCCGGGTCATCCACGTCTTTCTCCATCGGTCATGACAAGACGTGGATGGCCCGCATAAAGCGGGCCATGACGAAATGAGGGGGGGGAAATCCGGGACCGCGTACTTTTCTCTCACCCGCGCCCGTAGCGCAGCCGCCCGAGCAGAGACACGGGGTCCGGCAGCTTCGCCGCGATGCCTTTCACACCCGCCTTCACGCGTTCGATGCGCATGACATCCTCGATGCGACGGTCGAGAAAAGCCCAGGTGCGCGCGTAATTCTCACTGTCGTCCGAGAACCAGGTCAGCGATACCGACGAGAAGACGCCCGCCAGCGTTGCGCGCTTTGTATAGAAATTGAAATCGGTCGACGTATCGCCAACGGCGCGCCAGATCGCATCGACCGTGCGATAGAGTGCCCGGGGCCCGAGCGTGCCCGATGTCGGCAGCGCCAGCATGGTGACCGCACGGCGCACCGCCTCGCGGGAATGGAGATCGACCTCGATGCGCGTGCGCACGGCAAGCGTGATCCGTTCACGGACCTTCATCGCGCCGATATCCTCGCGCGCGAGCGCCTCTCCCATCCGGCGGTCGCCGTCTTCGAGAAAATAGTCGACGAGATCAAGCACGCCCGAGGGAAAGGCAAGCCGCATCTCGCCATGGGGAACGCCCGCCGCTTGCGCCGCATCGGCGAGGAGGCGCGGCGTCCAGCCGTCGAAGGCGACATGCGGCAGCGCGGCCTCGAGAATTTTCATCCGCGCGAGATCGAGCCTGTCCGGTTTCGCCTTGCCCGAACCGCCGCCGAGGCCGGGGCGCTTCTTCGTTGTGGATTTCTCAGGCATCCGCCTTCTCCTCGTCTGTTTCTTCCGCGTCTTGAGCGGACTGATGCGCAGCCGCCCAGGCCCTCGCCTCTGTCTCGAAGATGAGTTCGCCGAGATCGTCCATTCGCTGCGGATAGAGGATGCCGTCGAGATGGTCGCATTCATGCTGCACGACGCGGGCATGAAAGCCGCGCGCGACGCGCTCGATCCGCTCGCCGGTGAGCGACACGCCCCTGTAGCACAACGCCGTGTAGCGCGGCACCGCGCCGCGAAGGCCCGGCACCGAGAGGCAGCCTTCCCAGCCCTTCTCCATCTCTTCCGTCAGGATCTCGATTTCCGGATTGATGAGAACGGTGAGAGGCGCCGTGTGGTCGAATGCCTCCGCCTCGTCGATCTCCTCCGGCGCACGCTCGGGCGGCGCCTGGAAGACGACGATTCGCCAGGGCTCATAGACCTGTGGGGCGGCGAGCCCCGCCCCGTTCGCATCGATCATGGTCTCGATCATGTCGCGGACAAGCGCCTTCACTTCCGGAGCTGTGGGGTCCGGAACGGGCTTTGCCACCCCCTTGAGCACCGGGTGGCCCATGCGGGCGATCTTGCGTATGGCCATGAGGGGAATATGAGGCGGGCCGGGCATGGCGGCAACCGGCCCCAGCGCCGCAGGCGAAAAATGAACGCGGGCCAGAGGATGAGGCACAGCCTCAAAATGCCAGCTTTTCCGGGGCCAAGAGTGGACAAAGGGTCCAAGCTTTGCTAGATAAGCGGCTCTCGCGGGTCCGGGAAGCCGGTTCCCGCGACTAACTTATTGAATCGAAAGCAGGATCAGCCCGTGCAGGTACTCGTTCGCGATAACAACGTCGACCAGGCCATGAAAGCTCTGAAGAAGAAGCTTCAGCGTGAGGGCGTGTTCCGCGAAATGAAGCTCCGGAACTTCTACGAGAAGCCCTCCGAGAAGCGTGCCCGCGAAAAGGCCGAAGCGATCCGCCGCGCCCGCAAGCTCGCCCGCAAGCGCGCCCAGCGCGAATCGGGCGTCGCCGCCGTCAAGAAGTAATCCTTCTTCGGGTTTCGAGATTTGAAGCGCCTCCGGTTTCCGGCCAGCCGTTCGGGTAACTGGTGGTTTTGAGTAGAACAAGCCTGAAACACTGCCTAAAGTGACAGGCGGGACGGCCACTTACGGCCGTCCCGCTTTTCGTTTGATCGCGAAGAAATCTTCGTGAGGCAGAATGGCCGGGCAAGGACGGAAATCAACA
>NZ_BTVP01000012.1:0-86354 GCF_045863935.1 Parvibaculum sp. | reverse complement strand
CAATCAACGCCAGCCGCTACCCTCTTTTGCAGAGGAATCCCAAGGGGAGGGTGGGAGGAAAGAAAGATGACCGCGCATAACCACAGTCACGACAGCCACGATCATTCGCATAGCCACTCGCATGACCACCACTCGCACGGGCTCGGCAACGAGAAGCGCGTGATGTTCGCGATGTGGTTGACGGGTGGCTTCATGGTACTCGAAGCGGCGGGCGGCATCTTGTCCGGTTCGCTCGCGCTGCTCGCCGATGCCGGCCATATGCTGACCGACACGGGCGCGCTGATGCTTGCCTTCATCGCGACGCGGCTGGCGCGCCGCCCGGCGGACGCGGCGCGCTCCTATGGCTATGCGCGCGCGGAAATTCTCGCCGCCTTCGCGAACGGAATCGTGATGCTCGGCGTCGTGGCCTGGATCGTCGTGGAAGCCGTGGGCCGCATCATGGAACCCGCGCCGGTGCTCGGCGTGCCGATGCTCGCGATTGCCGCGGCGGGTCTTCTCGTCAACATCATCGCCTTCAAGCTGCTGCATGGCGGCGAGGACAATCTCAACATGCGCGGCGCGGCGCTGCATGTCATGGGCGACCTGCTCGGCTCCGTCGCGGCGATTACCGCCGCCCTCATCATCATGGGAACGGGCTACACCATCGCCGACCCCATCCTCTCCGTCTTCGTCGCGCTGCTGATCCTGCGAAGCGCCATCGGCATCACGAAGGAAAGCGCGCACATATTGATGGAAGGGTCGCCCGAAGGCGCGGGCGGCGAAACGATCGCCGAAGACCTGATGGGCAATGTGCCCGGCGTCTGCAACGTGCATCATGTGCATGCGTGGTCGCTCGGCACGGGACGCGCGGTTGCGACCCTTCACGCGCAACTCACACCCGGAACCGACGCAGGCAAGGCGCTCGGGGACATCAAGGGACGGCTCGCCTCGGAATTCGGCATCGGCCATGCGACGGTCCAGATCGAGGAAGAGGACTGCCCGGACCACGAACATGCGAGCGAGCGCTAGGTACACAGGTCACTGTTCTTTCTCGTCATGATCCGGCTTGAACGTTCCCGTCAAGCTGTTGCAAGATCGGATTGTTCCCTCTACCCCAAGTCGTCATGGCCCGCTTCATGCGGGCCATCCACGTCTTGGCGACAAGGAAATGACGAAGAGAAAGACGTGGATGACCCGGACAAGCCGGGTCATGACGATTGAGAGGGCGAGTTATCCACGGGCGCTACCTCCCGGAAAATTCATCTCCTTTTTCATGCTGCGATGCAGTATGATGGGCGCCAACGCGGCAAGGGGTGGCAATGGCCTACACATTCGATAGCTGGGGCGATCTGCACGACGACGAAAATCAGTCCCGCGAGCCGGGCTGGCTGTCGCGTCTTGGCGAGTTGCGCATCTTCGCCGAACTCGGCGCGCTGGCGCCCGCGATCCCGGCGCTGCTCGCCGCACCGCGCGGCGACGGACACGCCGTGCTGGTGCTGCCCGGCGTGCTGACGGGCGACGAATCGACCATCGTCATCCGCCGCTATCTGGAAGAACTCGGCTATGCCGCCCATCCCTGGAAACAGGGCCACAATTGGGGCCCGAGCCGGGAACTGCACGAGAAGCTGCGCGCGCGGCTGACGGAACTGCATGAACGCTATGGACGGCGCATCAGCATTGTCGGCTGGAGCCTTGGCGGCATCTTCGCGCGTGAACTGGCGAGGGAATTTCCCTATGCGGTGCGCCAGGTGGTGACGCTGGGCAGCCCTTTCGGTTCGGACATCGCCGTGGACGGCACGAGGAAACCGGATGCCGCCGCGCGCCGCCGTGTGCCGCCACCGGTTCCCTGCTCGTCCATCTATTCACGCAGCGACGGCATCGTCTCGTGGGAAGCCTGCCGCGAGCAGCCTTCGGAGCAGACGGAAAACATCGAGGTTCCCGCGACGCATCTCGGCATGGGCTTCAACCCGCTCGTGCTCTGGGCCGTCGCCGACCGCCTCGCGCAGGCGGAAGGCGACTGGTCGCCCTTCGACCGCGCCGGCTGGCACGGGATGGTTTACGGGTAGGTTTGAACGTTCTTCTTCCCATCTTTCTTTGTCACCCCCGGGCTTGACCCGGGGGTCCAGAAGGCGCGGAACGCGCCGTCTCGCTTCACAACAACCCTTCCCGCGACCCCAGCACAAAAGGTTTTTCGAAGATGGACGCCGCCTAGCGGCGGCTTCTGGATGCCCGGATCAAGTCCGGGCATGACGAAGTTGGGAGGCAGGGAGCGAACCGCAAACACACAATTCGCCGCCGCCGTTCCCGGCTTTCGCCAGGATGACACTGATGGTGTAGTCTTCTTCAAAACAGAAAAACAAGGGAGAAGCACCCATGAGCCTGAGCGAACAACATAAGCAGCTCATCGAAAATTCCATCGAGCGCGTGGCGGATGTGGCGGGCGATCCGAGCCCCCTCGTCTATGCGCGGCTCTTTGCCGAACAGCCGGAGATGGAACCGCTGTTCATTCTCGACCGGGACGGCAGCGCGCAGGGGCACATGCTGGCCGAGGCGCTCGACTGCGTGTTCGACCTTCTCGGTCCCCGCGGCTATGCGCGCACGCTCATCCAGAGCGAACTCACCAATCACTCGGGCTTCGGCGTTCCGCCCACCGTCTTCGCGACATTCTTCCGTGTCGTGAGGGATTGTTTTGCCGAGGTCCTGGGCAGCGAGTGGAACGCCGAGACGGATGCCGCCTGGGGCGAGCTGCTTCGCGAGATCGACGCGATCGTCGAGCAGCAGACCGCGAAAGCCGGAATGGAAGTGGGGTGAAGATTTTTCATCCTCACATTCGTCACCCCCGGGCTTGACCCGGGGGTCCAGAGCAACACGGGACAGCGCAAGCGGCTCCTGGATGCCCGGGTCAAGCCCGGGCATGACACTTTGATTCAGGCAGCCTCACCCGCCCTCACCCCTGCAATCCTTGCAGCTTCCGTGAAACCGATGCGCGGAGACGACAGCACCGGCACGGCGAGCTCGCCCGCGAGGCGCGCGGCGGGCGCCATCGACGCCTGCGCCAGCACCAGAAGATCGACATGCGCCGCCGCCTCGCCGAGACGCGCGGCGATGCCGGCGTGGTAGTCGTCGAGACGGCCCGCGCGGAAAGCAGGCCAGACATCGTCGAACAGGAACTCGCGCAGCTCCACGTCGCGGCCCGCGCGGGCAGCCGAGCTTTCGAGAAGCGCGCGCGTGGGCTGGAGCGTGGGCGCGAGCGCCGCGCAGATGCCGATGCGCCTTCCCTCACGCACCGCACGGTCCGCCATCGGCCGGTCGATGCGCATGACCGGAATTTCCGCCTCGCCCGCCGCCTTCTCGGCTTCCGCGCCGAGCGTCGAACAGGTGCAGACGACGACACGCGCCCCGCCATGGCCAAGCGCGAGCAGGGCTTCCTGCGTGCGCAGCGAAATGGCAGGCGTGAGACCGCCCGCCTTTTCGGTGGCGGCCAGCAGATCCTCGCGCACGACATGCGTGAGCCGGAGGCCCGGCGCGATCTCGTCGCGAAGCCGCTCGAAGGTTTCGATATGGAGCGCCGCCGTGTGCAGGAAGGCGACGGCGGCACCGTGAGGTGCGAATGATGGAGGCATGTGACCTCTCCTGAAAAGGAAAGGGCCCCCCGCGATCTTCGCGGAGGGCCCCATGTATCGTCGGGCTGATGCGAGATCGCGTCAGTTCTTGTCCTTGTCTACGAGTTTGTTCGCCGAAATCCACGGCATCATCTCGCGAAGGCGGGCACCCACCTCCTCAATGGGGTGAGCGGCGGCATGCGCGCGCGTCGCCTTGAAGCTCGTCTGGTTGACCTTGTTCTCGAGCATCCAGTCGCGCGTGAATTTGCCGGACTGAATGTCGTTCAACACGCGCTTCATCTCGGCCTTGGTTTCCGCCGTGATGATGCGCGGGCCGGTGACGTATTCGCCATACTCGGCCGTGTTCGAGATCGAGTAGTTCATGTTGGCGATGCCGCCTTCATAGATGAGGTCGACGATGAGCTTCACTTCGTGCAGACATTCGAAGTAAGCCATCTCCGGCGCGTAACCGGCTTCCGTCAGCGTTTCGAAACCGGCGCGGATGAGCTCGACCAGACCGCCGCAGAGCACGACCTGCTCGCCGAAAAGGTCCGTCTCGCATTCCTCGCGGAAGGTCGTCTCGATGATGCCGGCGCGGCCGCCGCCATTCGCCGACGCGTAGGAAAGGCCGACATCATGCGCATTGCCCGTCGCGTCCTGATGGACGGCGATGAGCGAGGGCACGCCGCCGCCGCGCTTGTATTCCGAACGCACCGTGTGGCCGGGGCCCTTCGGCGCGACCATGAGGACGTCGATGTCCTTGCGCGGCTCGATCAGGTTGAAATGGATGTTGAGGCCATGCGCGAAGAGCAGCGCCGAACCCGGCTTCATGTTGTCATGCAGGTCGGCATAATAGATGTCGGCCTGCAGCTCGTCCGGCGTCAGCATCATGAGCACGTCGGCCCACTTCGCGGCGTCGGCGACCGTCATCACCTTGAGGCCCTCGCCTTCCGCCTTCTTCGCGGTGGCGGAGCCCGCGCGCAACGCCACGGCGACTTCCTTGACGCCCGAGTCGCGCAGGTTCAGCGCATGGGCATGGCCCTGGCTGCCATAGCCGATGATGGCGACTTTCTTGCCCTTGATCAGGTTCACGTCCGCGTCGCGGTCGTAATAAACGCGCATGGTTTCTATTCCTTCGGTTCGTCTCTAAATCACATCGCCTCGGGACCGCGGGCGATTGCCACCACGCCGGTCCGCGACACATCAACCAGTCCGAGCGGGCGCATGAGCCCGATAAAGGCATCGATCTTGTCCGGCGCGCCCGTCACCTCGAAGATGAAGGAGGAATGCGTCGTGTCGATCACGCGGGCGCGGAACGCATCCGACAGGCGCAGCGCCTCGACCCGCTTCTCCCCCGTGCCCGCGACCTTGACGAGCGCCATTTCGCGCTCGACCGCTTTCGCCTCGACGGTGAGGTCCATCACCCTGTGGACCGGCACCAGCCGGTCGAGCTGCGCCTTGATCTGCTCGATGACCATGGGCGTGCCCGAGGTAACGACCGTGATGCGCGAGGTATGCTCGGCCTGGTCCACCTCGGCGACGGTGAGGCTCTCGATATTGTAGCCCCGCCCCGAAAAGAGCCCGATCACGCGCGCAAGTACCCCCGCCTCGTTGTCCACGAGTACGGAAATGGTGTGCCGCTCGATTGTCTCGTCCTTTTTCATGCGCGTCTCTGTAGTGGCAATGGGCCGCCGTGGAAAGAGTTCTTTTATTTTCCCCTCTCTTATTCGTCACCCCCGGGTCAAGCCCGGCAATGACAAATGAGGGGTCAGACCAGCATCTTTCCTTCTTCCGACACGCTCGCGCCGTCCGGATCGTCGCCCAGGATCATCTCGTTATGGGCGGCGCCGGACGGGATCATCGGGTAGCAGTTCTCGAGCTGGTCGACCCGGCAGTCGAACATGACCGGTCCGGGCGTCTCGATCATCTTCTTGATCGCGGCATCGAGCTCGGAGGGCTTTTCGGCCCGGATGCCCGTCGCGCCATAGGCTTCCGCCAGTTTCACGAAATCGGGCAGCGAGTCCGAATAGGAGTGGGAATAGCGGCCCTCATGGAGGAGCTGCTGCCACTGGCGGACCATGCCCATATATTCATTGTTCAGGATGAAGATCTTGACCGGCAGCATGAACTGAACGGCGGTCGAGAGTTCCTGCATGTTCATCAGGATCGAGGCTTCGCCCGCGATGTCGACGACGAGGGCGTCCGGATGCGCGATCTGCGCGCCGATGGCCGCCGGCATGCCATACCCCATCGTGCCGAGGCCGCCCGACGTCATCCAGCGGTTCGGCTCGTCGAAATGGAAGTGCTGCGCCGCCCACATCTGGTGCTGGCCGACTTCCGTCGTGACATAGACCTCGCGGCCCTTCGTCATTTCGTAGAGGCGCTGGATCGCCTGCTGCGGCTTGATGACGTTCTCATTCGTCTTGTAGGAGAGCGACTTGCGGTCGCGCCAGATGTCGATCTGCTTCCACCAGTCGGCGAGCGCCGCCTTGTCCGGCCGCCGTGCCTTCGACTTCCAGATACGCAGCATGTCTTCGAGTACATGGGCGCAATCGCCGATGATGCCGACATCGGCACGGACGTTCTTGTTGATCGAGGAAGCGTCGATATCGACGTGAATCTTCTTCGAATGGGGCGAGAAGGCATCGAGACGGCCCGTCACGCGATCGTCGAAACGCGCACCGATATTGATGAGCACGTCGCAATCATGCATGGCGTTGTTGGCTTCGTAGGTGCCGTGCATGCCGAGCATGCCGAGCCACTGCTTGTCCGAAGCCGGATAGGCGCCAAGACCCATCAGCGTCGACGTGATCGGATAGCCGGTGAGACGAACGAACTCGCGCAGCAACTGGCTCGCAACCGTGCCCGAATTGATGACGCCGCCGCCCGTGTAGAACATGGGCTTCTTCGCGTTCGCGATGAGATCGACCGCTTCCCTGATCTTGTCGATGTCGCCCTTCATGCGCGGCCGGTAGGTGCGATGCGTGATGTGCGGCGAGACGGTATATTCGGCCCTCTCGAACTGGACGTCCTTCGGAATGTCGATGACGACGGGGCCGGGACGGCCATGCGTCGCGACATAGAAGGCCTCGTGCATGACGCGCGCGAGTTCCGGCGCAGACTTCACGAGCCAGTTGTGCTTCGTGCAGTGACGCGTGATGCCGACCGTGTCCGCTTCCTGGAAGGCGTCGGAGCCGATGAGATGCGTCGCCACCTGCCCCGTGAGGCAGACGATCGGGATGGAATCCATCAGCGCATCGGTGAGGCCGGTAACGGCATTGGTGGCACCCGGCCCGGAGGTGACGAGAACGACGCCGGGCTTGCCGGTCGAGCGTGCATAGCCCTCGGCGGCATGAACCGCGCCCTGCTCGTGGCGGACAAGGATGTGGCGAATCTTGTTCTGCTGGAACAGCGCGTCGTAGATCGGGAGAACGGCGCCGCCCGGATAGCCGAAGATCGTGTCTACGCCCTGATCGACCAGCGCCTTGATGACGATTTCCGCGCCTGTCAGTTCCTGAGCCGCCATTGTTCCGGTCCTTATGCGCCTCGGCATGCAATGCCGGGAGGCAAAAACAACAAAGCGGCCTGCACGAGCACCGGATTCCCGGGCATTTTCCGCGCATTGCCGCCGAAAGTGCGCGCAACCTAGCCGCGCTTCAGAACCGGGTCAACCCCAAATCGTCAATAAACGAAAAGATTTCATCACCAAGTCTTTCCGAATCTTGCGTAGAAAAGGTGTTCCACGCAATCATCTGCGTCCGGAACCAGGTTTCCTGCCGCTTCGCGTAGGCGCGGGTCTCCTTCTTTCCGGCCTCCGCCGCCTCTTCGAGCGAAATGGCGCCCAAGAGATGGGCGATCAGGGGACGGAGCCCCAATGCCTTCATGGCCGGGAGCGCGGGGTCGAGGTCGAGCGCGGCCATTGCTTCCGCCTCCGCCAGCGCGCCCTCGGCGAGCATGAGGTCGAAACGGCGGCCGATCCGCTCCCGGAGCCACTCCCGCTCGGGCGCGAGCACGATCCTGGCGAAGCGGCCAGTGACCAGAGGCTCCGGGGGCTCCTGCTGCCAGGCGCTGAGCGGGCGGCCCGTGGCCCGGAGAACCTCGATCCCGCGCGCGATGCGCTGCTTGTCGGAGGGGCGTATCCCGGCCGCGAGAGCGGGATCCGCTTCGGCGAGAAGCGCATGGGCATGGAGGCCCGCCTCCGCGACCTCGGCCCGGACTTCTTCCCTGATATTTGCCGGAATCTGGGGAACGGGCGCGAGCCCTTCGACAAGCGCCCGGAAATAAAGCCCTGTGCCGCCGACGACGATGGGCAGCTTTCCGCGCCCCGCAATCTCGCGCATCGCCGCCGCCGCCAGCACCGCCCAGCGGCCCGCCGAGAGCGGCGCAGCGGCGTCCGTGATGCCGTAGAGGTGATGGGGCACGCGCGCTTCTTCCGCTTCGGACGGCCGCGCGGTCAGCACCCGCATCTCGCTGTAGACCTGCATCGAGTCGGCGTTGACGATCTCGCCGCCAAGCCTTTCGGCAAGGCCAAGCGCCAGCGCCGACTTGCCGCTGGCGGTCGGCCCTGCAATAAGAACGGCACGTTCGATATGGATGGGATCGGTCAAAACCAAACTTCCTCGTCATTGCCGGGCTTGACCCGGCAATCCAGAGCGATCAGACGCTGAGTGAGCGGTTCCTGGATGCCCGGGTCAAGCCCGGGCATGACATTGGTTGAGAAAAAAGTCTGTCACATGAAATACGTCCTGACCCTGATAGGCAACAAAGCGACGCCGCTTTCAAGTGCGCATGTGGACGCGGCCCGAAGCGCCCTCCCCTCGCCCGGCACGGCCGGCTGGCTGGCGGCGCACCTTGCCTGCGATATTCCCTTCGACGGCGAACCGGCCGCGGCGGAGGCGGCAGCGCGCAGCGCGCTCAAGGGCGCGAAAATCGACCTGTCGGCGCAAGCCGTGGAAGGCCGCCGCAAGCGACTGCTGATCGCCGACATGGATTCGACGATCATCGAGCAGGAATGCATCGACGAGCTCGCCGCCGAATGCGGCATCAAACCGCAAATCTCCGAAATCACCGAACGCGCCATGCGCGGCGAAATCGAGTTCGAGCCGGCGCTGCGCGAGCGGGTCGGCCTGCTGAAGGGACTGCCCCTCGAAGCGCTCGAAAAGGTCTATCGCGAACGCATCACCCTGACGCCCGGCGCGCGCGCGCTCGTTGCGACCATGCGCAATGACGGCCATGCCTGCGCGCTCGTCTCGGGCGGGTTTACCTTTTTCACCGAGCGCGTGGCGCATGCTGTCGGTTTCAACACCAATCAGGCGAACCGGCTCATCTTCGTGGGCGGCAAGCTCACCGGCGGCATCGCCGAACCGATTCTCGGGCGCGAGGCGAAGCTCGAAGCGCTGGTCCGCCTGCGCGATGAACTGGGATTGAAGCCAGAGGAAACGCTTGCCGTCGGCGACGGCGCGAACGACCTCGCCATGATCGGCGAAGCCGGCCTCGGCGTCGCCTTCCACGCAAAACCGGTGGTCGCGGAAGCGGCACATGCCCGCATCGACCATGGCGACCTGACGGCGCTTCTCTATATGCAGGGATACAGGCAGGAAGAGATCGGGGGCTGAGGCGTCGGCCGAACACAGGTTTAAAACAGCCGTCATGACCCGGCTTGTCCGGGTCATCCACGTCTTTCTTTTCTTCCATTCCAGGACGCAAAGACGTGGATGGCCCGCATAAAGCGGGCCATGACGATGAAATTTGAGTTCAGGGTCTACAAATACTCTTTCATCGAATGGAATTGCCCTTAACCGGACAACACCGACTTTATGCCGGGAACTACTCCCCGCCGAGCCTCAACGCCACGAAGCGAATGTCGCCAGCCGACGACATGCGCAGGAGGACGGATCTCCGGCCGCCCTTCTCTTCCGACAGGACAATGCGCTCGACATCTGCCGGCGTCGAGACGGGACGTTGCGCCACTTCGACGATCACATCGCCGGGGCGTATGCCCTTTTCGATCGCCGCACCGAGCGGATCGACATCCGTGACGAGCACGCCTTCCGTTTCCGCCGGAACGCCGAAGCGGCGGCGAAGATCGTCATTGAGCGCCGAGAGGCTCAGACCGAGCACCACGGTCGCCTTCTCCACCGGCTCGTCCTTCGGGGCGGATTGAGCGACTTTCTCTTCTTCGTCTTCGAGACGCCCCACTTCGATCTTGCGTGTCAGCGTTTCGCCATCGCGGAAGAGTTGCACATCGACCGTGGAACCAATGTCCGTCTCCGCCACGACGCGCGGCAGGTCGCGCATCGCGTTGATGGTGCGGCCATTGAAAGCGAGAACGATGTCGCCCGTTTCGATGCCCGCGGCCGATGCCGGCCCATCCGGGCTCACGCCCGCAACCAGCGCGCCGCGCGCAACGCCAAGACCGAGGCTTTCGGCAATCTCGGGCGTGACGGACTGAATGCGCACGCCGATCCAGCCGCGCCGCGTCTCGCCATATTTCATGATCTGATCGACCACGGGTTTCACCGTGCTCGTCGGGACGGCAAAACCGATGCCGACCGAAGCGCCCGAGGGCGAGATGATCGCGGAATTGACGCCGACGACGCGGCCCTGCATGTCGAAAAGCGGCCCGCCGGAATTGCCGCGATTGATGGCGGCATCCGTCTGAATGAAGTCGTCGTAATTACCGGCATGGATATCACGGTTGAGCGCCGAGACGATACCCGCCGTTACCGATCCGCCAAGGCCGAAGGGATTTCCGATCGCGACAACCCAGTCGCCGACGCGAATGCGCTCGCTGTCACCAAGCTCCACATATGGCAGCGGCTTGTCGCTGACGACCTCAAGCACGGCGAGATCCGTCTTCGGATCAGATCCCTTCACGGTCGCGGGAAGCGTCGTCCCGTCGATGAACGTCACCTCGATCTTGTCCGCGCCCTCGATCACGTGATTGTTGGTGACGACGATGCCCTTTGGGTCGATGACGAAGCCCGAGCCGAGCGATTGCACGCGCTGCGGACGCGGACCCTGCTGCTGCTCCATGAACTCGTCGAAGAAGTCGTTGAGCGGCGAATCCTCCGGCACGCCGGGGATGGCCATGTCGCCGGGCTTGAGCACCTGGGATGTAGAGATGTTGACGACGGCGGGCGAGAGCCGCTCGGCAAGATCCGCAAAACTGTCAGGCGCACCGCGCGCGGCCAAAGGTGAGGCAATGAAGGCCACGAAGAGCGTCGCCAGAAGCGGCACGGCCAAGGCCAGAATGACATGCCGCCGCCTGTTTCCTTCGCCGCCCGTCAAAGCCATTTACACCTACTCCCCTGTCCCGCCCCGCAGGTTTTGCGGGTTCGGGTTCATTTTCAGCCGGATTATGGACGAATTGAGGCACCCGCGCCCCGGCAAACCTCAGCCGCGGGCGAGCCAGACGACGAAAACCCCGATGGCAAGGACAAGCAGTCCGCCCAAGCGGAGCGACTGGTCCGGCATTCCCGATACGGACGCAAGCGCCCGGCGCATCGGCCCGGGGAAGGCGGAATAGAGGATGCCTTCGATCGCGAGCGCGAGGCCGAGTGCCGTCAGAAAGTCGTTCAAGTCAGCTCAGCCTCTCAGCGCCGACCGCTCTCATTGCCGAAATACCGGAAGAATTCGCCCTGCGGCTCCACGATCATGGTCGTGTTGTCGCCTTTCAGGCTCTTCTTGTAAGCCTCCATCGACCGGTAGAAAGCGAAGAACTCCGGATCCTGCGAATAGGCCGCCGCATAAATCTCGTTCCGCTTCGCATCGCCCTCGCCTCGCGCGATCTGCGCATCGCGTTCGGATTCGGCGATGAGAACGGTGACCTCGCGGTCGGCCCGGCTGCGGATGCGTTGCGCTTCCTCGTTACCTTGCGCGCGGATTTCAGCGGCTTCGCGTTCGCGTTCCGTCTGCATGCGCTGATAGATCGCCTGGCTGTTCTGCTCCGGCAGGTCGGCACGGCGGATACGGACATCGACGACCTCGATGCCGAACTGCTGCGCGGCATTGTTGAAGGCCGCCTGGATCTTCTTCATCAGACCCGCGCGATTGTCACGGACGAGTTCTTCGAGCGTGTGGTCGCCGAGCACATTTCGAAGCGATGACACCAGGTTCGGCTTCAAGCGGTCCTCGGCGCTCTGCAGACTGCCAATGGACTGATAGAAGCGCAGCGAGTCGACGATCCTGTAGCGCGCGAAGGCATCGACCACGAGCCGCTTGCGGTCCTTGGCGATGATTTCCTCCGGGGGCGCATTGAGGTTCAGGATGCGCTTGTCGACATAGACGACGTTCTGGACGACCGGCAGCTTCCAGTGCAGCCCCGGCTCTGTGACCACGGCGCGCGGATCGCCGAACTGAAGGACGATCGCCTGCTGTGTCATGCTGACAGTGAAGGCGGACAGATAGAGCCCGATCAGGACAATGACCGCGACGACGCCGGCTCCGATTGCAACGGACCTGTTCATCAGCGGCCTCCATTCGTGGTCTGGCTGCCGGCCGTCGAGGACGAGGACGGCGCCGCCGCCCCGCTCTTCGGCTTCAGCTCATTGAGCGGTAGATAAGGCAATACGTTCTGGCCGCCGGCGGCGCCGTTCGTCACCACGATCTTGTTCACGTCGCCAAGCACGTCCTGCATGGTTTCGAGATAGATGCGGCGGCGCGTCACATCCTGCGCCTTCTTGTACTCGGTATAGATCGAGATGAAGCGCTTCGCATCGCCTTCCGCTTCCGCCACGATCTGCTCGCGATAGGCTTCCGCCGCCTGCGTGATCTTCGCCGCCTCGCCTCGGGCGCGCGGGATGACCGTGTTGGCATAGGTCTCGGCCTGATTGCGCAGCCGCTCCTGGTCGGCGCGCGCGGCCTGCACGTCGCGGAATGCGTCGAGCACTTGCGCGGGCGGGTCGACCTTCTGGAGTTTCACTTCGGTAATTTCGATGCCGGCGCCATATTCGTCGAGCGTCTTCTGAAGGCCGACGCGCACCTGCTCCTGCACTTCGTTACGGCCGGTGGTCTGCAGCACCTCGATGCGGGATGCGCCGACCGCTTCGCGCATCATGCTTTCGGCAACCGCCTTCACGGCGAGATCGGGGTTCTGGACATTGAAGAGAAAGCCGGGCGCCTCGTCCGCCTTGATGCGCCACTGCACGGTGAAAGCGATATCGACGATGTTTTCGTCGCCCGTGAGCATGAGGCTTTCTTCCGGTACGCTGATCGGCGAACCGCCGGATGCGCGCATGCCGACGTCGATGCTGGTGATGTTGGTCACCGCGGGCGTCAGTGCCGTCTCGATCGGATAGGGGAACTTGAAATGCAGGCCCGGCTGCACGGTGCGCACATGGTCGCCGAAGCGCAGCACGATGCCCTTTTCGTTCGCGTTCACACGGAAGAAAGAGGTGTAGGCGAGCATGCCGACGATCACGAGCGCGATCAGGAAAATGGGGCCACGGCCACCGCCGCTGCCCTGGCCGATGCCGCCGCCCGGACCGCCGCCACCGCCGAATATCTGGCGGAATTTTTCCTGTCCCCGGCGGATCAGCTCATCAAGATCGGGCGGCTGGTTGCCGCCACCGCCCTGCGGTCCCTGCCCCCATGGGCCCCGGCCGCCGCCACCTTGCCAGCCGCCGCCGCTCTTGTTGTCCCAGGGCATCAAAAATCCTTTGATTGCGAAGTGATAGACCGGTTGGAAACGCGCATACCCGGGTTTATATGACAGAGACCCCACAGGCGCAACGCGAACCGGGCCGGCACGAGCGATATGAGCCGCACCGGGATTTCTTCAAGATGCCGCCGCGAACAAACGATCCGAAAGAAGACAAATGGCGAGCGTGACCCGTGACGACGTTGCAGCGGCCCTTTCCACCGTCCGGGACGAGGAGAGCGGCAAGGATGTCGTGAGCGCGGGGCTCGTGCAGGGGCTCGTGGTGCGGGAAGGCCATGTCGGCTTTTCGATCGAGGTCGATCCCGCGAAGGGGGCGCAGAAGGAACCGCTGCGCAAGGCCTGCGAACAGGCGGTGAAGACGCTGCCGGGTGTCTTGAGCGTAACGGCGGTTTTGACCGCGCATCGCGATACGCCTTCTCCCTCCCCGGCGAAGGGACATTCGCACGCGCATCCCGAGCAACCGCGCGCGCCGCAGGGCGCGATGCAGATCCCCGGCGTGAAGGCGATTATCGCCGTCGCGAGCGGCAAGGGCGGTGTCGGCAAGTCGACGGTCGCGGTCAACCTCGCGCTTGCGCTCTCGAAGCTCGGCCGCCGCGTCGGTCTTCTCGATGCGGATATCTACGGGCCGTCCGTCCCGCGCATGATGGGCCTCACCGGCAAGCCCGAGAGCAAGGACGGCAAGAAGCTCCTGCCGAAGGAGAAATACGGCATCAAGACCATGTCCATCGGCTATCTCGTCAATGAAGACACGCCGATGATCTGGCGCGGGCCGATGGTGCAATCCGCCCTCACCCAGATGATGAGCGATGTCGAATGGGGCGAACTCGACGTGCTGGTGGTGGACATGCCGCCCGGCACGGGCGACGCGCAGCTCACCATGGCGCAGCGTGTGCCGCTGACGGGCGCCGTCGTCGTCTCGACGCCGCAGGAAATCGCGCTGATCGACGCCCGCAAGGGCTTCGCCATGTTCGAGAAGACGCATGTACCGGTATTCGGCATCGTCGAAAACATGGCCTACTTCGTGAGCCCCGGTTCCGGCGAGAAGTCCTATATCTTCGGCGAAGGCGGCGCGCGGCGCATGGCGGAGAAACTCGGCTGCGACTTCCTCGGCGAGGTGCCGCTGCACATGACGATCCGCGAGAAATCGGACAACGGAGAACCTGTCGTCGCAACCGCACCGGACAGCGAGGAGGCAAAGCCCTTCCTCGACATTGCACGGCGCGTTGGCGAACATCTCGACCGGGCACTCGGCGGCGACGCGAGAAAAGCACCCGCCATTTCCGTCGAAGACTGACACTTCCCTCTCACATGAAAAGCGCATGCTGCGCTCATTACGTTTTGACTATGCGGAAATGATTTGATATCAACCTTATGCACGGACCCCGCAGGGAGAGATGTAAGATGACTTATGTAGACGGCTTTATTCTGGCGGTGCCAACCGCCAACAAGGAAGCGTACCGCAAGTATGCATCGGCCGGCTGGCCGCTCTTCGTGGATTTCGATGTCCTCCGTCTCGTCGAAGGCTGGGGCGACGAGGTGCCGGACGGCAAGGTGACAGACTTCAAGGGCGCCGTGCAGGCAAAGCCCGACGAAACGGTGCTCTTTTCCTGGCTCGAATTCCCCTCGAAGGAGGTTCGCGTCGCATGCCACCAGAAGGTGATAGCCGATCCGCGCTTCGAGGAAATGGGTGAAACGCCCTTCGACGGCACGCGCATGGTCTTCGGTGGTTTCGTTCCCCTGTTGGACAAGGGCCCCGGAGGCAAGATCGGCCATGTGGATGGCTTTGTGCTCGCGGTGCCGAAAGCCAACAAGGAAGCCTATCGCGATATGGCAACAATGGCCGCAGACGTCTTTCTCGACCATGGCGCCACACGCGTCGTGGAAGCATGGGAAGACGATGTGCCGGACGGCAAGGTGACGGACTTCCGCCGCGCCGTGAAGGCGACGAAGGACGAAGCCGTCGTCTTCTCCTGGGTCGAATGGCCATCCAGGGAAGCGCGCGAGACGAATTGGCCGAAACTCATGGACGATGAGCGGATGAAGTACGATCCGGAGAAAATGCCTTTCGACGGCAAGCGCATGATCTATGGCACGTTTACGCCGATCGTCGATGAGGCGGCCGACGGAAAGACAGCGCGGCGCGGTGTCGCCTGAAGAAACGCCCCTCCCCCTCCTCAAACTGAAACGGCCGGTCCCGAAGGACCGGCCGTCTTCTTTTTCTGCGAAGAAAGTCCGGCTTAGCGGCCGGCAACCAGCGTCGCCGTTTCCTTGGAGCCGTCCGGTGCGGTCAGTTCCCAGGTGTCGCCGACATTGCGGGCTTCGGCGGCAACGCAATAGGGCTGCTCGCCCCCGAGGAAGCAGGCGGTGTCGCCATTGACCTCGTACTTGCCCTCCACCGTGCTGCCATCCGGCAGCTTTTGCGAATAGGCGCCGCCTTCGTCGATGAAGACGGAACGCTCGCCCGACGCACCGGCGATATTGACCGTGTTGCCATAGAAATTCGCAAAGGGATCGGCAAGTGCCGCCCCGGTAAACGCAATCAACGCAACCAGTACACTGACAAATAAACGCATCGCATCCTCCCTGTTCAATCGATGCCGCGCACCCCAAAAGGCCGCGCATGGTTGCACAGCCGCTCACACAGAAAAAGGCACGTTCCGCATCCGGAACGTGCCTTCATGCCGTCTCTGCGAAACGGATTACTTGTTGAGGAAGTTGAGCGGCAAACCGGCCACCGGCCAGTCCATCGACACGAGACGCCCGCTCGACGACAGCGTGATATAGGCCGTCTTCAGGTCCTTGCCGCCGAAGCAGATATTGGTGGTGATGAAATCGTCGGTCGGCGTATGCGTGATCTTCGAGCCGTCCGGCGAGAAAACCGTGATTCCCGGATTGAAGATCGTCGCAACGCAGATATTGCCTTCCGAATCGACCGCTAGGCTGTCGAAGAAGCAGAGCTGCGGCCCCGAGCCGACGAAACGCCCCGGCAGCGGACCCGGATTGGGCGCGAGTTCGCCGGGCGCCGTCACGTCGAAGGCCCAGAGGCGCCCCGGTATCGTGTCGGCCACATAAACGGTCTTTTCGTCGGGCGAGAGACCGACGCCGTTCGGCGAGGTGATCGGGAAGACGACTTCCTTGATCATCGAACCGTCGATCTTCGCATAGTAGAGCCCGCCGCGATCCTGCGTGCGCCCGCGCCCCTTGCCGAGATCGGTGAACCAGAAGCCGCCCTGGCGGTCGAAGACAATGTCGTTCGGCCCGTTGAGCGGGATGCCGTTGCACTCGCTGTAGAGCACCTTGAACTCGCCGGTCTTGAGATCGACGCGCTCGATGCGGCCGCCCGAGTAATTCGCCGGCGCATCGCCCGGCACCAGCGCACCGTTCACTTCGTGGAATTCGAAGCCGCCATCGTTACAGACATAGCAGGCGCCGTCCGGCCCGATCGCGGCGCCATTCGGACCGCCGCCAAGTTCCGCAATGACCTCCACCTTGCCGCCGGCCGTCACGCGCGTCAGCGTGCCGCGCGCGATCTCCACCAGAACGATGCTGCCATCCGGCATCGCAATCGGTCCTTCGGGAAACTTCAGCCCGTCGGCAATCAGTTTCATTTCCGCCATTCGATCCTCCCAGTTTTATGCGTTGTTCTTGTTGGTCTCATTCTGTCGCCGCGGCAGCGCCGCCGCAATGGCGCTGTCGAGAAAGCTTGCCGCCTTCTCCGCCGCCTCGATGCCGCTCATATGCGCGCCCTGAACGGTGGAGAACCAGTCGGCCGACACCGCCTCCCCCGCGAGGAAAATGCGGTCGCCAACCGGCTCGGCGAGCACCGCCCGCTCATGCGCGCGACCCGGGCGCGCACAGGAATAGGCACCGAGCGTGTGCGGATCGCTCGTCCATGACGTAGCGGCAAAGCCGGAAATATCCTTGAAGATATCCGTTCCGAACATGTCGCCGAGCGCCGCGCGCGCAAAATCCGTCATCTCCGCCTCGCCCGCCCTGTCGAGATTTTCCGCGAGGTCGCCACCGAGATAGGCAATGGCGAGCGTGCTGCCGAAAGGACGGACCTGGAAGGAACAGGCGGGCCGCGCCGCGTCGCGCTCGTCCATGAAATTGACATAGCTCGTATCGGGCATACCGAAGACATCGCGCCGGAAGTGGAACGCGACTTTGTTGGCATGGCCCGTGGGAACGCCTTCGAGCGCCGACGTGAGACGCGCTGGCAGTTCGGGGGTGAACCGGATAACACCTGAGGCGAGCACATTCGTCGATACGGTCAAGATGAGGCTTCGCGCCCGCACCGTGCCGCGCGGCGTTTCGAGAAGGATATGCTCGCCGCCCGCGTCCACCGCCGAAACCGGCGTTGAAAGCTCGACCGGCAAATCGGCGTAGCGCGCGGCGAGGAGCGCGCCATAGCCGCGCTCCAGCGGCCAGTTCGCTTCCGAGTCGCGATAGGCGGCGAGATCCGCGGTCGAGATTTCCGAAGGCGGCATGCCGGAAATGGCCGCGAAGATGTGATGCACCATGCGCGCCCAGCGAGAGCCATTCTTCATGACGTCGAGCGCGGCGATATCCCGCCCTTCTTCGCCCGCTTCGACGGCGCGGGCGATTGCTTCCTCGAATTCGTCGCGATAGGCGCGCCAGTCTTCCTTCACGCCCCAACCGGACCCAAGATGCAGATGGCCGTCGAAGGGGCGCGGCCGCGCGAGATAAGGATGACCGAGTTCGTCGGCAATGCGCGTCAGCGGATTGACGTCCGCCGAGTGGAGCCAATGCGCGCCGCGATCCCAGGCAACGCCGAATGTTTCCGTGTCGGTATGCGTGCGTCCGCCGATGCGCGACTTCGCTTCGAGGAGATAACAGGAAAGGCCGAGTTCGTAGGCACGGAACGTGGCGGCGAGGCCGGCCGCACCGGCGCCGACCACTGCAACGTCGACAACCCGGCTCATTTCAGGCGCTCGGCATGAAACGCAAGATGGTCGCCGATAAAGGTTTGAATGAAATAGTAGGAGTGGTCATAGCCTTCGTGACGGCGCAGCGTGAGTTTCTGCCTGTGCATGGCGCAGGCATCCTCAAAGAGCACCGGCTTTAACTGGTTTTCGAGAAACGGATCCGCCAGTCCCTGATCGATCAGAATGTCGTCGAAATGTCCAACCGGCCCGCCATTCGCCATCAGTGCCGACGCATCATGCGCCGCCCAGCGGGAGCGGTCGTCCCCGAGATAGGCGGTGAAGGCCTTTTCACCCCAGGGGCATCGCGACGGCGAAACGATGGGCGCGAAGGCGGAGACGGACCTGTAGTGGTCCGGATATTTGAGCGCGAGCGTCAGCGCACCGTGCCCGCCCATCGAATGACCCGCAACGCCCTGCCGCGCGCCATCCACCGGAAAGTTGTCGCGCACCGCAGACGGCAGGTCGCGCGTCACATAGGTTTCCATCTGGAAATGCGGCGCCCAGGGCGCCTCCGTCGCATCGATATAAAAACCCGCGCCCTGCCCCAGATCGTAGGCGTCGTCATTCGTGACGCCTTCGCCCCTCGGGCTCGTATCCGGCGCGACGATGGCAAGACCGAGCTCGGCGGCGCGCCCATAGGCGCCCGCCTTCGTCGTGAAATTCTCTTCCGTGCAGGTGAGCCCCGCGAGAAATGTGAGTGCCGGAAAGCGCCCCCTCCCTTCCGGAACGAAAATCGAAAAGCGCATCGGCGTGCCCGTCGCCGCCGACGAATGTCGGCAGATGCTGAGCGTGCCGCCAAAGCAGCGATGCGCGGAGAGAATTTCGACGGACATCAATAAACCACTACGGAACGGATCGACTTGCCCTCATGCATGAGATCGAAACCCTTGTTGATTTCTTCGAGCGGCAACGTATGGGTGATGAGATCGTCGATGTTGATCTTGCCGTCCATGTACCAGTCGACGATCTTCGGCACATCGGTGCGCCCGCGTGCGCCGCCGAACGCCGTGCCCTTCCAGACACGGCCCGTGACGAGCTGGAACGGCCGCGTGGAAATTTCCTGACCCGCGCCCGCAACGCCGATGATGATGCTCTCGCCCCAGCCGCGATGACAGCATTCGAGCGCCTGACGCATCGTGTTCACATTGCCGATGCATTCGAAACTGTAATCGGCGCCACCGCCCGTGAGTTCGACGAGATGGCCAACGACATCGCCCTTGATCTCTTTCGGGTTCACGAAATGCGTCATGCCGAACTGGCGGGCAAGCGCCTCGCGCTCGGGGTTGATGTCGACGCCGACGATCATGTTGGCGCCGGCCATGCGCGCACCCTGAATGACGTTGAGGCCGATGCCGCCGAGACCGAAGACGACGACATTGGCGCCGACTTCGACACCGGCCGTGAAGATGACGGCGCCGATGCCCGTGGTCACGCCGCAGCCGATGTAACAGATCTTGTCGAAGGGCGCGTCCTTGCGGACCTTGGCGAGCGCGATTTCGGGCAGCACCGTGTAATTCGCGAAGGTGGAGCAGCCCATGTAGTGCAGCACCGGCTTGCCCTTCCATGAGAAGCGGCTCGTGCCGTCCGGCATCACGCCCTTGCCCTGCGTGGCGCGGATCGAGGTGCAGAGATTGGTCTTGTGGCTCGTGCAGCTTTTGCACTCGCGGCATTCGGGCGTGTAGAGCGGGATCACATGGTCGCCGACGGAAAGCGACTTGACGCCCGGACCGACTTCGACGACGACGCCCGCTCCTTCATGGCCGAGGATCGCCGGGAAGGCGCCTTCCGGGTCTTCGCCCGACAGCGTGAAAGCATCGGTGTGGCAGATGCCGGTCGCCTTGACCTCGATCAGGACTTCGCCGGCTTTCGGCCCTGCGAGTTGTACCGTTTCGATCTCAAGCGGCTTTCCCGCCTCGAATGCCACCGCCGCACGCACGTCCATAAGCCGTCTCCGTTGCCACATATAAAGCCGAGACGCGCATTGTGGGACGGGAGCCCATGAAACTCAATCGCGCTTCTCGTAGAGCACGAAGGAATAGGCGGCGCTGTCCTTCTCGCCCGCTTCATGACGCTCGCGCGAAACCTCGCACCACTGCGACGCATCGAAAGCGGGGAAACTCACATCACCATCCGGCGCGGCATGAACTTCGGTGATGTAGAGCCGCGTCGCATGATCGAACGTCTCGGCGTAAAGCTGCGCGCCGCCGATCACCATGACCTCATCCGTGCCGAGTTCTGCGGCGAGTGAAATGCCACGCTTCAGCGCATCTTCGGCCGACGTCACCACTTCGGCACCTTCCGCACGATAAGCGGCATCGCGCGTCACCACGATGTTGGGCCGTCCGGGCAAAGGTTTCTTCGGCAACGACTCCCATGTCTTGCGGCCCATGATGACGGGCTTGCCCATGGTCACGCGCTTGAAGAAGGCCATGTCGCCCGAAAGCCGCCACGGCAAGCCATTGTCGCGGCCGATGACACCGTTATCCGCTATGGCAACGACGAACGAGACATGCGTTTTCATTCGGCGCGCTCCTTCAGGGTGCTGCTGGACGTGATCACAGGCGCACGCAAGCTCTCCGGATCGAGCGGGCGCAGGCTCAGCAGAATGACAAACATGGAGAACGCAGCGAGAAAGAGCACAACCATCACCAGCGCGAAAAGCAGAAGGCGACGGCGAAGCCGCATCAGACAGCAACCGGCGCCGAAATATGCGGATGCGCCTCGTAACCCTCAAGCGTGAAATCGTCGAAGGTGAAATCGAACAGGCTCTTCACATCCGGATTGATGCGCATGATGGGCAACGGCTTCGGCTCGCGCGCCAGTTGCTTGTCCGCCTGCTCCAGATGATTGAGATAGAGATGCGCGTCGCCGAACGTGTGGATGAACTCGCCGGCTTCGAGCCCGGTCACCTGCGCCACCATCATGGTGAGCAGTGCATAGGAGGCGATGTTGAACGGAACGCCGAGAAAGATGTCCGCCGAACGCTGGTAGAGCTGACAGGAGAGTTTGCCGTCGGCCACGTAGAACTGGAACAGGCAGTGGCAGGGCGGCAGCGCCATCTTGTCCACATCCGCGACATTCCAGGCGGAGACGATGAGGCGGCGCGAATCCGGGTTGGACCTGATCTGATCAACGAGGTTCCTGATCTGGTCGATCTTGCCGCCGTCGGGCGTCGGCCAGGAGCGCCACTGATGGCCATAAACCGGCCCGAGCTCGCCGTTCTCGTCCGCCCAGTCGTCCCAGATGCTGACGCCGTTCGCCTTCAGGTAGCGGATATTGGTGTCGCCCGAGAGGAACCAGAGCAGCTCGTGAACGATGGACTTCAGGTGCAGCTTCTTCGTCGTGACGAGGGGGAAGCCCTTCGCGAGATCGAAGCGCATCTGGTGACCGAATATGCTGCGCGTGCCCGTGCCCGTGCGGTCGGTCTTGGTCACGCCCGTGTCGCGCGCGAGGCGCATGAGGTCAAGATACTGCTGCATCGCTGGTCCTTGAGATTCGGTTGTCCAGTCTAGCCCGAAGGCCCCCCGCCCTGCCACCTCGGCCCGGCCGAACCGCCGGTTTGTCCACAATATATGTACGGCAAATCACGTTCGTTTCCGCCGGGCTGGCCAAGGGAACCCCGCTTGGCCAGAATGCGCCCCAAAATGAGAGGGAGACATAGTTCATGAAGCGCATCCTTGCCGGACTGGCCATCGCCATTCTGCTGATCCTCGCCGCGGGCCTCGCCTTCCTGCCCGGCGTCTTGGAAAGCCGGATCAACCGGGTGGCCGATCACCAGCCCTACCCGGTTCCCGAGGACGCGCAGACGCTTCACGACAGGCTGGCGGTGGTCGACCTCCATGCCGATACGCTGCTCTGGGCGCGCGATCCCCTGAAGCGCGGCAGCCGCGGCCATGTGGACGTGCCCCGCCTCGCGGAAGGCAACGTGACGCTGCAGGTCTTCTCCGCTGTGACGAAGGTGCCCCGCGATCAGGGCTATGTCGGAACGAGCGGCGACAGCGACATCATCACGCTGCTCGCCATGGTGCAGCGCTGGCCCGCGCGCACCTGGGACAGCCTGCTCGAACGGGCGCTCTACCAGTCCGAAAAGCTGCACGATGCCGAAAGGCGCGCGCCGGAAGAGCTGATGATCGTCCGCAGCGCAGCGGACCTCGACCGGCTCATCGAACGCCGAAACGGCGGCTCCCGGCCCGTGGGCGGCCTTCTCGCCATCGAGGGCGCCCACCCCCTTGAAGGAAAGCTTGAAAATGTCGAGCGCCTTTACGAGGCCGGGTACCGCATGATGGGCATCACCCACTTCTTCGACAACGAGCTCGGCGGTTCGCTGCACGGACTCTCGGGCGACGGGCTGACGGATTTCGGCCGCGAGGCCGTTCGCGAGATGGAGCGGCTCGGCGTTATCATCGACCTTGCCCATGCCTCACCCGCCGTGGTGCGCGACACGCTCGACATGGCGACGCGGCCCGTCATCGTCTCGCATACCGGCATCCATGGCGCCTGCGACAGCCCCCGCAACCTCGAAGACGCGCTGATGAAGCGGATCGCACAGGCAGGCGGCCTTGTCGGCATAGGCTATTGGGAGGGCGCGGCCTGCGGCACGTCCCCGGCCGCCGTGGTGAAGTCGATCCGCTACGCGGTGGACTTTCTGGGCGTCGACCACGTCGCACTCGGCTCGGATTACGACGGCGCCGTGCCCGTGGCGTTCGATACCTCCGAGCTCGCCGTACTCACGGCCGGCATGCGGGACGCGGGCTTCACGGACGAGGAAATCGGGAAGGTCATGGGCGGAAACGCGATCCGGTTCTTCCGCGAGAACTTGCCGAAGGGCTGAAATAGGCTGCCGATTAGACTTCAAATAAGGATTTTCCGCCCTATATTACAACTGCCGGCGGGTTCTCCCGTTCGGCTATGGCGATAAACGGACTGTGAAATAAGCCATTCGGACCCGGGGGCGGTACCCGGCGCCTCCACCATATTTCCCCTGTAAGCGTCAAAAACCGGCGCGGCAGGGTTCCTGGGGGCGAAACAGGATCGACGAGGGTGTAAAGACAGTTTTTTTGCCCGGCATGGTTCCGCCGTCATCGGGCCGTTTTATAGTTGCCAACGACAACTATGCTGAGGCACGTCTCGCTGCGTAAGCAGTGCGACAACCTCGATTGAAGCCCTTGCCCTTAGCCGGGTAAGGCGGGGTTCGGGGGCACCTGGCAACAGAAGCCCCCACTTTCCCTTTTCTTCTTCACATGCCGGTCCGGCTGCGTCGTCCGCGCCACAAAGGCAAGATTCCGGGGCGCAAGCGCCGTCAGGCGTCGCCTTCATCTGGATTTGGCGGCCAAACGCTGATTGAATCGTTTTGAATGAAACGACTCGGCTTCAACGGAGCGTGAATTGACCGAAGACCTGATGCGATACGACATGCTGGCGCAGGATGCGCTGCGAGGCGTCGTGCGCCGCGCGCTGAGGATCGCTCGCGATCAGGGCCTGCCCGGCGAGCATCACTTCTACATTTCCTTCCGTTCGAACGCGCCAGGCGTCGAAATTTCCGAAAAGCTGCGCAAGCAATATCCGGAAGAAATGACGATCGTCCTTCAGCACCAGTTCTGGAATCTCGAAGTGAACGAAGAGCGCTTCTCGGTCGACCTCACCTTCAACAAGGTCCCGGAGCACCTCGTCGTTCCCTTTTCCGCGGTCCAAGGCTTCTTCGATCCAAGCGTCCAGTTCGGCCTCCAGTTCCAGGTCGAAGGCATTGGCGGCGGCACTGTGGAGGAACCGGCGACCGAGGCCTCAAAACCGGAAGAACCGGCTACCGATGCTTCCGGCGAGGTCGTGAGCCTCGACGCCTTCCGCAAGAAGTAGGCTCCCGCCGCGCCTTGGCGTCCGAGGGCCCCGCATGCTAAATCAGCGCCCATCGAATTTCTCCGCCGGACCCGCGGCGGCATGCCTTGCTGGAGCGCCTGACCATGACCAAGACCCGCACCGAAACCGATACATTCGGCCCCATCGAGGTGGCATCGGACAAGTACTGGGGCGCGCAGGCCGAGCGTTCGCGCGGTAACTTCAGGATCGGTTGGGAGAGGCAGCCCCTCCCTGTCGTCCGCGCGCTCGGCATCGTCAAGCGTGCCGCGGCGGAAGCGAACATGGAACTTGGCCGCCTCGACCCTCAAATCGGCAAGGCGGTCGTCCAAGCCGCGCAGGAAGTGATCGAGGGCAAGCTCGACGAGCACTTCCCTCTCGTCGTCTGGCAGACGGGTTCGGGCACTCAGTCCAACATGAACGCGAACGAGGTGATCTCGAACCGCGCCATTGAAATCCTCGGCGGCGAAATGGGCTCCAAGAAGCCCGTTCACCCGAACGATCACGTCAACATGAGCCAGTCGTCGAACGACACCTACCCGACGGCCATGCATGTCGCCTGCGCGGAGGAGATCAATCACCGCCTCCTCCCGGCGCTACAGAAGCTTCGCAACGCGCTGAACGACAAGGCGCAGGCCTGGAACCACATCATCAAGATCGGCCGCACGCATACGCAGGACGCAACGCCGCTGACGCTTGGCCAGGAATTCTCGGGCTACACGGCTCAGGTCGAGAACGGCATCGCCCGCATCGAGCAGACGCTGCCGAAGCTGATGGAACTGGCTCAAGGTGGTACCGCCGTGGGCACCGGCCTCAACGCGCCGATCGGCTTCGCCGAGAAGGTCGCAGAGAAGATCGCTTCCATCACCCAGCTTCCTTTCAAGACCGCGCCCAACAAGTTCGAAGCGCTCGCCGCCCATGACGCGATGGTCTTCAGCCATGGTGCGATCAACACGGTCGCTGCCTCGCTCTTCAAGATCGCCAACGACATCCGCCTCCTCGGTTCGGGCCCGCGCTCGGGCCTCGGCGAATTGTCGCTGCCGGAAAACGAACCCGGTTCCTCGATCATGCCGGGCAAGGTGAACCCGACCCAGTGCGAAGCGCTGACGCAGGTCTGCGTGCAGATTTTCGGCAATCACGCCGCCCTCACTTTCGCCGGTTCGCAAGGCCACTTCGAGTTGAACGTCTACAATCCCGTCATGGCCTACAACTTCCTGCAGTCGGTGCGCCTCATGGCCGATGCGGCGGTAAGCTTCACCGACAATTGCGTCGTGGGCATCGAACCGCGCGAGGACAACATCAAGGCGGCGCTCGAACGCTCGCTGATGCTCGTGACCGCGCTTGCACCGAAGATCGGCTACGACAACGCCGCGAAGATCGCCAAGACCGCGCACAAGAATGGTACGACGCTGCGCGAGGAAGCGGTCGGCGGCGGCTATGTGACGGATGAGGAATTCGACGAGGTCGTTCGGCCCGAAAAGATGATCGCGCCGGAGTAATGCCGGAGAACCAGATGGACGGCGACGGAGGAACAAACGAAGTCAAGCGCTCGGTGACCATCGCCGGTCATCGCACCAGCATTTCGCTCGAACCTCCCTTCTGGGACACGCTGAAGGAACTTGCCTGCTCCGAAAAGACATCGGTGAACGAGCTGGTGCGCCGGATCGACACGGCGCGCGACGGCAGGGGCAGTCTCTCCTCTGCCATTCGCGTCTATGTGCTGGAAGCCGTGAAGAACCGGGGCGAAACCTGCGACGCAGAACGCTGACGCGTCAGTTCGCAACCGAGGGGCGCGGCAGGGGCGTAGCGACTTTGCCGTCGCCGGATGGCGGCAGTTCCATCAGGTCACGCAATTCCTCAGGCACCTCGGCACCTGTTTCCTCCAGGCTTTGCGTCAGAATGCGCTTCGCAACGAAGTCCTGAAGCGCATTCGTGTCAGCTTCGACCTCCATCGAACCTGCCTTGCCCCGCGCAACGATCCTGAAAGAAGGTGCGCCTTCCGGCAATGCGGGCGCGACGGTCATATCCGCTTTGGAGGAGAGACGCGTGAGGTCGTAAGCCGCGTTGATCTTCGCCATTCCACCGTCAAGCTCGATCTCGCTGTCGGCGAAACTCATTGCCCCTTCTTCCAGCACGAAATCGCCGCCAATGCCGCGCGCCGGCGTTTCCGCCTGCCACAGCCTCCCAGACACAAGCGCCGGGAACGCGTCGATGGTCTGAATTTCGGCAAGCCCCTCGCTGAAGCTTTCGAGATCGAACGGGCGGAACGCGGCATCCATAACGTCGAATTTGCCGATGCCGTCCGCCGAGGACACCAGAGCAAGCCAGCTTCGGCCCTGTCCCTGCAGTTGCGCATTGAGAGAGAGCCGGCCGCTTCCGGGCGATGCGCCGAAGGCCTGAGAGAAAGCCTTGCCAAGACTCGCTTCCTCCACGAGGACGGTGATACCCACCCCCGGCTCGCCGTCGCCGCCTTCGATCCTCGCTCCCGCGGATATTCGCCCGTCGGCGAATTCACCGGCGAAGGGAGAGGCGGTAAGCACACCATGCGACACGGAGACATGGGTCGTGACGTTCGAAACGGAGAGCGAACCGAGCGACAGGCGGCCGAGCTTCAGGTCCGCATCTGCGTCGAAGGCACCAAGAGGCGACCAATCGAGCGCGCGCGCGGGCCAGACGCCCTCCTCCGCCGCCGAAACTTCGACAAGCGGCGTGAGATCGACGGCATTGCTCTCGAACGTGCCCGTGAGGACCGGCAGCTTGTCGCCTTCACCTGCCCGCCAGATTGCGTCGCCCGAAACACGGAAGCTTCCTGCCACGCCCTCAAATCCGTCCAGTGTCAGGCTCGTCTTGTCCCAGACCACGTTCGAGGAAAAGACGAATCCCGGGCCAGCCGCCTGTGCACTGGCCCAGTCGGCAAGCACCCCGGGCGCACCGAAAGAACCAAGCACATGCATGACGCCGGAGGCCGCTATTTCCGCCCGCCCCTCGAACTTCAGCGCCTCGAAAGGATCGCGAACCTTGCCCCGTGCGGCGAGTGTCGTGCCGTCGACATTCACCCGGAAATTCGTCTCGAATTCGTCCTGCGCGCCGCTAAGCTTCACCGAAACAGCGCCCGAGCCCGCGAGCCCCTCTCGCGGCGAAAGACCAAGCTGCTCCAGCAGGATGCGGCCTTCCTCGTTCACGGCATTGCCGATCATCTCAACCTTGTCGATACCGTCATCGCCTTCGTGAAGACGCTTCAGCACGCCGTCGACGCGGCTTCCCCGGATGGCCCCCTTGAGGGTGAGCGTGTCGACGCGCGACATGCTGTCATCGGCTTCGCCGGAAGCGCCGGTTACCACGAGACTTACGGGGCCCTCCACATCGGGCACATCGATGCCGCCCGCTTCCAGCAGGCCGCCGAAACGTTCCGCCTCAATGGTGCTTGTGAAGGCACCTCTCACATCTTCCCGCTTGCCTGTCGTGACCCCCGTCAGTTCACCGCCGAACGTGAGGCGCGCGCCGGCCGCGTCGCCGATCTTCAGGTCCGCGACGGTGAGTTTGCCCGCATCGAGCGACATCTCCGTTTCGACCTGCCGGAAGCTTTGCCCAAAGATGTCGAGCTGCTCCGCTTTCAGGTTGAGCGCAACGTCATGCGCGTCGAGAAAGGCGAAGGGATCGCTGTCTTCAGGAAGAAGGTCAAGAAGCGGATCCACGTTGAAGCTGCCGGCTTCGAGTGTTGCTGTGATCGCCGGACGCGCCCCGCCGCTGCGATAGGAGACGTTGCCTCGAAGCTGCGGCGCAGACAGATCTTTCGCATGAACCGCTTCTATCTCCGAGATTTCATATTCGCCTGGCGCCAGATGAAGCGCCGCGCGCGCGGCGAAGGGATATCCGCGTACAGCACCCGCTGTTTCGTCGTGCTCCTGCCCTCGGGACTCGGCAATCCATTGCCGCAGCCCGCGAAGATTGGCACTTGCAAGACTCGCCTCCCCTTCGAAGCGAAGGCTCTCGTCGTCCGGCCGAAGCGCGCCACGCACAGAAATACTCGTCGGTCCGCCAATCGTACCGCTCGCCTCTTCGACCGTGACAACGCCTCCAGCGAGCGAGAACGCGAGCTTCGCATCGCGAACGATCGACCCCCGCAGACGCAGTACACCCGTTTCGACGCTGACATCGCCTTCCGCGTTCGCGGGCAGGGAGACCGGCAGCAAGCGCTCGATGGCGGATTTCTCCGTTTCGTCCCCGCCCTGCTCTATCCGGTCGAGCAACGGATCGAGCGTGAAGCTCTCGGAGGAAAACCGTGCCGAGAAAACAGGATCGCGCTCCCAACTGACTTCCGCTGACCCGCCAAGTGTCGTGCCGCCCATCGCGATCGCCACGTTTCGAAGCGTTGCCTGCCGCGCATCGATCACCATGCCCGCATCGGCGCGCATCGCGCCAGTCTTCTCCGAACCATCTGCGAAATCGAATCGTGCATTCCCGTCGAGCCGTGCGGCGAGCGAGAACTCCGTGGCAACGCCCGAGAAGAGAAAGGTCAGGGGCCGACCCTGAAAATCGACTTCCGTCGTGACGCGAAATGCCTTCTGGGCGGCAAAGCTTCCCAGCCCAATGCGGACCGCTACCGGAATTCCATCGACTGTCGCGGTCAATTCCGACCGGAGCGGGCCGAGCAGCGACGTCGCAACGACCTCTCCGCTCACATCTTTGGCCTTCCATCTCCGCCCGTTCAGCCGATTGCGATAGTTCACCGTGCCGTTGACGAAGCTCGCTTTTTCTAGGCTGATGGACGCGAGCGAAAACATTCCTTCTTCAGGCATGCGTTCGCCGAGTGTTATGCCGCGCCAGTTTCCCGAACCGTCCGGAAGCACTTCCAGGTTGAACTCCGGTTCGACGATACGAACGCTGGTGATTTCGATATCGCCGCTGAGAAGCGGCGCCAGCGCAACCTCTCCATCGATCTCGGCGAAAGTGACGAAGTTCAGATCGGAGGGAAGCGAATCCGCTTCGGGGTTCTGGCCCACCTTGATCTTGCCAAGCGTCAGATGCGGCGCCGGCAGAATACGAAAGCGGATATCGCCATCGATGCTCACGGGCCGTCCCGCCGCCTCGCTTGCCTGCGCTTCGATCTCTTCGCGGAACTGGTTCCAGTCAACGAGACTCGGACCCACCAGAGCCGCAAAGAGCAGAACGACCAGCAGCCCGGCGATATAGGTCAGTATCGAGTTCAAAAATCTCTCCAGTTCGGCAAGGCGGGATGCAGGGACGGCACACCTCCACCCCCGTTTCCTGCGAACCACCTTTGGCCTAGTCTCGCACCAATAGCGAAGGCGGTAGGCCGCCTGACGTCATATGGCAGGCAAATTATGGATTCGGATCGCGGAAATATAGTTAATTTCGCCTCATTCCGGAAAACGCAGCGCGATGCGCAAAAGCGTGCGGAAAAAAAGCGCGAGAGCAACAAGGCCGCCGCCAACAGAGTGAAATTCGGGCGGACCGGCGCGGACAAGAAGCGCGCGAAGATCGAAGAAGAGCGACGCCGCCGCGAGCTGGAGGGAAAACGTCTGCCAGCCGATAGCGAGACCGATCCGGACGGCGAACGCGGCGACTGACCGCCGCCCTTCGTTTAGGGTCAAATTGGCAGGAGGCGGACTTGTCCCCGCCTCGCTTCGACGGGTTTATCCTGTTCGAGAGAAAGAAAAACATATTTATTTCAGTTGGTTAGCGAATGGCAACGCGTGCTGCATTGACTTCGCGCCGTGTGAGGAATAAATAACTGACTGGTCAGTTATTTACTTGGAAAAGACCCCCCATGTCCGCACCGGCCCCCGAACAGAAATTCCAGAGGCGCAAGGAAGAGCGCCCTGCCGAGATCATGGCGGCGGGGCTGAAGATTTTTGCGGAAAAGGGATTTGCGGCGGCGCGGCTGGAGGAAGTCGCGGAAGCGGCGGGCGTCAGCAAGGCGACGATCTATCTCTATTTCGAGAGCAAGACGGAGCTCTTCACCGCCATCGTCAAGGACATCGCGACGCCGCGCTTCGACGACATCGAACAGCTGATCGACGGTTATGACGGTCCAAGCGGCGACCTCCTCGCCTTCGCGATCGGAAAGCTGCGAGACATCGTCATGGGTACGGAACTGCCGGCGCTTGTAAAAATCATTCTCTCCGAGTCCGCCAACTTTCCCGAGATCCGCACCTTCTATCGCGACCACATCATCCTGCGCGGCTTCGGCAATCTCGCGCGCGTAATCGAACGCGGCATCGAGCGCGGCGAGTTCCGCGATTGCAACGTCGATGCGGCGGTACAGGAAATCATCTTCCCCATTCTCATGAACACACTCGCGCGAAACACCTTCGGCGACCTTCCGCAACTCGATCCCGACGGTTTCTTTACCGCCCATGCGGAGTTCGTCGCGCGCGGTCTCGCAACAGACAGGGAGGCGTGAGCGATGCGCCTCCTTCCCCTCCTGTTTGCCTGCGGGACCGCGCTCCTTCTCACCGGCTGCAACGAGCGCCCGGAGAACACCTGGCAAGGATACGCCGAGGGCGACTATGTCCGCGTCGCGCCCATCGACGGTGGCCTCATCGAGACGATCGAAGTGAAACGCGGCGACCGCGTGAAAAGCGGCGACCTTCTCTTCCGGCTCGAGACGGCCTCCGAAGAAGCGGCGCTGGAAAGCGCCAAGGCGAACCTCACCGAAGCGAAGGCAACGCTGCGCGAGACGGAACTCGAATATCAGCGCAAGCTCGCGCTGCGCAAACAGCGCAACGTGGCGCAAGCGGAAGTCGACACCGCGCAGGCGCGCCGCGACCGCGCAGGCGCCGCAACGCTCGCCGCCGCATCCGCGCTGACGCAGGCCAAATGGCGTCTGGCGCGCCGCGAAGGCCGCGCCCCGGCAGATGCCGTGGTGCAGGATGTGATGTTCCGTGAAGGCGAGAGCGCGGCGCCGAACCAGCCCGTCGTCTCGCTGCTGCCGCCGCAGAACATCAAGGTGCGCTTCTTCGTCCCCGAAGGGGAACTTGCCCATATCGCGGAAGGCGGCAAGGTGCACCTCACATGCAGCGGTTGCACGGCGGAGCTGACAGGCACGATCCGTTTCATCTCGACGGAAGCCGAGTTCACGCCGCCCGTCATCTACAGCGACCAGTCGAAGGAAAAGCTTGTCTACATGGCAGAAGCCACACCGGACGAACGGCCGGAAGAATTGCGCCCCGGCCAGCCCGTGACGGTATCTCTTGCCTCACCGCCTGCCGAATGAGCCGGTCATGAGCCAGACGCATCACGCCGAAGCCGCAGCCGACGCACCGCTCGTCATCGACGTGCGCGGCCTCTCCAAAAGTTTCGGCGCAACGAAAGTCGTCGACGGGATCGACATGCAGGTGCGTGAAGGCGAGATCTACGGCTTCCTCGGACCGAACGGCAGTGGCAAGACGACGACGATCCGCATGCTCTGCGGGCTGCTGACGCCGGATGCCGGCGAAGGCACCTGCCTCGGCCACGACATCGTTTCCGAAAGCGCGAAGATCAAGCTGAAGGTCGGCTACATGACGCAGCGCTTCAGCCTCTACGAAGACCTCTCCATCCGCGAGAACCTGGCCTTCGTCGCCTCCATCTACGGGTTGAAGAAGCCCGCGCAGGCGGTGCGTGAAACGCTTGAAAAACTGGGCCTCGAAAGCCGCGCGAACCAGCTCGCGGGGGCGCTGTCGGGCGGCTGGAAACAGCGCCTCGCGCTCGCAGCGGCGATCATGCACGAACCGAAACTGCTTCTGCTCGACGAACCGACCGCAGGCGTCGACCCGAAGGCGCGGCGCGAATTCTGGGACGAAATCCATGCGCTCGCCGACACCGGCCTCACCGTCCTTGTGAGCACGCACTACATGGACGAAGCCGAGCGCTGCCACAAGATTTGCTATCTCGCCTATGGAAAACTTCTCGCGCGCGGCACGGTGAACGAGGTCGTGCGGCAATCCGGTCTCGTCACCTGGCTCGTAAGCGCGAACTCGCAACGGCGCATCAATCGCCTCGCCCGCGAACTCGCGGACCGGAGCGGCGTGGAGATGGTGGCCCCTTTCGGCGCGACGCTCCATGTGAGCGGCGCGAACGACAATGCACTCGACGCCGCGGTCGCCCCGTGGCGGAACGAATCCGGGCTCGACTGGCAGAAGGTCGAGCCGACACTCGAAGACGTCTTCATCCACATGATGCAGTCAGCCTCCGACAATTTCGGGTGATGCGATGGCAAGAAGCTTCTCGCTCTTTCGTCTCGGCGCGATGATCCGAAAGGAATTCATCCAGATGCGGCGCGACCGGTTGACCTTCGCGATGATGCTCGGCGTGCCAGTGATGCAGCTCGTGCTCTTCGGCTACGCGATCAATTCCGATCCGAAGCACCTGCCCACCGCCCTCTTCGCGCAGGATCACTCCGTCTTCACGCGCAGCATCGTGAAGGGAATGGAGAACTCCGACTATTTCGACATCGTCGCAAGGCCGGAAACGGCAGAGGAGGCAAACGAACTGATCCGCACGGGCAAGGTGCAGTTCGTGCTGCAGATACCGCCCGACTTCAGCCGCGAGCTGCTGCGCGGGCAGCGCCCCGAACTCCTGCTGGACGCGGATGCAACCGATCCCGCCGCAACAGGAAACGCAGTCGCCAACATCAAGGTTCTTGCTGCGACCGTCCTCAACCGCGACCTCGAAGGACCGCTCGCGACACTCCGCCCCCGAGCCGAACCCGTGAACCTCATCGTCCACCGGCGCTACAATGCGGAAGGACGCACGGAACTCAACATCGTGCCGGGATTGATCGGCGTCATCCTGACGATGACAATGATCATCTTCACCGCGCTCGCGATGACGCGCGAGGTGGAACGCGGCACGATGGAAAATCTTCTCACGATGCCGGTGCGTCCGTTCGAAGTGATGATGGGAAAGATTTTGCCCTACATCATCGTCGGCTACATACAGGCCGCGGTGGTTCTCGCCGCCGCCTATTGGCTTTTCGACGTGCCGATTGTCGGAAGCCTCGGACTTCTTTCCTTCGTGCTTTTTTTCTTCGTCGCCGCGAACCTCGCCGTCGGCTTCACCTTCTCGACGCTGGCCCGCAATCAGTTGCAGGCGGTGCAGATGACGATCTTCTTCTTCCTGCCGTCGATCCTGCTTTCCGGATTCATGTTTCCGTTTCGCGGCATGCCGATATGGGCGCAGTGGCTCGGCGAGGTTCTTCCGCTCACGCACTTTCTCAGAATCGTGCGCGGCATCCTGCTCAAGGGAAACGGAATGGCGGAGATTGCGCCGGACCTTCTCGCCCTCCTCGCCTTCCTGACGGCGGTTTCCATCGTCTCCCTGAACCGCTATCGCCAGACGCTCGACTGAGGCGGAACCGGGGATAAACCGGCCCGACTGTCATCGAAATGTCATCGAACCGTCATGCAGTGTCTTGGCGGGGATGAACCACGGGTCATGCGCCTGAAAGAAATCCCCGCGAAAAATTTTAATCCCCGGTTTTCAGGGTGACTGTCACAAAGCGGCGGGGATAACTCCCTCACTCAGCAAAAATCTTCCCCGGGTTCAAAATCCCCTTCGGGTCGAGCGCCTGTTTGATCGCGCGCATGACGGCGACGCCGGGGCCGTGCTCCGTTTCCAGGAACTTGATCTTGCCCTCGCCGATGCCGTGTTCGCCGGTGCATGTGCCGCCGAGCGAGAGGGCGCGCGCGACCATGAGGTCGTGGAGGCGTGTCGCCTCGGCAAGGTCGCGGCGGTCGGTTGGATCCATCAAGAGCAGCATGTGGAAATTGCCGTCGCCGACATGGCCGACGATGGGCGCCTTGAGGAATGAGGTTTCGAGATCGCAGAGCGTGCCGGAAATCGCTTCGGCGAGACGCGAGATCGGCACGCAGACATCCGTCACCATGCCCTTCTTGCCCGGAGCATAGGCAAGCGCCGCGTAATAGGCATTGTGCCTCGCTTCCCAGAGCCGCGTGCGGTCTTCCGCCTTTGAGGCCCATGTCGCGCCGCCCGCACCATGCTCCGACGCAATGGCGGCGAAACGCTCCGCCTGTTCGGCGACGGAAGCCTCGGTGCCATGGAACTCGACAAACAATGTCGGCACTTCGGCGAGCGTGAGTTTCGAATAGGCGTTGCAGGCACGGATCGAGAGCGGGTCGAGAATTTCAATGCGCGCGATGGGAAGGCCCGACTGGATCGTCTCGATGACGGCATCGACCGCGCCTTCGAGCGTGGCAAAGGGCACGACGCCGGAACGCACGGCTTCCGGAATGCCGTAGAGACGGAGCGTCACCTCGGTGACGACGCCGAGCGTGCCCTCCGAGCCGATGAGAAGGCGCGTGAGATCGTAGCCGGCAGACGACTTTCGCGCCCGCGTGCCGGTGTGGACGATGGACCCGTCCGCCATGACGGCAGTGAGTGCGAGAACGTTTTCGCGCATCGTGCCGTAGCGCACCGCATTGGTGCCGGAGGCGCGCGTCGCCACCATGCCGCCAAGCGTCGCATTGGCGCCGGGGTCGATGGGAAAGAAGAGGCCTGTGTCGCGGAGATGTTCGTTCAATGCCTTGCGCGTGACGCCCGCCTCGACGCGGACATCGAGATCGGCGGCATTCACTTCGAGGATGCGATCCATGCGCGAGAGGTCGAGCGAGAGACCGCCATGAACGGCGGAGACATGGCCTTCGAGCGAGGTGCCCGCGCCGAAGGGAATGATCGGCATGTCATGTGCCGCGCAGATGCCGACGATGGCGGCGACCTCCTCCGTCGTCTCCGCAAAGGCGACGGCATCGGGCATGGCGACGGCATGCCATGACTCGTCGCGCCCATGCGTCTCGCGGACGGCATGAGCCGTCGTCAGACGCTCGCCAAGCAGCGCGCCGAGTTCGGCGAGCGCCGCCTCCCTGCCTTCCTTTCGCGCTGCTTTGCTCATGGGTTCCTTGCTCCCTGTTAGAACCAAGGTAACATACCTCAAATCGTCATGGCCCGGCTTGTCCGGGCCATCCACGTCTTGAACGGCATTGGAAGCAAGAAAGACGTGGATGACCCGCATGAAGCGGGTCATGACGACTTAAAGGACAAGATAAGAGAAGCAGGGCAGAAAAGCCCGACCGCCGGAAGGAACGCCATGACCGATACCGCCCTCGCCGCCCCGCTCGAATGTCCGCTGCGCAAGGTCGAGCCGCAATGGGTCGACCTCAACGGCCACATGAACATGGCCTATTACCATCTCGTTTTCGACGAGTCGCTGGACGTGGCCTTTTCGGCGCTCGGCATCGGCTGGGACTACACGCAGAAAGGCGAGGGCTCCTGCTTCACGGCGGAGGTGCATGTCTGCTACCTCGACGAGGTGAAGGAAGGTGATCCCTTGCGCGTGACTTATCAGCTTCTCGACGCGGACGAAAAGCGCATCCATGTCTTCGGTCACATGTATCACGCGGAAAAGGGCTACCTCGCCGCGACGAGCGAACAGATGTGCATTCACGTGGACATGAAAGCGCGCCGCGCATCGCCCTTCCCCGAGGCGACGCAGAAGAAGATCGCGGCGCTCGCAAAGGCGCATGAGGGTTTGGCGCGACCGGCGCAGGCAGGGCGGGTGATCGGGATCAGGAGGAAGTAAGAGGAAGCGCCGCTCCACAAAACCAAAGTCGTCATGCCCGGGCTTGACCCGGGCATCCAGGGCGCCGAGCGACCACCTCAGATCAAATTCCGCGCGCAAGAGATCTTGCGAAGAGAGACGCCGCCTGACGGCGGCTACTGGATTGCCGGGTCAAGCCCGGCAATGACAATGTTGTTTGATGGAAATAGGCAGCGTCACCCCATCTGCGCCTTGAGGATCGCGTCGGCGAGCTGCGGTTTGCCGATGACGCCGAGCACATCGGCGGGGCGCGGCACGCCGGGCTTGTCCTTCACGACGAGGGCAAGCGTCGCGTTGCGCTGGCCGAGACGGCGCATCACCTCTTCGAGAATGTTGTTCTCGCGCACGATCACATAATCGGCGATCGCCATGTCGCGCATCGTTTCGGGATGCGGGCCGAGCAGTTCCGGCGTGCGGATGCGGCTGTCGAGTGAGACGATTCCGGCGATGCGGTTCCCCTCCCGCAGGATGAGGAAATTCGGCATGCCCGCCTCGCTCACCCATTGTGCCGCATCCGCGACGGGAAGCTCCGCCGCCATGATGGCGATGTTCGCATCCATCACTTCGCGGGCACTGCGCACAAGATAGAGATTGGAGTAGCGGTCCTTCGGCACGGGACGGCCGCGGCGCACCAGCTCGGCACTGAAGATGTTGTCGCCCATGAGCGCGCGGCGAAGGCCGATGGAGACGGCAACCGCGATGATGAGCGGCACGATGATGTTGTAGTCGCGCGTCATCTCGAAATTCATGGTGATGGCGGTCATGGCGGCACCCGTGCCGCCGCCGACGACGGCCGCCATGCCGATGATCGCGTAGTCGGGAATGCCGATGCCGTGGCTCTGGTCGATGAGATGCAGAAACGCGCCGAAGGCACCGCCCAGCGCCGCGCCGATGAACAGCATGGGCGCGAAGACGCCGCCCGACGCGCCCGAGCCGATGGAGAGCGATGTCGCCAGCACCTGCGCGAGGCAGAGCACGGCAAGGAGCGCGAAGGTGGTTACATGGCCTTCGAGGATCGCGGCGATGGCATCGTAGCCGCCGCCGATGATGTAGTAGTGGCCGGTGAACTGCGCGAAGAGGAAGAGCGCGATGCCGATGCCGGTGAAGCCCGCGGCGGCGCGCACATATTCGTTGGGGAAGCGGCGCGGCATGACCTCGCCCGCGAAGAGAAGCGTGCGGATGAAGCCCCAGGCGACGAGACCGGACAGAAGCCCGAGCACGACGAAGGCGCCGAGATTGAAGATGTGGTCCATCTCGGAGGCCGCGAAATACATCTCCGGCAGCACGAAGGCCGGATAGGAGCCGAAGACGACGCGCCCGACATAAGTGGCCGAGCCCGTGGCGATGACGACCGGCAGGAAGGTGCGCGCGCTGATTTCCGGCAGGATGAGCTCGAGCGCGAAAAGCACGGCGCCGAGCGGCGTGTTGAAGGTGGCCGAAATGCCGGCCGACGCACCGGCGGCGAGCAGCGTGATCCGCTGCCAGGAAGGCAGCCGCGCGAATTGGGCGGCGGCCGAGCCGATAGCCGAACCGATCTGCACGATGGGGCCTTCGCGGCCGACCGTGGCGCCGGAGCCGATGGACAGCGCGGAGGCGATGGTCTTCACCACGGCGACGCGCGGCCTGATCTTTCCTTCGCGGTGGTAGACGGCGTCCATGACGTCGGTGATGCCGCCGCCCTTCGCCTCCGGCGCGAAACGCCGCGTGATCCAGACGACGGCGAGGCCGCCCGCGACCGGCACGAGGATGATGAGAACCCCGAGCGGGCTCAAGGGCCCCGTCGCGCCCGATGTCGGGGTGAGGGAAAGCTGGCCGAAAAAGAAGAGGTTGTGGAGGCCGACCAGCATGGAGCGGAAGATCACCGCGCCGACACCCGTGGCAAGCCCGACGGCCAGCGCCAGCACGGTGAGCACGATCATGTTGACCTCGCGCGTGTCGTCACGCGCACTGTCTGCCCCGCTCACGTCCCGCCCCTCTTTTTTCTGGAATTACAAGGACTTAAGGATTAGAACCCTTAGCACGCGCTCAAGCAGCGCTCAAGCGGCGCGGGAAGCGGGCCGAGGCCTCCCCATGTTATGCTTGCAAGGTGCAGCGCGGATTCGCCCGCCGGACCATTTCCGGGCGCCGCCCTTCAAGCCGGAAGAGCCCGAAAGACAATAATGACGAGTGATCCCTTCGATCTCGGGAGCATCCCCGAGGAAACGACTGCCCGGTCGAGCGGGCTCACGACCAGCGAGCGCGCGATGGGAGCCATGCGCGCGCCCTGGCTCGAGGGGCTGAATGCCGAGCAGCGCGAGGCGGTGGAAAGTCTCGATGGGCCGGTGCTGGTGCTGGCGGGCGCGGGCACGGGCAAGACGCGCGTGCTGACGACGCGGCTCGCCCATCTGCTGGCGACGAAGCGCGCCTGGCCGGGACAGATCCTCGCCGTGACCTTCACCAACAAGGCGGCGCGCGAAATGCGCGAACGCATCGGCGGGCTCATCGGCGGCGCTGTGGAAGGCATGCAATGGCTCGGCACCTTCCATGCGCTCGGCGCGAAAATGCTGCGCCGTCATGCGGAACTTGCGGGGCTGCGCTCCGACTTCACCATTCTGGACGCCGACGACCAGGTGCGCCTGATGAAGCAGATCATCCAGGCCGAAGGGATCGATGAGAAGCGCTGGCCCGCGCGCCAACTCGCTTCCTATATCGACGGCTGGAAGAACCGCGGCCTCGCCCCCGACAAGGTGCCCGCCGGCGAGGCGCAGGCCTTCGCGAACGGCAAGGGCGGCGAGCTTTATGCCGCCTATCAGGCGCGATTGAAGGTGCTGAACGCAGCCGACTTCGGCGACCTGCTGCTCGAAGTGCTGACGATCTTCCAGAACCACCCGCAAGTGCTCGCCGAATATCAGGAGCGCTTCAAATACATGCTGGTGGACGAGTACCAGGACACCAACGTCGCGCAATATCTGTGGCTGCGATTGCTGGCGCAGAAGCACAGGAACATCTGCTGCGTCGGCGACGACGACCAGTCGATCTATGGCTGGCGCGGCGCGGAGGTGGATAACATTCTCCGCTTCGAAAAGGACTTTCCCGGCGCGAAGGTGATCCGCCTCGAACGCAACTACCGCTCGACGGCGAATATCCTCGGCGCGGCCTCGGGCCTGATCGCCGCGAACGAACAGCGCCTCGGCAAGACGCTCTGGACGGAGACGGAAGGAAACGAGGGCGAGAAGATCAAGATCGCCTCCTACTGGGACGGCGAGGAGGAAGCCCGCTCCGTGGCCGAGGAGGTGGAGCAGTTGCAGCGGCAGGGGCATTTGCTGCGCGACATGGCGATCCTTGTCCGCGCCTCGTTCCAGATGCGCGAATTCGAAGACCGCTTCATCAATCTCGGGATTCCCTACCGCGTGGTCGGCGGCCCGCGCTTCTATGAGCGCGCCGAAATCCGCGACGCCAACGCCTATCTCCGCCTCGTCGCGCAGCCGGACGACGGGCTCGCCTTCGAGCGCATCGTGAACCGGCCGGCGCGCGGCATCGGCAAGGTCGCGCTGCAGACGATCATGGAAACGGCGCGCCTGCAGGGTGTATCGCCCTATCGCGCGGCGAGAACGCTGATCGGGACGGAAGAACTGAAGCCTGCGGCGAGACGCGCTGTAGCCAACTTCGTGGAAATGGTCGAGCGCTGGCGCTCGCTGGTCGGCGGGCTTCCGCACACCGAACTGGCCGAAATCATTCTGGATGAATCCGGTTACACGGAGATGTGGCAGAACGACAAGTCGGCGGACGCGCCCGGCAAGCTCGAGAACCTGAAGGAACTCGTGCGCTCCATGGAGAGCCATGACGATCTGGCAGGCTATCTGGAACATATCTCGCTGGTGATGGAGTTCGAGCAGAACGAAACCGCCGACAAGATCAACCTGATGACGCTGCACAGCGCCAAGGGGCTCGAATTCGACACGGTGTTCCTGCCCGGCTGGGAGGAAGGCCTGTTCCCGCATCAGCGCTCGCTGGACGAGAACGGCCTTGCCGGCCTCGAAGAGGAACGCCGCCTCGCCTATGTCGGCATCACGCGGGCGAAGCAGCGCGCCTATATCTCCTTTGCCGCGAACCGCCGCATCCATGCGCTGTGGCAGAGCTCGATCCCGTCGCGCTTCGTGGACGAGCTGCCGAAAATCCATGTCGAGGTAACGGAAAACGCGATGGCGGGCGCGAGCTACCAGAACTACAACCAGAGCCGCTTCGCGCAGGACTTCGCGCGCGGCAGCAACTATTCGAGTCCCGGCTGGCGCCGCGCGCAGGCGAATTCGGAGATGCGCACCAGGCCGCCCGCCTATGAAGCGCATGCGGAACTCGTTGCGACATCCGATCCCTCCGCCGCGAGCTACGGCGCGGGCGAACGCGTCTTCCACCAGAAATTCGGCTATGGCCATGTGGCCGAGATCGACGGCAACAAGCTTACCGTCGATTTCGACAAGGCAGGGCGAAAGAAGGTGATCGACAGTTTCCTGGAGCGGGCGTGAGCGTGAGTGCGCCTTCCCTACACCCAATATTGTCATCCCGGCGAAAGCCGGGATCCATGTGCGTTCCGGCAAACGCGGAACGCGATGACAGGCCCATGGACCCCGGCTTTCGCCGGGGTGACACATATGTTTTGAGGGGTGCAGTAAATTGACCTCCCTCTGGAAACTTTCCTTCGCCGTGCCCCATGAAGCGGCGGAGACCTTCTCCGATGCGCTGGAAGCGGCGATCTGGCCGGAAGTTCTCGCCGTCTCGATGACGGAAGCCGAGCCCGGCACGTCGCCGCTCGTGCAGACGGCTTCCGAATGGAACGAGGTGGAAGCGCATGGGGACTGGCGGATCGAGGCGCTCTATGCCGAGGCGCCGGAAGAAGAAACGCTCCGTGAGCTGATTACTCGCGTCGAACAGGAGACCGGTGCGACGGCGGAAGGCTTCCGGATCGAGCCCGTTCCCGACGAGGACTGGGTGACGCGCTCGCTCGAAGGGCTCGACCCCGTGCGCGCCGGGCGCTTCTTCGTTCATGGCAGCCATGACGCGGAGAAACGGCCCGCGGGCGCGATCCCCCTTCTCGTCGATGCGGGACAGGCCTTCGGCACAGGCCACCACGAAACGACGGCGGGATGCCTCGAATATATTTCCGAACTGGTGAAGCCGGGCGTGCCCCTGAACGCGCTCGACATTGGCACGGGGACGGGCGTTCTCGCCATCGCCATCGCGAAGCTCGCGCGGGTGAACGTGCTCGCCTCCGATATCGACCCCGTGGCCGTGAAGGTGACGCGGGCGAATGCGCGGGCGAACGGCGTCGCGCCCTTCGTCAGCGCCGTGACCGCGAAGGGCTTCGGCCATCAGGCGCTTCGCGCCCGCGCGCCCTACGACCTCATCGTCGCAAACATCCTGGCCCGCCCGCTCGTTTCGCTCGCACCGTCCTTCCGGGCCAATCTGAGGTCCGGCGGCACGCTGATCCTGTCCGGCACGCTGCGGACGCAGGAGGCGATGGTGCGCAGCGCCATGGCCCTGCAGGGGCTGAAGCTCGTTTCGCGGAAACCGAAGGGCGACTGGGTGACGCTCCGGATGGAAGGCTAGCCCATTGCCCCCGCCCCGGCCGCCACTTACATTCTAGCCATGTTCCAGACCTATGAAGACAGCGCCAACCCGGCGCTCGGAAAGACCCGTGCCGCGATGCTCCGCGAGGAGCTCGGCCGCCGCGGGCTCGACGGTTTCCTCATCCCCCGCGCGGACGAGCACCAGGGCGAATATGTGCCGCCCCATGCCGAACGCCTGCGCTGGCTGACGGGCTTCAACGGCTCGGCCGGCATGGCCGTCGTGCTGAAGGACAAGGCCGCGATCTTCGTCGACGGACGCTACACGTTGCAGGTGCGCACCCAGGTCGACCTCGATACCTTCGAGGCGAAGCACCTGATGGACGAGCCGCCCGCGCGCTGGATCGAGGAAAACCTGCCCAAGGGCGCGAAGCTCGCCTACGACCCCTGGCTGCACACGATCGACGCGGTGGCGCGGCTCCGCAAGGCGGCGGAAAAGGCGGGCGGCACGCTGGTGCCGGTCGACACGAACCCGCTCGACGCCGTGTGGGAGGACCAGCCGGAACCGCCAGTGGCGAAGGTTCACCCCCACGCCATCGAGTATGCGGGCGAACCCGCCGCCGACAAGATCAGGCGCCTTGCCGGCGACCTCATGTCGGGCGATGCGGACACGGCCGTGCTGACCATGCCGGATTCGATTGCCTGGGTGTTCAATATTCGAGGGAGCGACGTGCCGCACACGCCGCTGCCGCTCTCCTTCGCGCTGTTGCATGAAGACGGCCATGCCGACCTTTTCATCGACGAGCGGAAACTGGACGACGCGGCGCGCGCCCATCTCGGCAACATCGTGACCGTGCATCCGCGCGATGCGCTGGGCGGCGCGCTGGATGCGCTCGGGCGAGCGAAGAAGACGGTGCTGGTCGATCCCGCGACCTGCGCTTCCTGGATCGAGGCGCGGCTCGCCGCTGCCGGCGCGGAAGTGAAGCGCGGGCAAGACCCTTGCGAACTGCCGAAGGCGATCAAGAACGAGGCGGAAGTGGCGGGCACCCGCGCGGCGCATCTGCGCGACGGGCGGGCGCTGACGAGGTTCCTGCGCTGGGTGGCGACGGAAGCACCGGGCGGCGGCGTGACCGAAATCGACGCGGCAAAACGCCTCGAAGCCTTCCGCGCCGAAACGGGCGAGTTGAAGGATGTGAGCTTCGACACGATCTCGGGCGCGGGCGCGAACGGCGCCATCGTGCATTACCGGGTGACGACCGCGACCAACATGCCGCTCAGGCGGGGCGAACTCTTTCTCGTCGATTCCGGCGCGCAATATGTGGACGGCACAACGGATGTGACGCGCACCATCGCCATCGGAACGCCGGGCGAGGAAGAACGCGACCGTTTCACCCGCGTGCTGAAGGGCCATATCGGCATCGCCACCGCGCGCTTCCCGGAAGGCACATCGGGCGCGCAGCTCGACGCCTTCGCGCGCATGGCGCTGTGGAAGGCGGGGTTCGACTACGACCACGGCACGGGCCACGGCGTCGGCTCCTATCTCTCCGTGCATGAAGGGCCGCAGCGCATTTCGAAGATGGGCCATCAGCCGCTCAAGCCCGGCATGATCGTTTCCAACGAGCCCGGCTACTACAAGGCAGGCGCCTATGGCATCCGCATCGAAAATCTCTGCGTGGTAACGCCGCCCGCCCCCGTCGAGGGCGGCGAGCGCATGATGATGGGCTTCGAGACGCTGACGCTCGCCCCCATCGATCTGGCGCTGGTCGAGAGAAGCCTGCTGACGGAAGAAGAGGCGGAATGGCTCAACGCCTATCACGCCCGCGTGCGCGCGGCGCTGTCGCCGGGGCTCGATGCGGAAACGCGCGCCTGGCTTGAGGAAGCGACAAGGGCGATCTAGCCCTCCGCCATTCCCATCCACGCATCCTCGTCGATGACCTCGATGCCGAGTTCGCGCGCCTTTGCGATCTTGGAACCCGCGCCGGGACCGGCGACGACGAGATCGGTCTTCGCCGACACGCTGCCCGCAACCTTCGCGCCCATCTGTTCGGCTCGCGCCTTCGCCTCGGAGCGCGTCATGCGTTCGAGCGAGCCGGTGAAGACGACGGTTTTGCCGGCGATGGGGGAATCCGTCTGCTGCGCTTCGAGCGGCACGGCCTTCACGCCCGCCTTCTTCAGGCCCTCGATCACGTCACGATTGTGTTTCTCGGCGAAGAAATCGGTGAGCGCTTCGGCCAGCACCTCGCCCACCCCGTCGATGGAGAGAAGTTCGGCCCGCGCCTCACTTTCCGGATCGGCGGCGGCGCGCATCTGCTCCACAAAGTTCTCGAGCGTGCCATAGCTCCGCGCCAGCAGCCGCGCATTCGTCTCGCCGACATGGCGGATACCGAGCCCGAAAATGAAACGGTCGAGTTCGACCTCGCGACGCTGATCGATGGCGTCGAAGAGCTTCTTCACCGAGGTCGCGCCCCAGCCCTCGCGGTCCTTCAGCTTCTTGAGCGATTTGCTGTCGCGTTCTTCCAGCGTGAAGATGTCGTCCGGCTTCGCGATCAGTCCGTCTTCATAAAAGGCGGCGATCTGCTTCTCGCCGAGCCCCTCGATGTCGAAGGCATTGCGCGAGACGAAATGCCGGAGCCGCTCCACCGCCTGCGCCGGGCAGACGAGGCCGCCGGTACAGCGCATCACGGCATCGAGCTTGCCCGTCTTCGGGTTCATCTCGCGCACCGCATGGCTGCCGCATTCGGGGCATGTGTCGGGGAACTCGAATTTCTTCTTGCCACGCGGACGGTCCTCGACCACGCGCACGATCTGCGGGATGACGTCGCCTGCCCGCTGCACGACCACCGTGTCGCCGGGACGGACGCCAAGCCGCTCGATCTCGTCCGCATTGTGGAGCGTCGCATTCGATACGACGACACCGCCGACGGTGACCGGCGTGAGCCGCGCAACCGGCGTCATCGCACCCGTGCGCCCGACCTGAATTTCGATCTTTTCGAGCACCGTCATCGCCTGTTCGGCGGGGAATTTGTGCGCGATGGCCCAACGGGGCGAGCGCGAGACGAAACCGAGCCTCTGCTGCCAGTCGAGCCGGTCCACCTTGTAGACGACACCGTCGATGTCGTAGCCGAGCGACGCGCGGCGCTCCTCGACATCGTGATAGAAAGCGATCAGCGCCTCGATGCTGTCGCAGCGATTGAAGAGCGGGTTCACGGTGAAGCCCCAGCCCTCGAATGCCTCGACCATGCCCTTCTGCGTATCGGCGGGCATGTCCGACATCTCGCCCCACGCATAGGCGAAGAAGCGCAGTGGCCGCGACGCGGTCACCTTGGGATCGAGCTGGCGAAGCGAACCCGCCGCCGCGTTGCGCGGATTGGCGAAGACGGGCTTGCCCGCCTCGCGCTGACGCTCGTTCAGCTTCGCAAAGTCCTCATGGGACATATAGACTTCGCCGCGCACCTCCACGACGTCGGGAATGTTCTTTCCCTTGAGCACCTTCGGGACGTCGGCGATGGTGGCGATGTTGTCGGTGACATTCTCGCCCTCGCGCCCGTCGCCGCGCGTCGCGCCCTGCACGAACCGGCCCTTCTCGTAGCGCAGCGACGCCGAAAGCCCGTCGATCTTCGGTTCGGCGGTGACAGCGAGCGCGTCGTTCTCCTTGAGGTTCAGGAAACGCCGGATGCGGTTCCAGAAATCCGTCACATCCTCATCGTCGAAGGCATTGCCGAGCGAAAGCATCGGCACGCGATGCACGACCTTGCCGAAACCTTCCGCAGGCTCAGCCCCCACCTTCAGGCTCGGACTGTCCTCGCGCACGAGTTCGGGATAGCGCGCCTCGATAGCGTCGTTGCGCTTGCGCAGCGCGTCATAATCCGCGTCGGAAATGCGCGGCGCGTCCTTCTGGTAGTAGAGCTTGTCGTGTTCGGCGATCTCGCCCGCAAGCCGTTCGAGCTCTTCCGCCGCCTCGTCCATCGTCAGGTGATCGACGGGCTTGCGCGCCAGCGCTTCGCCGCCTTCGCGCGCCTCGCTCTTCTTTTTTGCGCTGCCCTTACTCAAGGATGTCCTCCGATCAGCCGGTCGGCGGCGGCGCGCGCCTCGTCGGTCACGGTCGCGCCCGCGAGCATGCGCGCGATCTCCTCGCGCCGCGCATCGGCATCGAGCGTCTCGACGCGTGTCGCAAGCCGCGCATCCTTCTTCGCCTTGGTCTCGCCGGCCTCGTTCTTCGAAATGCGGAAATGGTGCCGTGCCCGCGCGGCGACCTGCGGCGAATGCGTCACGACGAGAACCTGCACCTCGCGCGAAAGTTCCGCGAGGCGAAGGCCGACGGCTTCCGCCACCGCGCCGCCGACGCCCGCATCCACCTCGTCGAAGATGAGCGTCGGCGCGCTGCCCCGCGAGGCGAGCGCGACCTTGAGTGCCAGCACGAAGCGCGAAAGCTCGCCGCCCGACGCGATCTTGATGAGCGCACCGAAAGGAGCGCCGGGATTGGTCGAAACGAGAAAGGACACGCGGTCGAGGCCGTCCGGTCCGCCTTCGGCGAGCACGTCGATCTGCGTCCTGAAGCTCGCCTTGTCGAGTTTCAGCGGCTTCAGTTCCTTCATCACTTCCTTGTCGAGCTTCGCCGCCGCTTTTGCGCGCGCCTCCGACAAGGCCTGCGCCGCGGATTTGTAAGCGGCGGATGCCTGCTCCGCCGCCTGACGGAGTTCGCGGAGCTTCGTCTCGCCGCCCTCGATCTCGGCAAGCTGTCCGCGCAGCGTCTCGGCGAGCGCGGCAAGGCTGTCCACCTGCACATTGTGTTTGCGCGCGGCGGCACGGAGCGCAAAGAGCCGCGTCTCCACATGCTCGAGCCGCGCGGGATCGAACTCCATTGCGCGGAGCGCCTGCGCCACCTGGTCGCGCGCCTCCGCCGCTTCGTTGAGCGTCCGCTCCAGCGCCGCGATCGCCCCGTCGAGCCGCCCGCCCGCCTGCTCCGCCACGCGCGCCATGCGGCGCAACGCGATGTTGAGCCGCGCATCGAGCCCGCCATCGCCCGAAAGCGCCTCTTCCGCCTCGGCGAGATCGGCGGCGATCTTTTCCGAATGCATCATCAGCGTGCGCTCTTCGGCGAGCGTCGTTTCCTCACCTGGTTCGGGCGCGAGCTCGTCGAGTTCGCCGACGACATGAGTGAGGTAGTCCTGCTCGGCCTTGGCCTTTGCGAGCGCCGCCTCGTGCCCCGCCAGCGCCTCGCGCGCGGCCGACGCCGCCGCCCAGAGCTTGCGCACCTCGCGCAACTTCGGCTCAAGGCCGCCAAAGGCATCGAGGATCGCGCGGTGGCCCGACGCGTCCAGAAGCCCGCGCTCGTCATGCTGACCGTGAATCTCGACCAGCATGTCGCCGAGCTGGCGCAGCAGACCGACGCTCACCGGCTGGTCGTTCACGAAGGCGCGCGAGCGCCCGTCCCGCGTCTGCACGCGGCGGAGAATGAGGTCGCCATCGGTGTCGATGCCGTTCTCTTCCAGAAGGGCGCGGGCGGGATGATCGGCGGGAAGATCGAACACGGCGGTGACGCTGCCCTGTTCCGCCCCCTGGCGCACGAGCCCGGCATCGGCGCGCGCGCCGATCGCAAGGCCGAGCGAGTCGAGAAGGATCGATTTGCCGGCACCGGTCTCGCCGGTCAGCGTGCACAGGCCCTTGTCGAGCGAAAGCTCAAGCCGGTCTATGAGGACGATGTCGCGGATCGACAGCGCGGCGAGCATGAAACACGCCTTCTAAGGAAAACCCGAGAGATCAGAAAACGGAGTTCCAGGCACGGCTGATCCAGGAGTCCTTGTTCTCCTGTGGCTCGAGCCCCTGTTCGGCCAGCAGCGCATAGCTGTCTTCGTACCAGTCGCTGCCGGGGAAATTGTAGCCGAGGATCGCCGCCGCCGTCTGCGCTTCGGTCTTGATGCCGAGCGAGAGATAGGCCTCCGTCAGCCGCTCCAGCGCTTCCGGCGTATGCGTGGTCGTCTGATACTTCTCGATCACGACGCGGAAACGGTTGATCGCGGCGATGTAGTCGCTCCGATTGAGGTAGTAGCGGCCAATTTCCATTTCCTTGCCCGCCAGGTGATCGAGTGTGAGATCGATCTTGAGCTTGGCGTCGCGCGCATACTCGCTGGCCGGGAAACGCCGCGTCAGTTCGTAGAATGAGTTGAGCGCGTTCTCCGTCATCTTCTGGTCGCGGCCGACATCCGAAATGCGTTCGTAATAGCTCAGCCCGATCAGGTAGTAGGCGTAGGGCACGTCCCTGTTGCTCGGATGCAGCGAAATGAAACGCTGCGCGCTGAGGATCGCCTCGTCGTACTGGTTGACCTTGTAGTTCGCATAGGCGCCCATCAGCATGGACCGGCGCGCCCACTCCGAATAGGGGTGCTGCCGCTCGACCTCGTCGAATTCCTTGGTGGCCGGGATGTATTCCTTGGCCTCCATGTGGTCCATCGCCTTGTTGTAGATCTGCTCGACCGCCCGCTCCTCGTAAGGGAGCTCGTCGTCGGACGAACAGCCGGCCAGACCGGCGGCGGCGAGGACGAAGACGCCCGCAACAAGGGCGCGGAAGGAAACGGCGGGATGACGGCGGATGGGCAACCTGGCCTCACTCATTCGGGCAAAGTCCATTTCGTTCGATTTTCGGGCCGCACCGGACGCCCGATGCGTGAATTCCTGCCGACTCGTCCCCTCAAGCGGGCCGATCCGGAGCCTTTTTCTATCTCAATAAGTGCCCCGAGACCATAGCGCCGGAACGAGGGGCGAGGCCGGCCGGATAACGGGAAGAAAACATGAAAAAGGGCGCGTCCCGGGACGCGCCCTTCATAGCTTGAAAGGCTGAAATCAATCCGCCGAAATGGCAAGTTCCCGAGCCATCGGAGCGGGACGCCGCGCTTCCGCGAAGTCCACCACCTCATAAGCCGAGGGGTCGGCCATCAGCGCGCGGAGCACGCGATTGTTCATGGCATGGCCCGCACGGGAGCCCTCGTAGCGGCCGATCAGCGGCAGGCCAGAAAGAGCGAGGTCGCCCACGGCGTCCAGCACCTTGTGGCGCACGAATTCGTCTTCGTAGCGCAGGCCGTCCTCATTCATCACATGGTCGTTGTCCACGACCACCGCATTGTCCAGCGAGCCGCCCTTGGCGAGCCCCACCGCCCACATCGCCTCGATGTCGCGGCGCAGGCAGAAAGTCCGCGCCCGCAGAATGTCCTCGGCGAAGAAGGGATCGTGCAAATCCGCCTCGATCGACTGATGCCCGATCACCGGATTGTCGAAGTCGATCTCGAAGGCGACACGGAAGCCCTCACCCGGCAGCAGCGCCGCGCGTTTCTGTCCGTCTTCGACCACGACCGGCTTCAGGATACGAATTGCCTTGCGCGGCGCATCGAGCTTCTCGATGCCCGCCGCCTCGATCTTTTCGAGGAAGATTTCGCTGCTGCCGTCGAGCACCGGCACTTCCGGCCCGTCGATCTCGACGAGAAGATTGTCGATACCGAGCGCGGAGAGCGCCGACATCAGATGTTCGACCGTGCTCACCGTGGCGCCTGCGGCATTGCCGATTTCGGTCGACAGCGTGGTGCTGACGACGTTGCCGAAGGTGGCGCGGATGTCGGAGACTTCGCGGCCCTGCGCCACGAGATCGGTCCGGCGGAAGACGACGCCCCTGTCGGCTTCCATCGGATGCAGCACCATGTGGATGGGCGCGCCGCTATGGAGGCCCACGCCGTCGATCACGACGGGCCGGACCAGCGTCATCTGCGGAAAAGCGATCGCACGGATGCGCCGCTCGCGCCGGACATTTTCCAGCATGATTGTCTCGAATTCGGATTTCGGCACTTGGAACACTTTCACTACCCCCGACGCAGTCCCGCCCCCTCTGGTCTGCGAGGATGGTTCTAGCAGCAGGCCGAATCCCCCTCAAATAACAGATTTTTACTGAATGTTACGGTCAGCGGTGGCGCCTAAGCCCCTGACCTGAAAGGAAAACCCGCCCTTCGGGAATTAACCCCGAAAAGGGCGGGTTCAACCTCGAAAATGACCCTGCCTGGCGGGTTCCCGCCGGCAGGTTCGAAGGCTTAGTTCGCCTGGCGGCGCAGGAAGGTCGGGATCTCGAGCTGCTCTTCTTCATAGGAGGGCTGCACGAGGCGGCTCTCGGTCGAGGGAGAGAGGCTTTCCTGCTGCGGCCTGGCCGTCTCGGCCGGGACCTGACGCGCGGGTTCGGGCCGGGCCTGGCGCTGCGCCATTCCGGGCTCGCGCCGCGGCGCCGGAGCCGCCTCTTCTTCCGCTTCCTTCCGGCGGCCGCCGGTCAGACGCTCGAAGAAGGTCGGGCCTTTCTTCGGGGCGCGGGACTGCTGCACAGGCTGGCCCTTCTGGCCAAGAAAGGAGGGGAGATCGCCCTTCTGCACCCGGTCCAGATCGCCCGGAATATAAGGACGCGCCGGCGTCTTGGGCTCCGCACGGACGGCACTCGCCGCGACGACGGGGGCTTCCGGTTCCTGACGGACCGCCTGCCGAGGTTCGGGCTTGTGGATGATGACCTCGGCCTCGAAGTCCTTCGCGTCGAACTGACCGCCGGCCCGGGGCGCCGGGGCTTCTTCCTCGATGCCGAGCTCCGTCTGCCGGGCCGTTTCCGCCGCGGGAGCCATGCGCTCCTCGATCCGCTCGACCTGCGCCTGCACCGGATTGAGGGTGCGGGCCGTCTGCTGCGCGGGGAAAGTCGCCGCCGTGCCGCGCGCCGGGGCCCGCTCGGCCACGGCACGTGCCTGGGCCTGCGTCTCCGGCCGGTTGAGCTGGGCTTCTTCCGCCTCGATGCCGGTCGCGACCACGGACACGCGCATGCGCCCGTCGAGCGAGGTGTCGAAGGTGGAGCCGACGATGATGTTCGCGTCCGGATCGACCTCGGAACGGATGCGGTTTGCCGCCTCGTCCACTTCATAAAGAGTGAGGTCCATGCCGCCCGTGATGTTGATGAGGACGCCCTTGGCACCCTTCATCGACACTTCATCGAGAAGCGGGTTCGAGATCGCGGCTTCCGCGGCTTCGATCGCCCGGTTCTCGCCGCTGGCCTCGCCCGTGCCCATCATGGCCTTGCCCATCTCGTTCATCACGGTGCGAACGTCCGCGAAGTCGAGATTGATGAGGCCCGGCTTCATCATGAGGTCGGTGATGCCAGCCACGCCCGAATGCAGCACCTGGTCCGCCATGCCGAAAGCGTCGGCGAAGGTCGTGTTCTCGTTCGCGACCCGGAAGAGGTTCTGGTTCGGGATGATGATGAGCGTGTCGACATATTGCTGCAGGTCGCGAATGCCTTCTTCCGCGAGCCGCATGCGCCGCGAGCCCTCGAACTGGAAGGGCTTCGTAACGACGCCGACGGTGAGCACGCCCTGCTCGCGCGCCGCGCGGGCGATGACGGGGCCCGCACCCGTGCCCGTGCCGCCACCCATGCCGGCCGTGATGAAGACCATGTGCGCACCCTGGATGTGCTCCACGATCTCGTGAAGCGCCTCCTCGGCCGCCGCACAGCCGACTTCGGGACGCGAGCCCGCACCGAGCCCTTCCGTGATCGACGCGCCGAGCTGGATGCGCCGTTCGGCGGATGAGAGCGCCAGCGCCTGCGCATCCGTGTTCGCGACCACGAAGTCGACCCCTTCGAGGCCAGCCTCGATCATGTTGTTGACCGCATTGCCGCCTGCGCCGCCGACGCCGAAGACGGTGATCCGGGGCTTGAGTTCCTTTGCCTGCGGAACCGAAAGTTTGATGCTCATGTTAAGCCTCCTGGGAGCGAAGTTTGAAAACCGGGGTCGGGGTCGCCGCGCATCGTCGAGGCGGCGGTTTTATGCCCGCTCTGCCGGGCGGCGCCGCCAGCCGTCCCAGGGCACGTTCAACGAAACTCGTTCCCGGTTTTGCGCGTTTCATCAGAAGTTCTCCTTCAGCCAACGGCCGAACCGCCGGAACTGTCCGGCGGACGCGGCCTGTCCGGCGTCGTCTCCGGCGCCGGCCGCTTCGAGGGGAGAGATTTGCGAGTAGGCAAGAAGGCCCGCACAGGTGGAGAAGGCGGGGCCCCCCGTCGCTTCGGCAAGCCCCGTCAACCGCACCGGCTGGCCGACGCGGACCTGCTTGTCGAGCATGCGCGCGGCAAGCTCCCGCGCGCCGTTGAGCTGCGCCGCACCGCCCGTCAGCACGACGCGCCGTCCCGCGAGCCGCCCATAGCCGCTCGCCTCCATCCGGTCCCGCACGAGTTCGAAAGTTTCCTCCAGCCGCGGCTGGATGATGCCTGTCAGCATCGACCTCGGTATGTGATTGGCCGAATCGGCATCGCTCTCGCCCACTTGCGGCACGTCGATCATCTCTCTTTCGTCCGAAGGACTCGCCAGCGCGCTCCCGTATAGAGTCTTCATCCGCTCGGCATGTGCGAGCGGCGTGGAGAGTCCCCGCGCAATGTCATTAGTAATGTGATTCCCGCCGATTGACACGGAATCGCAGTAAACCATCGCGCCTTCGAAGAAGATTGCGAACGACGTCGTCCCCCCGCCCATGTCGATCATGGCGACACCGAGGTCCATTTCGTCCTCGACGAGACAGGCAAGGCCGCTCGCGTAAGGCGACACGGCGACGCCCGCAACCGACAGGTGACAGCGTTCGATGCAGAGTTCGAGGTTCCGGAGCGGCCCGCGCAGCACGCTGACCATATGCACCTCGACGCCGAGCTTCTCGCCGAACATGCCGCGCGGATCGCGCACGCCCCGGCTGCCGTCCACGGAATAGTTCGTCGGGATCGCGTGCATGACGTCGCGTCCCTCAGGCTGAAAGTTTGCCTGCGCATGATGGATGAGCCGCGAAAGGTCGACATCGCTGACCTCCCCGCCCGTGATCGAGGCGCGCACGCCGACCGTCTGGCTCTTCGGTTCCGCCCCCGAGAAACCGACCACCACTTCGCGGATCGTGACGCCCGCCATCCGTTCGGCAGCATCGACCGCGACGCGAATCGCCTCCTCGGCCGCATCCATGTCGACGATGGCGCCCGCCCGGATGCCGCGCGAGACCTGGTGACCGATCCCGATGACGCGCACCGGCGCGTGCCCATTGGACGTCCGCCCCGGCTCGATCTTCGCGATGAAACAGGAAATCTTGCTCGACCCGACATCGAGCGCGGCGATCGTGCCCGACCGTCCCGCCGCCACCGGCCGCCCCTGAAAGCTCCTCGAACCCAGAGAAACCATATTCATGTATTGCCTCCACGTGCGGCGCCACCCGGCCGCACAACGCCGTTCTTTGTTTTCGCTTCCGTCGCAATTCCCTTGGTCGCCGCCGCGTCTTCCGTCAGCTCAACCGAAACGCGGTCTGGCAGACGGAGATCGACGGAAACGATGTCGCGGGAGAGCACCTTGTACTTCGTGTCGTAGGCCGCGAGATCGGCAAGCGCCTTGCCGACGCCCATTTCCGGCAGCTTCACGTCCACGCCGTTTTCGAGCCGGAGATTCCAGCGCCGGTCGCTCACGCGCACAAAGGCACGCACGCGCTGCAGAAGCTGGGGCTGCTCGGCCCGCATGAGATTGAGGAGCGCCGGCGTCTCGCGCGGCGCGCCGAAGCCGACGATGAAGGGAAGATGTGCGAAGTCCTGCACGCCTTCATCCGTGATCGGCTGGCCTTCGGCATCGATGATCGAAAGCGCACCGCCGCGCTGCCACAAGGCGAAAGGCTCGCGTTCGCTCACCTCGATGCGGATCGTGTCGGGCAGGAGCCGCGTCACCGTTGCCGAGCGCACCCAGCCGAGCCGCTCGATCCGCTGGCGCGCCGCCTCCGTGTCGAAGCCGAAAATCGGATCGCCACGGTCCACGCCCACGGCCGCGAGAAGGTCGTCCTTCCGCGTCTGCGCGCGGCCCGTCACGGTCACGTCCTGGATGGAAAAACCGGACAGTGCGAGCACGCGGTTCACCTGCCGCCCCGTCGCATCCACCGCCGCCTGTGCATGGCCGCCGATCACGATGCCGTAGACGATGACTCCCGCGATGAGCGCGACCGCGCCCATGGTGAAAGGCCGCGTGCCGAAGTTCCCCTCGCGCAGGTTCTCGAACCAGAGCGCAAGCGGACCCGCAGGACGCTCCCTGCGGCGGCCGAACGTGCTCATGGCGCTCGCATTGCGCCGCTTGCCCGGCGCGATCTTCGAGCTCTTCTTCTTTGGCGCCGCACGGACGCCGGTGCGCGACTGGGCCTTCACCTGTCGCATGATGCGTCCTCCACCATCCAGCTCACGAGTTCGCCGTAGGAATAGCCAGCAAGGCCCGCAAGTTCCGGCACGAGCGATGTCGGCGTCATGCCGGGCTGCGTGTTCACTTCGAGAAGAATGAGTTCGGTCTTGCCCGGCCGTGTGTCGTCGAAGCGGAAATCGGCGCGGGAAACACCGCGGCAGCCGAGCGCCTTGTGCGCGGCGAGCGTGAGGCGCTGCACCTCTGCATAAACATGCTCGTCGAGCGGCGCCGGAATGACATGGCGCGACCCACCCGTCTGGTACTTCGCTTCGTAATCGTAGAAGGCGGTGTTGGCGATGATTTCGGTGACGCCGAAGATCTCCTCGCCCATCACAGCGCAAGTGAGTTCGCGGCCCGCGATGTAGCGTTCCACCATCACTTCGTTGCCGAGATTCCATTCCGGCGAGGTGAGTTCGGCCGGCGGCCTGTTGTCGCCCTCGCGCACGATGAAAACGCCGACGGAAGAGCCCTCGCTCACCGGCTTGATGACATAGGGCAGGTCCATGACATGGCCATAAGCCGCCTGCTCGCGCGGCACGACAACGCTTTCGGCAACGGGAAGCCCCGCCGCGCGGAAGACGGGCTTCGCCCGCTCCTTGTTCATGGCGAGCGCGGAAGCGAGCACGCCCGAATGCGTATAGGGAATGCGCAGGATTTCGAGCAACCCCTGCACGCAGCCATCCTCGCCCCAGCGCCCATGCAGCGCATTGAAGGCGACGTCCGGCTTCACTTTCAGAATCTGGTCCGCAAGATCGCGCCCCGCGTCGATCTCGGTCACATGGTAGCCGCGGCTCTTCAGCGCTTCCGCGCAGCCGCGCCCCGAGACGAGGCTCACCTCGCGCTCCGCGCTCCATCCGCCCTTCAGAACCGCGACGTGCTTTCCGTTGCTCATGCGCGGCCCCCGCTCTTGTTCGTGTCTTCGGCGCGGACGCCGATCCGGCGGATTTCCCAGTGGAGCGTCACGCCGCTTGTCTCTTTCACACGCGCGCGCACCTCTTCGCCGAGGTCTTCGATATCGGTGGCGGTCGCGTCGCCGGTGTTGATGAGAAAATTGCAGTGCAGCTCCGACACCTGCGCCCCGCCCTTGCGAAGCCCGCGGCAACCCGCCGCGTCGATGAGCTGCCAGGACTTCTTGCCGTCCGGGTTCTTGAAGGTGGAACCGCCGGTGCGCGTGCGGATCGGCTGTGTCGCCTCACGCGAAGCCGTGATTTCGTTCATGCGAACGAGGATTTCCGCCTTGTCGCCCGGCGCGCCCTGGAACAGCGCCTCCACGAAGATCAGCTCTTCCGGCGCACCGCTGTGACGGTAGCTGTAATCCATGTCGGCAAGCGTCAACACATGCCGCTCGCCCTTGCGGTCGATCGCGACGGCGGCGACGAGCACGTCCTTCGTCTCGCGGCCATAGGCGCCTGCATTCATGCGCAGCGCGCCGCCGATGGAGCCGGGGATGCCGCGGAAGAACTCGAGCCCCGCGATGCCCGCTTCCTGCGCCGCGCGGGACACGGCAACGTCGAGCGCCGCCGCGCCTGCGCGAACGCAGTCCCCCTCTTGAACGTCGATATTCATGAACTCACGGCCGAGCCGGATGACAACGCCCGGCACGCCGCCTTCGCGGACCAGCAGGTTCGAGCCGACGCCGACCACCGTCACGGGCACGTCTTCAGGCGTACCCTTCAGGAAGGCGGCAAGATCGTCGGCATCCGCCGGACGGAACAGAACTTCCGCATGACCGCCGACGCGGAACCAGGTGAGCGGCGCGAGCGGCGCATCGGCAATGAGCTCACCCCGCACGGGCGGCAGGCGGTCGAGCAGCGAGGAAGTGCGGGCTTTCGCAGCCATCATTTCTTCCTCCCCGGCTTCTTCGCCGCAGGCTTCGCTGTCGCAGGCTTCTTCTTGCCGAGCGCTTCGAGGTTCGCGGCAAGGTCGTTCGCCCAATAGGTGATGTTGCCCGCACCGAGGCAGACGACGAGATCGCCGGGCTTCGCCACTTTCGCGATGAGACCCGGCAGAGCTTCCGGCCCTTCGAGCGGCATCACGTCGCGATGTCCGCGATCGCGAAGCCCTTGCACCAGCGCATCGCGGTTCGCACCCTCGATGGGCTTTTCGCCCGCCTCATAGACATCGGCGACGATCACCGCATCCGCGTCGTTGAAGCAGGCGCAGAACTCGTTGAAGAGATTGTGAAGCCGCGTGTAGCGATGCGGCTGGACGACGGCGATGGTGCGCCCCGCGCTCGCCGAACGCGCGGCCTGCAGCACCGCCGCGATCTCGACCGGGTGATGACCGTAGTCGTCATAGATGCGCACGCCGTTCCATTCGCCCACGAAGGTGAAGCGCCGCTTGACGCCCCCGAAACCTTCGAGCGCGGCGCGGATCTGTCCGTCGCCGATGCCCATTTGCAGCGCGACGCCGATGGCAGCGAGGCTGTTCAGCATGTTATGCGTGCCGTGCATGGCGAGGCGCACGCCCTTCAGCTCGCGCGTCTCCCGCGTCTTGCGGTCGGTGATCGCGACATCGAACACGTTGAAGCCGTCCTCGACGCGCGCATTCGTCGCGCGGATGTCGGCTTGCGGGTTCGTGCCATAGGTCACGATGCGGCGGTCGCGCACGCGCCCGATCAGCGCCTGCACTTCCGGGTGGTCGATGCACATGACGGCCGCGCCGTAGAAAGGCACATTCTCGACGAAGGTGAGGAAAGCGTCCTTCGCCGCCTCGAACGTCCCGTAATAGTCGAGATGCTCGGGATCGATATTGGTCACGATGGCGACGGTCGCCGGCAGCTTCACGAAAGTGCCATCGGACTCGTCCGCCTCCACCACCATCCACTCGCCCGCGCCGAGGCGCGCATTGGTGCCATAGGCATTGATGATGCCGCCATTGATGACGGTCGGGTCAATCCCCGCCTTGTCGAGAATGGCGGCGACCATGGACGTCGTCGTCGTCTTGCCATGCGTACCGGCAATCGCGACGCAGCTCTTGAGGCGCATCAGCTCCGCAAGCATTTCCGCGCGCCGCACCACGGGCAGGAAGCGCGCCCGCGCCTCCATGAGTTCGGGATTGTCGGCCCGGATCGCGGAGGAGACGACGACGACCTGCGCCTCCTTCACATTCTCTGCCTTCTGGCCGATGAAGACCTCGATGCCGAGCGCCCTGAGGCGCTTCACATTGGCGCTGTCGGCGAGATCGCTGCCCTGCACCTTGTAGCCGAGATTGTGCATGACCTCGGCAATGCCGCTCATGCCGATGCCGCCGATGCCGACGAAGTGGATGTTGCCGATGTCGAGAGGTGCCGGACGCATCATGCACCTCCGATCGCGAATTCGAGATTGTTGCCGCCGCTCTGCGCGATTTCCCCGCGCCCGCGATTGCGGAGCGCGCGGTATTCGCCGCGCCCCAGCGCCTCCACGAGGTCGGCGAGATCGCGCACGGCATTGGGCTGGCCCTGGCCCTTTGCGGCGGCGGCTGCCGCTTCGAGATCTGCCGGTGCGGCAAAAAGCTGCTCGATCCGCTGCGCGAAGGCTTCCTCGGTGAAGTCCTTTTGCTCGATCATCCAGGCCGCCCCCACGCTTGCCAGCTTCTCCGCATTCGCCTTCTGGTCATTGTCGAGCGAATGCGGCAGCGGCACGAGGATCGACGGACGCCCGATCACGGCAAGTTCGCTCACCGTGGAAGCGCCGGACCGTCCGACGACGAGGTGGCACGCGGCGATGCGCTCCGGCATGTCATCAAAGAAGGAGTTGAGTTCCGCGCCGATGCCCGCTTCCGCATAGATGCGGCCGACGCGCTCGATATCCTCGGGCCGCGCCTGCTGCACCACGCGAAGGCGGCGGCACATCCCTTCCGGCAGACGCGACAAGGCAGCGGGAACGACATCGCTCATCACGCGCGCGCCCTGGCTGCCGCCGAAAACGAGAAGACGGATGTCGCCGCCCGGCTGCGGCGCATCATAGGGCGCACCCGCCTGCGCGATAACCGCGTCGCGCACCGGATTGCCGGTGAGCACGAGCTTGCCCGCATCACGGGCTTTCAGGAATTTCGGCTTGTCGAAGGTGGACGCGATCGCCTCTACATGCGGACCGACGAGGCGGTTCACCCGGCCGAGCACGGCATTCTGTTCATGCACGCAGGTCGGCACGCCGCGCAGGATCGCCGCCACGACGGGCGGCAGTGTCGGATAGCCGCCGAAGCCGATCAGCGCGGCAGGCTTCACCCGCTGCAGGATCGCGAAGGAGCGAGCGACGCCCGCGAGAATGGCAGGCGCCGCCCTCAACAGGCCGGCGAGGCCTTTGCCTGAAGGTGTCGCCGACGGAACGGCATAGATATCCGCTTCCGGGAACAGACGGTCGAAACGCTGCACGCGCTCATCCGTCATCAGCACGATCTTGCGGCCGCGGCGGCGCAATTCCTGCGCGAGCGCCTGACCGGGGAAAAGATGTCCGCCCGTGCCGCCGGCGGCAATGACGATGGGACCGCGGGGATAATGCGTCATGCGCCGATCCCCCGTCCGTTCTGCCGCGCGACATGGGAACCCGCGCGGCGGCGCGTCAGCGAGAGCAACATGCCCATCGCGAAGGCGAGCGCGAAGAGAGACGAGCCGCCATAGGAGATGAAGGGCAGCGTCATTCCCTTTGCGGGCATGAGGTTCACATTGACCGCCATGTTGATGAGCGCCTGCAACCCGAACAGCGCGACGAGGCCGCATGACGCGAATTGCACGAAGAGGTCCGGCTCGTCCATCGCGTGACGAAGTGTGCGGATCACGATGGAAGCGAAAATGCCGATGATGACGAGACCGGCGATGATGCCGTACTCCTCGGCCGCGACCGCAAAAATGAAATCCGTATGCGCATCTGGCAGAATGCGTTTCACGACGCCCTCGCCCGGTCCGCGCCCCATAATGCCACCTGCATTCACCGCATCGAGCGCCCGGTCGATCTGATACGTGTCGCCCGATTCCGGATTGAGGAAACGGTCGACGCGGCTCGCCACATGCGGCATCAGCGAGTAAGCGGAGATCGCCCCGACAAGCGCGAGCGTGGCAAGGGAACCTATCCACCCCCAGGACAGGCCAGCCATGAAGAGCATCGCACCAAAGACCATGGTGACGAGCATGAGCTGGCCGAAATCGGGCTGGATAGCGAGAACCGAAACCACCATGCCGAAAAGCCCAAGGCCGATCGCCGTGCCGGGCACGCCCGGCGTGCGCTGCGCCTCCGCGAAGAGCCATGCGACCAGCACGATGAAGGAGGGCTTCACGAATTCCGAGGGCTGCACGCCGAAGGGGCCGATCTGGAGCCAGCGATGCGCTCCCTTCACCTCCGGTCCGATGAGCGGCGTGAGTGCCATGAGCACAAAAGCAACGGCGAAGACGGCGGCGGCGACGCGGCGCACTTGCCGCACATTGAGAAGCGACACACCGATCAGAACGCCAATGGACGGCAGAAGGAACGCCATCTGCCGATAGACGAAATGAAACGGCGGCAGGTGAATGCGGGTGGCGACCGCCGGGCTCGCCGCGAGCGCCAGCACGCCGCCCAGCAGCATCAGGCTGAACAACCCGGCCAGTGTCCACTTGTCGACAGTCCACCACCATTCGGCAAAGAGGCTGCGGTTGGTGCGCGCGAGACGAATCATGCCGCTGCCCCTCCCTTCGCCTTCAGGCGCTCCTGCACGGCCGCGCGAAAGACGTCGCCGCGCTCCTCGAAGCTCTTGAATTGATCGAAGGAGGCGCAAGCCGGCGAGAGCAGAACGACCTTGAGGTCCGCCTTGTCCGCCACCGCGTCGCGCGAGGCAGCTTCCACGGCGCGGTCGAGCGTACCGCACTGAATGGCCTCGACCTTGCCCTTCAGCGCCGCCGCAAAGTCATGCGCCGCATCGCCGATGAGATAGGCCCGGCGCACCTTCGCAAACCAGGGCTCAAGCGAGGAGATGCCGCCCTCCTTCGCCTTTCCGCCGATGATCCAGTAGATGTTGTCGTAGGTTGCCAGCGCCTTCGAGGCGGCGTCCGCATTGGTCGCCTTGCTGTCGTTCACGAAGCGCACGCCATCTGCCTCGCCCACGATTTCCATGCGGTGCGCAAGGCCGGGGAAGCTCTCGAAAGCGGCTAGGATGCGCTCGCGCTGATAGCCGAGCGCGCGGCCCACCGCATAAGCCGACGCCGCATTCTGCCAGTTATGAGTTCCCGCCAGCGTCTTTATTTCGCGCAGATCGCCCGCCTTCGCCGTCTGCGTGCCCGTGCTGTCGTAGATGTTGCCCTCGAGCACGTAGATGCCACGGGACAGCGCCTTGCCGATCGAAACCGGCACGACCGCCTCCGCGCGCCGCGCGCTTTCGCGCGTGCAGATTTCCATGGTGATCGCATCGTCGGCGCCGATCACCGCCGTGTCGCCCTGCGCCTGCCGCGCGAAGATGCGTGCCTTTACGGCGGCATAGTGGTCAAGCGTGCCATGCCGGTCGATATGATCGGGCGTGATGTTGAGCAGCACCGCGACATCGGGTGCAAGTCCCGGCGCCAGGTCGATCTGGTAGGAGGATACCTCCACCACATAGACCGTCCCCTTCTGCGGCGGATCGAGATCGAGCACCGCGCGCCCGATATTGCCACCGACCTGCGCATCGCCGCCGCAACGCCGGATCATGTGTCCGATCAATGCCGTCGTCGTCGACTTCCCGTTCGTGCCCGTGACGGCGACGATGTGCGCCGGCACGCCGCTCGCGTTCACGGCGCGCTGGAAAAGTTCGATATCGCCGATGACTTCGACATTTGCCGCCCGCGCCTTCAGCACGGCTGGATGCGGTACCGGATGCGTCAGCGGAATGCCGGGGCTCAGGATGAGTGCCGAAAAAACGTTCCAGTCCCAGCCCGACGCATCGGCGAGCGCAAAGCCCGCCCGCGCCGCCTCCTCGCGTTTAGCCGGTGCATCGTCCCAGGCGAAAACCTTCGCGCCGCCGGCCTCGAGCGCGCGCACGGTCGCGAGGCCGGACTTGCCGAGTCCCAGCACCGCCACGTTCCGCTTGTCGAAGCCTGTCGCCGCGATCATCCCCTCACCTCAACTTCAGCGTCGCAAGGCCCGCCATGGCGAGCACGACCGAGATGATCCAGAAGCGCACGACGACGGTCGGCTCCGCCCAGCCCTTCTGCTCGAAATGATGATGCAGCGGCGCCATCCGGAAGACGCGCTTGCCCGTCAGCTTGAACGAGGCGACCTGCACGATCACCGACACCGCCTCGAGAACGAAGAGGCCGCCGATGATCGCCAGCACGAGTTCGTGCTTTGCCGCGACCGAGATCGCGCCCAGCGCCGCGCCGAGCGCAAGCGACCCCGTGTCGCCCATGAACACCATGGCCGGCGGCGCGTTGTACCAGAGGAAGCCGAGCCCCGCGCCGATCAGCGCCCCGCAGAAAACCGCAAGCTCGCCGGTCCCGGGCACGAAATGGATCTGCAGATAATCGGCAAACACCGCGTTACCGACGAGATAGACGATGAGGCCGAGCGAAGCGGCGGCGATCATCACCGGAACGATGGCGAGCCCGTCGAGCCCGTCGGTGAGGTTTACGGCGTTCGACGATCCGACGATCACCAGGGCGCCGAACAGGAAGAAGAAGCCGCCGAGCTGGATCAGCACTGTCTTGAAGAAGGGCACCGTCAGCGCCGTCTGCAAGGGTTCGCTCGACACCAGCACCAGCGCCCACATGGCGACGAGCGCGATCGCGAATTCAAACAGCAGCTTCACGCGGCCCGGAACGCCCTGCGGCGAAATCTTCGACACTTTCAGATAGTCGTCGGCAAAACCCACCGCGCCGAAACCGAGCGTCACGAAGAGCACGATCCACACATAGCGATTGCTCCAGTCCGCCCAGAGCAGCACGGAAGGCACGAGCCCGACCAGGATCAGGAACCCGCCCATGGTTGGCGTGCCCTGCTTCTGGAGCACATGAGTCTGCGGCCCGTCCTCGCGGATCGGCTGGCCGCGCCGCTGCCGCGCGCGCAGGAGCGCGATCATGCGCGGCCCGAACAGGAAGCTGATGAGAAGCGCCGTCACCGTCGCCCCGCCCGTGCGGAAGGTGATGTACCGGAACACGTTGAGCCCCGCCACATTGTCCGCCATGCCGCCGAGAAGATCGTAAAGCATCAGTTGCCCCCCCTGTTGCGCCTTATGCTCTCGCCTTCGTCGTCGCCGAGCCCCCTCAGCAATTCGACGATGGGTCCCATGCGGGAACCGAGAGATCCCTTCACCATCACGACGTCGCCAGGCTCCACCGCCTCGCTGAGCGCCTGCCCGAGTTCGTCGGACGTTTCCGCATAAGCTCCCTGCACGCTCGCAGGCAGCGCCTTGAACAGCTCGCGCATATGCGGCCCGCTCGCAAAAACGAGGTCGATGCCCGCCGACTTGATCGGTTCGGCAAGCCCGCGATGCATCTCGATGGAGGCATCCCCAAGTTCGAGCATGTCGCCGATGACGGCAATACGGCGGCCTTTGCCTTCCGGCTTCGATTGGCCGAGCGCTTCCAGCGCCGCGCGCATGGAAGCCGGGTTCGCGTTGTAGCTCTCGTCGATCAGCGTGAAGGCACCGAGCGGCGTCTCGACGCGGTGACGTTCGCCCCGGCCCTTCGGCGCTTTCAGATGCGCCATCGCAAGCGCCGCCATGGCGAGGTCCGCGTCGAGCGCATGAACGACGGCAAGCATCGCAAGCGAGTTCATCACGATGTGATGCCCCGGCACCGAGAGCTTGTAGGTCACGGGCTGGCCGCAGATCGTGGCCGAGACGCAGGAGCAATCTTCCTTCAGCGCCGCCTTTTCGAGATGTGCGTCCGCTTCCGGGTGTTCGCCGAAGGAGATGATGCGCCCCGCGCCGCTCGTCTCCGCTTTCGCGCGCAGCCGCGCGTAATGCGGATTGTCGCGGTTGAGGATGGCGACGCCGCCCTTCTGCAGGCCGTCGAAAATCTCGCCCTTCGCATCCGCGATCTGCTCGACGCTGTCGAAGAAGGCCATGTGCACCGCTTCGACGGTCGTGATGAGAGCCGCGAAGGGCTCCACCAGCTTCGACAGCGGCGTGATCTCGCCGGGATGGTTCATCCCCACTTCGAAGATACCGAAGCGCGTATTGGCGGGCATCCGCGCGAGCGATAGCGGTACACCCCACATATTATTGTAGGAGGCGGCGGAGGCATGGGTCGCCCCCTGCCCGGACAGGATGAGGCGAAGCGCTTCCTTCGTACCCGTCTTGCCGACGCTGCCCGTCACGGCCACAACCTTCGCCTGCGTCCGCCTGCGTGCCGCGCGTCCGAGCGCATTAAGTGCCACGAGCGTATCCGGCACGAGCACGAGCGGCCCCGCCGCGCGCATCGCGTCGCTCGCATGGGAAACAAGCGCCGCCGCCGCGCCTTTTTTCAGCGCGCCTTCAACGTGAGCATGACCGTCCGAATTTTCACCGACGATGGCGACGAAGAGATCGCCTTGTTCGAGCGTACGGCTGTCGATGGACACACCGCTCGCGGTCCAGCTTTCGCCGACAGCCTCGCCGCCCGTCGCGGCAATCACATCCGCACTCGTCCACAGGGGCGTCGTCATGCGCCACCCCCGATCTTTCCAGCCGCCGTTTCGATCACCTCGTGATCGGAGAAAGGGATCGTCCGGTCGCCAACGATCTGCCCCGTCTCGTGGCCCTTACCCGCAACGACCAGCACGTCGCCCTTCTCGAGCGCGCGCATCGCCGTTTCGATGGCCTGCCCCCGGTCGCCGATCTCGCTGGCCTGCGGACAGCCCTTCATCACTTCGGCGCGGATCGCGGCCGCTTCTTCGCTGCGCGGATTGTCGTCGGTCACATAAACGGCGTCGGCAAGCCTCGCCGCGATCTCGCCCATGATAGGGCGCTTGCCCTTGTCGCGGTCGCCGCCACAGCCGAAGACGACGAGAAGCCGCTTCTGCGTATGCGGCCGCATCGCCTCGAGCACATTCTGCAGCGCATCCGGCGTGTGGGCATAATCGACATAGACGGAGGCGCCCGACGGCAGATGCGCCACTTCTTCCATGCGGCCCCTGGCGCCGGAAAGCTTCTCGAGCACCGCAAAAACCTGCGCCGCTTCCGCGCCGCAACCGATGGCAAGCCCCGCCGCGACAAGCGCATTCGACGCCTGGAACCCACCGACCAGCGGCAGGTTCACCTCGTAGTTGGCACCCTCATGCACGATGTCGAGCACCTGCCCGCGAAGCGTCGGCCGCGCGGCGGCGAGGAAAATGTCGCGCCCCTTGCGGCCCACCGAGATCACGCGATGCCCGCGGGCCCAGCAAACGGCCTCGAACTCGGCGAATTGCGCGCTGTCCGCATTGATGACCGCAACGCCGCCCGGCCCCATCACTTCGCCGAAAAGACGGAGCTTCGCATAAAGGTAGTCGTCGAAGCTTGTGTGATAGTCCATGTGATCGCGGGTGATGTTGGTGAAGCCCGCCGCTGCGAGCTTCGTTCCATCGAGCCGGTATTGCGCAAGCCCGTGGCTCGACGCTTCCACCGCGAGATGCGTCACGCCCTCTTTCGCCAGTGCGGCAAGTTCCGCCTGCAGTGCCACCGGGTCCGGCGTCGTATAGCCGAGCGGGCGGTCGCCTTTCGGACTCGTGATGCCGAGCGTGCCGAGGCTCGCTGCCTGCTCGCCAAGCATCGCCCAGATCTGCCTCGTGAAGGTCGCAACGGAGGTCTTGCCGTTCGTGCCGGTCACAGCCGCGATGGTGCGCGGCTGCACGCCGAAAAAGGTCGCCGCCATCAGCGCCAGGCGGCGGCGCGGATTGCGATCTGCGATCACCGGCACATCCGCTTCGATTGACGCGCCTTGCGGCACGAGCAGCGCCGCGGCGCCCATTTCGAGCGCCTGACCGATGAACTTCGTGCCGTCGAGCCTGGTGCCGGGCAACGCAGCAAAGAGATAGCCGGGCCGCACCGCGCGGCTGTCCGCCGTCAGGCCGAGTATCTCCGTCGCTCCCCCTTCGGGAAGCGCCGGGGATTCTTTCCCGATCAACGCCGCAAGCTGCATGTCACCCAACATTCTGTCCGTGCCGTCTACTCAACATCGGCCTTCTGGCCTCGCCGCCCGTTCCACCTGGAGCGGACCGGAAATTTACTGTCCGCTCGTCGTCTGGTAGGAGACGAGCTTCGCCTCCCTCAGCACATCGCTTTCCTGCGGCTTCGTCGCCGGCTTGATGCCGAGCAGCGGCGCCACGCGCGAGATCACGCGCGCCGTCACCGGCGCCGCGTTCCAGCCCGCCGTTGCATAGCCATAGGTTTCCTTGGTGGCTTTCGGTTCGTCGAACATCACGATCATGGCGTAGCGTGGATCGTTCGCCGGAAAGGCGCTGATGAAGGAGGTGATGAGCTTGGTGCGCGAATAGCCGCCGTTCATCGGCTTTTCCGCCGTGCCCGTCTTGCCCATCACGGGATAACCCGCCACATCGGCTTTGCGTCCGGTTCCTTCCATCACGACAAGGCGCAACAGCCCGCGCATGGTCGCGCTCGTCTCCGCCGAGATCACCCGCTCGCCGAGCCGCGGCTCGTTGTGCCGCAGGAAGGTCGGCTCCACCTTGAAGCCGCCATTGACGATGGTCGAAACGGCGCTCGCGACCTGTAGCGGCGTCACCGCGATGCCGTGGCCGAAAGAGGTTGTGATCGTCGCAAGCTCGGTCCAGCGCGCGGGCGTCAGCGGCGCGCCGGATTCGGGCAACTCGATCTGCGGCCGCGTCAGCAGCCCGAAACGCTGGAGATACTGGCGATGCTCTTCCCCGCCGAGCTGAAGCGCGATCTTCGCCGTGCCGATATTCGAGGAATGGACGAAGACCTCCGGCACGGAGAGCCAGCGGTTTTCGGCGTGATAGTCGTGAATCTTGAAGCGCGCGACCTGCAGCGGCTGCGTCGCGTCGAAGCGCCCGTCGAGATTGACCCGCCCGCTGTCCAGCGCGGCAGCAAGCGTCACCGCCTTGAAGACGGAGCCCATTTCATAGACACCGAGCGTCGCGCGGTTGAACCGCGTTTCGTCCGATGAGGCCATCGGGTCGTTCGGATCGAAATCGGGCAGCGAGGTCATCGCGACCACCTCGCCCGTATGCACGTCCATGATGACGCCGACTGCGGCCAGCGCGCTGAATTCCGCCATCGACTTCTCGAGTTCGTCGCGCAGCGCGTGCTGCACATGAAGGTCGACGGACAGCATGAGCGTGCTGTTGCGGTCGAAATTGGGCCGTCCTGTGTCATCCGCGCGGCCGAGCGACTTGTCCATGTAGCGCTCGATGCCCGCGATGCCGCGATTGTCGATATCGACCATGCCGAGCACGTTGGAGCCGGTCTTGCCGTTCGGATAGACGCGCTTCTGTTCGCTACGAAAATCGAGCCCCGGCATACCGAGATAATGGACCGCATATTGCTGCTTCGGCGTGAGATCGCGCTTGAGCCAGACGAAAGCCCCGCCGGCTTCAAGCTTTGCCGTCACGTCCTTGACGTTGAGGTCCGGCAGCACGCCCACGAGCTGGCGGGCGGTCTCCGCCGGATCGATGACATAGCGCGCATCGGCAAAGAGCGATGCCGTCGCGATATCCGTCGCCATGACCTCGCCGTTCCGGTCCACGATGTCGGGACGGTGGATTTGCGTCGACCCGCTCGCGACAGCGATATTGTCTCCACCGTCGCCACCCATGATGGCGAGGCCGACGAGCCGCGCGCCAACCAGCGTGAAGCAAGCGGCAAAAAGCGCAAGCGAGAGGAAGATGCGGCGCTGCGAGGGCGTGCGGCCTTCCGCCCCGCCCTGACGCCGCGCGCGCGGCTTGGCGATGGCGTCGTGGCCGGGCGGCAGATAACGCCCCTGCGAATGTATGTCGGCGTTGCGGCCGATCCTCGATCCGATGCCTGCGCCGATCATTGGACACTACTCCCGCCGGTCGAAACGCCGGCATAGCCGCCGAGCGGCTGGCGCTGTGGCACATAGAATTCGTCCGCCATATGCGGCATCGGCACATCCTCGAAAGTACCGATCTGCGCCGCGGTGAGTGGCGTCAGTTCCGTGTAGCGCTTGGCAAGCTCCTGCAGCCGTTCCGGCTGGTTGAGGTAGCTCCACTCGGCGCGCAGAACGCGGATCGCTTCCTCTTCCTTCGCGATCCGGCCCTCGAGCTGGCGCGCATGGCGATCCGCCGTCTCGGCGCGATATTTGATGTCGTAGAGCCCGACCGACAGGCCGATGACGGCAAGCACCAGCAGAAGGTTGATGACGCGGATCATGCGGCCCCTCCCAGGAAGGACGGCATGTTCCGCATGCCAAGCGCGGCAAGGTCGAGTGGCACCGCGGGCGCGCCCGTGCGTTCGGCGGCACGAAGCTTCGCCGAGCGGGAGCGGACATTCGTTTCGATCTCGGCTTCCGAAGCCTTGCGCGCCTTGTGCGAGATTTCTCGGAAGGAAGGTACGATCTCCTCGCTCGCGGGCATGTAGCGATTGGCGCGGCCCGCCCGCCCCGTCCGCTCGACGAGGAAGCGTTTCACGATCCGGTCTTCAAGCGAGTGAAAGGCGACAACGGCGAGCCGGCCGCCGTCATGAAGCAGCGCCTCGGCGCCAGAGAGACCGCGCGCCAGCTCTCCAAGCTCATCGTTCACGAAAATGCGCAACGCCTGAAAGGTTCGCGTCGCGGGATGGATCTTGTCCTGCGGACGGCGGCCGATCACCCGCGAGACGATCTCCGCGAGTTCGAGCGTCCGATGGAGCTCCGCTTCCTCGCGCGCCGCCACGATGGCACGGGCGACGGCGCGGGCACGCTTCTCCTCGCCATAGACGGCGATGATGCGCGCAAGATCGCTTTCGTCCAGATGGTTCACCGCATCGGCGGCGGAAGGGCCCTCCCCGCTCATGCGCATGTCGAGCGGCCCGTCCTGCTGGAACGAGAAGCCGCGCTCCGCCTGGTCGATCTGCATGGAGGACACGCCGACATCGAAGACCACGCCGTCCACCGTCTCATGGCCGAGCGCGCGGACGAGCCGCTCCATGTCGCCAAAACAGCCTTCGATCAGCGTGAGGCGGCCGCCGAATTCTGGTTCGAGCGCGCGGCCGCGCAGGATCGCGCTCGGGTCGCGGTCGATCGCAAGCACCGCGCAATCTGCCGAGCCGAGGATCGCACGCGTATAGCCGCCCGCCCCGAAGGTTCCGTCCACATAAATGCCGCCGTCGCGGGGTTTCAGCACGTCGAGAACATCGGTCAGCATGACCGGAACATGAGGGCTATGGCTTTGGCCGGCACCGCTCATTGGCCGCCCCCACCCTGCGCCGAGGGGGACCGCAGCAGATCGCGGTACTTCTGCGCGTCCTCCAGCGCCTTGGCGTAATAGGCGTCATAGGCCTTCGGCTCCCAGACCTGGAAGCGCTGCCCCATGCCCACAAAGGTCGCTTCATCGGAAATGCCGGCAATGTTGCGGAGCGTCTCTGGCAGGATCACGCGCCCGTCGGAGTCGAAGGTCAGCTCCGCGCTCTCGCCGATCAGAACCGCCGACAAGGTCTGGCGCTCGGGCGCGAAGGGATCGAGCCGGTCGAGCATCTGGTCGATGATGTCCGAAAACGCGGGGCCGCAGCCCTCGACGAAGGCGCCCGGATTGAGCGGCGGAAACAGGATCACGCCATTGAGGCCCTGGGCGATCGTCACGGCACGAAACTTCGCAGGAACGGATACCCGTCCCTTCGAGTCGATCTTGTTCGTGAAACGCCCCCGGAACGACTCCATCGTCCGACCTCTTCCCCTTTATCGGGCCGCCCCTCCTGCCTTCGGGGCTCTTGTCCACGGGACCGGCTGGCACCAATCGGGGCAGCATGGCCTTTTTACGGGACATCATGGGATATCATGGGATATCATGGGCGTCAACGGGAAACCCTAGTATTTTCGCGGTTTTGGGCGGTATTCAGGGGCCTTAACAGCTCGTTAAAATTGCCAATATTGTTGGAACATAAGAAGAACATCCGACTGTTCTGGAGATCGTTCCGTGCCATCTCGAAACGTTAAGGCCCTGACGTCCCGAAGACGTAGGCAGGACTGGTAATCGAGGGGGTGAAAGGTGTCAGATGGCCTGTAAGCCGGGTTCTGTGCCCTTGCGGGCGATGGCCATTCATCTGGGACGCCCGTTACCGGACGCCTCGAGCAACCAACCCGGGCGGCGGCCCGGAAACGGGTTTTCCAGGCTAAAGGCCTGAAACGCCGCCCCTATTTGGTCTTGCTCCCGGTGGGGTTTGCCGTGCCGCGTCCGTTACCGTCCGCGCGGTGCGCTCTTACCGCACCCTTTCACCCTTACCGGACCGCGGTCCGGCGGTTTGCTTTCTGTGGCACTTTCCCTGGGGTCGCCCCCGCCGGACGTTATCCGGCACCGTGTTTCCGTGGAGCCCGGACTTTCCTCTGCACGAATGCAGCGGCCATCCGGCCATCTGACCCTTTCGACATGCGCGCAAAGAAGGCTCGCGTCAAGACACTTGCGCATCGCACCCCGGACACCGATATAGCGCCGATACGCAAACTCAGTACAGGGAGGAAGAAAATGAAAGCTGCCGTCTATTACGAGAACGGCCCGCCCGGTGTTTTCAAATACGAGGATGTCGAAGACCCGGCCTGCCTGCCCGAAGGCATCGTGATCGAGGTCGAGGCCGTCAGCATCGAGGGCGGCGACACGCTCAACCGCGCGCGCGGCGATCTCGTCACCGTCCCGCATATCGTCGGTTATCAGGCGGCCGGCACAATCATCGAAGTCGGCGCGGACGTGAAGAACTTCAAACCCGGCCAGCGCGTCACGACGGTGAACATGTATGGCTCGCATGCCGAAAAGCGCTCCGTCTTCGCGCGCACGGCATGGGCCATCCCCGACAACATGGACATCAAGACTGCGGCCGCGATCCCCGTCCCCTTCGGGACCGCGCATGATTGCCTGTTCGAATTCGGCCGCCTGCAGAAGGGCGAGACGGTGCTCGTACAGGCAGGGGCCGGCGCCGTCGGCCTTGCCGCGATCCAGCTCGCAAAACGCGCGGGCGCGACCGTCATCGCAACCGCATCGAGCAACGACCGTCTCGAAAAGCTGCGTCAATATGGAATGGATCACGGCATCAACTACCGCGACCAGGACCTCGTCGCCGAAGTGAAGCGCCTCACGGACAATCGCGGCGTGAACCTCGTCGTCGATCCCGTCGGCGGTTCGACCTTGCAAAAATCCGTCCTCTCTCTCGGCTATCGCGGACGCATCTCGATGGTCGGTCAGGCGGGCCGCGAGGAAATGAAACTCGATGTCTCGACCATGATGGGCGGCAACCAGTCGCTGTCCGGCGTCTTCCTTGGCGCCGAAATCTTCACCGACCGCGTCTACAACAACATCCAGAAACTGATCGAGGACATCGGCAAGGGCGAGCTGAAGGTCGTGCTCGACAAGTCCTTCGCGCTGAAGGACGCAGCGGCGGCGCATGAATTCATCGAAAGCCGCAAGGCTTTCGGTCGCGTGACGCTGATCCCTTAAGAACCGGCCTTCACGGCATCGGCGAGGCGGCGAAGGGTGGCGACGGTCGAAACGTCCGCCACCCCGTCCACCCGCTGAGGGCGGAAGTGACGCTGAAACGCCGTAACGACAGCCTTGGTCGTCTCGTCGTAGCGGCCAAGCACTTCGAGACCGTAGCCATAATCGGCGAGCATGTATTGCAGTTCGGCAACCGTGTCGCCGCGATCGCCCTGCGCAAGCACCGGGCCTTCGATGACAGGCTCCGGCTCCACCCACAATCCCACACCGGCCCGCGCAAGCCGCGCCCAGTCGAACCACTCGCCGGGATCCGCCTTGCGCGCGGGCGCGACATCGGAATGCGCGAGCACGCGCCGCGCCGGGATCGGATGGCGTGAAAGAATTTCGTGGCACAAGGTTTCGAGCGCACGCATCTGCGCATCCGGGTAAGGCGGACAACCGAAATCATGTCCGCCATTCACGATCTCGATGCCGATGGACAGACCGTTGATGTCGTTCTCGCCCGCCCATTGAGCAACGCCCGCATGCCAGGCGCGCTTCTCCTCCGGCACCATGCGCGTGACGGCACCCGCTTCATCGACCATGTAATGCGCCGAAACCTTCGCCGCCGGATCGCAGAGGCGCGACGCAGCCGCCTCCCCGCTTTCCATGCCCGTGTAATGCAGCAGCAGAATGTCGGCCGCGCGCCCGTCCGGACGCGCGTCGAAATTGGGCGAAGGCCGCTCGATGCAATCGACAGACATTAGAAACCCGTATCCACGATCCGCTTCTGGCGGATCGACACGACGAGAACGCCGGTCAAGGCGACAAGAGCGCCGACAATCATACGCGTGGTGAGGAGTTCGCCAAGAAGCGTCACCGCAAAAAAGACGGTGAACACCGGCGCGAGCAGCGTCAGCGGCGCCGTCTGCGTTACTTCGTAGCGTTGCAGCAGATAGTAGATGCCCGCGTGACCGACAAGGCTCGACGCGAAGGCGACATAAAAGACGCCGGACCATTGGAGCAGCGTCGCCGTCATCATCGTGCCGACGAGGTTGCCTTCGAAGACCAGCGACGCACCGAGCATCAGCGGCGCGGCGGCAACCGCCACCCAGGCCTGCAACTCGAAGACGCCCACATTCCTGATCTGGCGCTGATAGATCGTGCCCACCGAGCCGACAAGCGCCGAGGCGACGACGAACAGCAGACCGTCGATATAGGTAAAGACCGCCGGGTCGAAACTGATGACCATGACGCCGAGGAAGGACAGCGAAATGCCGAGCCAGCGCCGCCAGTGGACTTCTTCCTTCAGGAACACGACGGACATGATCGTGGCGAAGGGAACGCCGAGCTGGCTTGTTACCGCGACGACCGACGCATTGGAAAGCGAAAGCCCGAGAAAGAAGAAGCCGAAGCCGACCGGCCCCGCGCAAAGCGCAATGATGATGACTTCCTTCATCCGTCCCCGGTGTATCTTGAGGAACGGAAACAGCACGAGCACGATCAGCGTGAAACGCAACGCCGCGAAGAGCAGCGGCGGAAAATGGTCGAGCGACAGCTTCGCCATGATCAGGGCAAAGCCCCAGATCAGGTTGATGAGCACCATGAAGCCCAGATGAAGGGGGGTCATCGCGAATCCATGCTTTCCGGACGCCCTGTTCGGCCAGCGTCTTGCGGTCAGTTGTTAGCGCAGCCCGGACGCCACGCATAGGGTGGGGAAGAGAAAGAAGGACCTGTCAGCCAGCCCCGGCCGGGGATAAATAGCCCGTTTTCGCGCCGACTGTCATCGATATGTCATTGAACTGTCGCAAGCCGCCGCAGCCGGAAATCAGGGTGTTCGTTTCCCGGCGCGAATTCCCGGAAACCTGTCCCCGGTCTGCTGTTGCGAACGAGATATCCTCGGGACTCCGCCGCCGACTGTCATTGAAATGTCACCGAAACGTCACGAAACGCAGGGTGTCTTCTTCTCTGGAACCTTTTCCCCGGTTTTCCGTCTTCCGGTCCATGATATTTCCAGTGTCCCCCCTTTCCAGCTTTACCTGCTCAATACTTGGAGGGCGCCGCGCGAATACTCAGCCCGCGATCCCGCGCGCCTTCGCAATCCGCCCATAGGCGACATTGATCGCGGCGAGCTTCTCGTTCGCGATGGTCACCAGTTCCCTCGGCACGCCACGGGCGATCAGCGTGTCGGGATGGTTTTCCCGGACGAGACGCCGATAGGCCTTCTTGAGGTCTTCATCGGAAATATCGGGCGTGATGCCGAGCACGAGATAGGGGTCGCCCTTCTCCTGCCCGAGATGGCTCGCCCGGATGCGCGCGAACTCGATTTCCGAAAAGCCGAAAATATCGGCGACGGTGCGCAGATACTCGATCTCCTGCGGATGGACATGGCCATCGGCCTTGGCGATGTGGAACAGCGCGTCGAGCACGTCTTCGAGCATCGCCGGCCGGTCCCGATAGATGCGGGCGACCTGACGCGCATAGGCTTCAAAGCCCGCGACGTCCTGCTGGGCGACCTTGTAGACGCGCGCGACGTTCCGCGCCTCGCCCGGCGGAACCTTGAAAATTTCCTCGAAGGCCCGGATCTCGGAATCGCTGACCTCGCCATCGGCCTTCGCCATCTTGGCCGAGAGCGCGATGAGGGCGATGGTGAACACGACTTCGCTGTCCTGGAGCGCGCGGTCGATGACGATATGTCCGGCGACCGCGCCCAGGAGCGCACCCAATGGCCCACCGACGGCTAGTCCCACGCCGGCGCCAGCGATTTTTCCCCAAATCGACATGGAGAGAGATTAGGACGTTTTTCGCCGTCTCGCACCTGCGAAATCGGCCGGTGACCTTGCGTAAATGGAGCTAAGGATCAGGGGCGACTTCCGTATTGCATCGAGATTGTCGTGTCTCCCCGCGACAGGCTGATGGTGGACCCCATGAACTGCCGGACGGTGGTCACCTCTTGAAGACTGTAGGAGATGGCATTCTGATCCGCCGTTTCGACGTTCATCGTCACCCCTGTCACTTCCTCATCCGTGCCTCCGAAGGATATCTTTTCGTAGTCGGTATCGCTCGCCTTGGGGTTTGTACCGGACATGGGAAGCCGCACCGGACCGCCCTGATAGGGATAGCTGATGACACGCGCGGGAGCGGCATCGGCACGCGGTTCGATCCGGAAGCGGATACGTCCCTCCGACGCGCCGAGATAGACGATCTGCACCGGTTCGAAGAAATGGCGCCAGGCATCGGAGAAACCCTCCGGCAGATTGTCGAGCCGACCTTCGTCGAGGCGAAGATAATTCCCGAGATTGACGGCCTGCGGCATGATCCTTAGCTGGTCCTCGAAGCTGGAGATCGAGAACATTTCGACATCCGACACGTCGCCCGGCGTTTTCAGCTTGATGCAGGAATGCTCCTGACGCGTGGAGAACATGGATTTCCGCTCGGCATAGGTGCCTTTGGTGCAATAGAGCGACATTCCGTACGGAATCGGAACATATTCCTCACCCGCCGGAACATTGTGGCAGACGCCTCCGGCGCAGATACCTTGCATGTTGCCATTCACAACGATCCTGCGATAGGCGGCAATCCGGGCGTCGCTATAAACGACATCGCCCGCCGAAGCGGTAAGCGTCTGTCCCAATTGCTGATCCGGCTCCACGATGAGATGGATCGCAGAAGGCCCATCGGGAAATCCGGCGGCAGCCGCTTGCGCAGCCATCGCAAATGCGAGCACGGCGGACACAGCCGCCATCTTCAAAATTCCGGTATGGTCGCTCATGGAAAAATCCCCCCCTTTTTCAATCGCAACTGAAATGCGAAAGATGAATTCGAGTATGGACGTTCAAATTGCTCACCGCGACAGTTTTTGGATTACCAAATGAGCAACCGCTGGGACTTCTGGATTGACCGGGGCGGCACCTTTACCGACGTGATCGGCAAGGCGCCGGACGGAAGCCTGCGGGCGCTGAAGCTTCTCTCCGAGAATCCGGAGCATTACGAGGATGCGGCGCTGCAAGGCATCCGCGACCTGCTCGGCGTGGCGGCGGGCGAACCGCTGCCCGCGGGCCGCATCGGCGCGGTGAAGATGGGCACGACCGTTGCGACAAATGCCTTGCTGGAGCGCAAGGGCGACCGCACGCTTCTTCTCACGACGCGCGGCTTCCGCGATGCGCTCGCCATCGGCTATCAGGCGCGGCCGCATCTCTTCCGCCTGAAAATCGAAAAGCCGGAACAGCTCTACGAACGTGTCGCGGAGGTGGCGGAACGGGTGAGCGCGGAAGGCGAGGTTCTGACGCCGCTCGACCGCGAGGAAACCCGGCGCGCGCTTCAAGACGCTTTCGATGCGGGCATCCGCTCCGTTGCCATCTCTTTCCTGCATGGCTACCGCCATCCCGCGCATGAAAGGACGGCAGGCGAGATCGCGCAGCGTGTGGGCTTCACACAGATCTCGCTGAGCCACCGCGTGAGCCCGCTCATCAAGTTCGTCTCACGCGGCGACACGACGGTGGTCGATGCCTATCTCTCGCCGCTGCTGCGCCGCTATGTGGACCGCATCGCGGGCGCCATCGGAACGGAAGATGCCGGGACGCGGCTCTTCTTCATGCAGTCTTCCGGCGGATTGACGGACGCCGCCTTCTTTCAGGGGAAGGACGCGATCCTCTCAGGCCCGGCAGGCGGCATTGTCGGCGCAGCGGCAACGGCGACAGAAGCAGGGTTCGCGCGCGTCATCGGCTTCGACATGGGCGGCACCTCGACGGACGTGTCGCATTACGACGGCGAGTACGAGCGGAGCTTCGAAACGGAGATTGCGGGCGTGCGCATGCGCGTTCCCATGATGCGCATTCATACCGTTGCCGCAGGCGGCGGCTCGGTCCTTCACTACAGGGACGGACGCTTCCAGGTGGGCCCGGATTCGGCGGGCGCCAATCCCGGCCCCGCCTGTTACCGGCGCGGCGGGCCGCTGACCGTTACCGACGCCAACGTCATGCTGGGAAAGCTCCAGCCCGACCTCTTTCCCGCCGTCTTCGGGCCCGGGCAGAACGAAAGCCTCGACCGCGAAGCCGTACGCGGCCAGTTCGCAGAGCTCGCGAAAAGCGTCGGCGACGGGAGGACGCCCGAAGAGATCGCCGAAGGGTTCCTGCGCGTCGCCATTGAGAACATGGCGAATGCGATCAAGAAAATTTCCATTGAGCGCGGTCACGACATTACCGCCTATGCGCTTTCCTGCTTCGGCGGCGCGGGCGGCCAGCATGCCTGCCTCGTCGCCGACGCTCTCGGCATGAAGACCGTTCACATCCATCCGTTCTCCGGCCTGCTCTCGGCCTATGGCATGGGCCTTGCGCGCATTTCGGCCTCGCGGGCACGGACGGTGACGAAGGCGCTCGAAGAAAAACTCAAGGGTGAAATCGGCGAAGCCATTGCGGCGCTCGCAAGCGATGCGACGAAGGAACTGGTGGCGCAAGGCATCGCGGCATCGGAGGTGACCATCACGCCCCTGCTCCATTTGCGCTACGAGGGCAGCGACACCTCGCTGCAGATCCCCTTCGCGGCACAGGACATCGGCGAAGCCGCGGCGACATTCGAGGCGGTGCATCGCGCGCAGTTCGGCTTCAGCTTCGACGGCAAGACCATCATCGTCGAGGCCGTCGAAGTTTCCGCCGAAGAGCGCGGCGCGCGCGTCCGCCAGACTGCCGCGCAGGCGCGCGCAGCGGACGCCCCGGTAGCGGCGGACCGCCGCCGCATCCATATGGGAGGCAGATGGATCGAGACCGCCATCTTCCGGCGCGAAGCGCTGAAGCCCGGCCACAGGGCCGCCGGGCCCGCGCTCGTCATCGAGCCGAACCAGACGATCGCCGTGGAGCCCGGATGGGAAGCGGAAGTGACGCTTGCCGACGACATTATTCTGCGCCGCGTTGCGCCGCTGCCCAGACGCACCGTCATCGGCACGGACGCAGACCCGGTGATGCTCGAAATCTGCAACAACCGTTTCATGTCCATCGCCGAACAGATGGGCGGCACGCTGCAGAACACGGCGTCCTCGGTGAACATCAAGGAACGGCTCGACTTCTCCTGCGCCGTTTTCGACTCCGCCGGCGGGCTCGTCTCGAACGCGCCGCACATGCCGGTGCATCTGGGCTCCATGGGCGCGAGCGTGCGCGCCGTGATCGAGCAGAACGAGGGAATGGGCCCCGGCGACGTTTATGTGCTGAACGCGCCCTATAATGGCGGCACGCATCTGCCCGACGTGACGGTGGTGGCGCCGGTCTATGACGCGGAAGGAAAGACGCGCCTCTTCTATGTCGCCGCGCGCGGACACCACGCCGATATCGGCGGCATCTCGCCCGGCTCCATGCCGGCGCATTCGCGGAGCGTCGAGGAGGAAGGCATCCTCATCGACAATTTCCGCATTGTCGCGGAGGGCCGCTTCCGCGAAGCGGAGATGCGCACCATGCTGACCGGCGGCAAATTTCCCGCGCGCAATCCGGAGCAGAACATCGCCGATCTGCGCGCGCAGATTGCCGCCTGCCGCAAGGGCGCGGAGGAGCTGCGCAAGACGGTTGCCGAATTCGGTCTCGATGTCGTCATCGCTTATATGCGCCATGTGCAGGACAATGCGGAAGAAAACGTCCGCCGTGTGATCGACCGGCTGAAGGACGCGACCTTCGTGCAGAAGATGGATGACGGATCGGCGATCCATGTCGCGGTGAGCGTCGACCGGAAAGCGCGAACGGCGAAGATCGACTTCACCGGCACGAGCGCGGAACTCGCCAGCAACCTCAATGCGCCTTCCGCCGTCGCGCGCGCGGCCGTGCTTTATGTGTTCCGCTGCATGGTGGACGACGATATTCCGCTGAACGAAGGCTGCCTCAGGCCCATCGAGATCGTCATTCCCGAAGGTTCGATGCTTTCCCCGCGCTATCCGGCGGCGGTCGCCGGCGGCAATGTGGAGACGAGCCAGGCAGTGACGGATGCGCTGTTCAGCGCCTTCGGCGCCATGGCCTCGGCGCAGGGCACGATGAACAACCTGACTTTCGGCAACGGTCGCTACCAGTATTACGAGACGATTGCGGGCGGCGCGGGCGCGGGACCCGGCTTCGACGGCGCCGACGCCGTGCAGACGCATATGACGAATTCGCGCCTCACCGATCCGGAAGTGCTCGAATGGCGCTTCCCCGTTCTGCTGGAGGAATTTTCCATCCGCAAGGGTTCGGGCGGCAAGGGAAAGCACAAAGGCGGCGATGGCGCGGTGCGTGCGATCCGCTTCCGCGAGCCCATGCACCTCTCCATCCTTTCGACGCATCGCATCGTCGCGCCTTCGGGCCTTGCGGGCGGAAGCGATGGCGCGCTCGGGCGGAACGATATCCGCCGCGCCGATGGCACTGTCGAAACGCTTGCCGGTTCCGCGACGGCGGAACTCGATGCGGGCGACACCGTGATCGCCATGACGCCGGGAGGCGGCGGCTACGGAAAGCCCTGAGCCGCTTGCATCTTTTCTCCCGGCGCGCATGATGCGCGCACCGGAAAGTCAGGAGAAAGACGAATGCAAGCCATCCGTTGCGTCAACTACGGTGCGCCCTCCACGCTGACGCTCGAAGACCTCCCCGATCCCGCACCCGGACGCGGGCAGGTCGTGATCGAGACGGAAGCGGCGGGCCTCGGCTATGTCGATGCGCTGCTCGTCGCCGGGCTTTATCAGGTGAAGACGCCGCTTCCCTTCACGCCGGGAAGCGAAGTCGCGGGCAAGGTCGTCGCGCTCGGCGAAGACGCGCCGGCAGCACTGATGGGCAAACGCGTGATGGCGCTCTCGCCCGTGGGCGCGCTCGCGGAAAAGATCGCGCTTCCCGCCGCCACCTGCATTCCGGTACCCGCGATAATGAGCGCGGAGGCCGCCGCCGGTTTCATCGTCTCCTATTGCACCGCGCTTTACGGCTTCGAGACCTGCGGTCATCTCAAACCCGGCGAAACCGTGCTGGTGCTCGGCGCGGCGGGCGGCGTCGGCATGGCGGCCATCGATGTCGCGAAGGCGATGGGCGCAACCGTCGTCGCGGCGGCATCCACCGAAGAAAAGCGCAAGGCCGCGGTGGCGCGCGGCGCGGACTTCGCCATCGACTACACGGCGCCCGACTGGCGCAAGACGCTCGAACCGCTGACGGGACGGCGCGACGTCGATCTCGTCTACGATCCGGTCGGCGGCGATATGTCCGAAACGGCCTTCCGGTGTCTCGCGCCGGGCGGACGCCACCTCGTCGTCGGATTCGCCGCGGGCGACATTCCGCGCATTCCGTTGAACCTGCCGCTGCTGAAGCGCAGCTCCATCGTCGGTGTCGACTGGGGCGGCTATGTCCGCGCCGATCCGGCCGCGAACATTCCGCTGCTCAGGACACTGACGGACTGGGCAAGCGAAGGCCGCATCAATCCCGAACCTTCGGCGAGCTTCCCCTTGGCGCAGGCGCCTTCCGTTCTGCAACGGCTTCTCGACCGCGAGAGCATCGGCAAGCCCGTCATCCACTTCCGCCAGTGAACCACAGCGACGAAGCGGAAAATGCACATCCGCCGCCTTGCCGCCGCCGCCGCGCCTCATACGCGACGAATCGATGACACTGACAGAAATTCATTCACATGCGATTCCGGAGCCTGATTCAAAGGCTTGCGGCACGATCTTCAAATGCCTTCAAACCCATGCCGCAGCGCAGCCACGATTCCTCTTGCGAAACGGCATCGTTCGGCCCGAGAGTCCTCCTCCACCCAAGATACGGGAGGCCGGAATGCTTGCGATGAAGATTGGGTACCTGGCGACCGGACTGGCATTTCTCTTTGTTGGCGCCATAACGATGGGCGTGTTCTGACTGGACACGCCGCCCCCCTCGAAGGGCAGACAGCATTCAAGAATTCCAGAGGGCGCATGACAAACATGCGCCCTCTTCATTTTTCAATCTGGAAAGCGCGCCGCATAGGGCTCCAGCGGCAGGCGAAGCGCATTCACCGTGAACGAGACCATGTGATAGAGGCCGGTGAGCACGACGAGTTCCAGCAATTGCTCGTCGCTGAATTCGGCCTTGAGCTGACCCCAGAGGTCGTCGTCCACATTGCTCGTATCGTGAAGCTGGTCGACGAGACGCAGGATCAGCCGCTCGCGCGGCGTCCAGCAGGCAGCATCGGTACCCGCCGCCGCCGTCGCCGCAATCTCCTCCTCGCCGAAGCCGACCTTGTCCGCGAAGAACGCGACATGCACGCCCCACTCATATTCGCCGCCGCACCGCGCGCAGGCGCGGTCGATCACGATCTCGCGTTCGCGCAGCGTGAGCGTTCCCTTGTCGAGCAACCCGCCCGCCATGAAACGCCGGAAGACGCGGGGGTTGCGCGCCAATGTCCGGAAAAGAACAAGCGGCTCGACGCCAGGCGGCATCAGCCTCTCGAGCGTTTTCTCCATATCCGCTTCATATGGCCTTGCGGCTGGTTCGATGCGAGGGGTCATGATCGGTTCCATTGCTACTATTAACGTAGCAAACAAGATGGCGCTTCTCTTTTCGTAGCGCAAGTCCTATTCTCGCCTCATGACGAAACAATCCATGACGAAGCAGGCAAAAAGCCCTCCCCGCCCCGGCCGCCGCGTGCGCGGGTCTTCGACCGGCCGGCCGGTCATGGCCCTGCTCGACCTTCTCGGCCGGCGCTGGGTCTTGCGTATTCTCTGGGAACTGCGTGACGAGCCGCTCAATTTCCGCGACTTGCAGGCCGCATGCGGCGGCACGTCGCCGAGCGTTCTGAACACAAGGCTCGCGGAAATGCGCGATGCGCTCCTTGTCGAGCTCAAGCCCGACGAAGGCTATGCGCTCACAAAATGGGGGCGCGAGCTGCTTTCGCACCTCACGCCCCTCACCGTCTGGTCCGAAAAATGGGCAAAAACGCTCGGCTGATTGTCAGGCCGCTTCCTCTTCGGGCTCGGCGCCCGGCGTGTAATTGAGGATCGGCGCCAGCCAGCGCTCCATCACCTTCAGGTCCATTCCCTTGCGCTTTGCATACTCGACCACCTGATCGCGCTCGATCTTGCCGACGCCGAAATATTCCGACTGCGGGTGGCTGAAATAGAGGCCGCTCACCGAGGCGCCGGGCCACATGGCATAGCTTTCGGTCAGCTTCACGCCGATCTTCTCTTCCGCATCGAGCAGCTTGAAGAGCGCCACTTTCTCGGTGTGATCGGGCTGCGCCGGATAGCCCGGCGCCGGGCGGATACCCTGATACTTCTCCTCGATCAGCTCTTGGCTGCTGAGGTTCTCGTCCGCGGCGTAGGCCCAGAACTCCTTGCGCACACGCTCATGCATGTGCTCGGCGAAGGCTTCCGCCAGACGGTCGGCAAGCGCCTGCGAGAGGATGGCGCGATAGTCGTCGTGCTTTTCCCTGAACCCCCTGGCGATGTCGTCCTCGCCGAAGCCGGCGCTGACGCAGAAGCCGCCGATATAGTCGGCGACGCCGCTCTCCTTCGGCGCAACGAAATCCGACAGCGCAAAATTCGCGCGCTCCGACGAACGCTTCATCTGCTGGCGCAGGGTGTGGAACACTTCGAGCCGCTCCTTCCGGCCGTCATCCGCATAGAGCTCGATATCGTCCACATCGATCTCGTTCGCGGGCCAGAAGCCGATGACGGCGCGCGCCTTCAGCCATTTCTCCTCGACCATCTGCTTCAGCATTTCCTGCGCATCGGCAAAGAGCGAGCGCGCCGCCTCGCCGACCTTATCGTCGTCGAGAATTTGCGGGTAGTGGCCATGCAGCTCCCAGGTCTGGAAGAAAGGCGTCCAGTCGATATAGGGCACGAGCGTCTCGATCGGATAGTCTTCGAACACCCTGGTGCCGAGGAAGGCCGGCTTCACGGGCTTGTAGCCCTTCCAGTCGATCTTCGGGCGGTTTTCCCGTGCGCCCTGAATGGTCTGGCGTTCCTTCTTTTCCCTGCCCGCGGCGTGGCGTGCGGCGAGGTCCTTGTACTGCTCGCGTATGCCGGTGATGTAGGCGTCCGCACGCTCGGAGATGAGCGTGGACGCCACGCCCACCGCACGGCTCGCGTCGGTCACATAGATCGCCTGCCCCGCCTTGTAGTTGGGGCTGATCTTCACTGCGGTGTGTATCTGGCTCGTCGTCGCGCCGCCGATGAGAAGCGGCACCTTGAACCCCTGACGTTCCATCTCGGCTGCAACATGGCACATCTCGTCCAGCGAAGGCGTGATGAGGCCCGACAGCCCGATGATATCGACCTTGTGTTCCCTCGCCGCCTCGAGGATCTTCTCGGCCGGCTGCATCACCCCCATGTCGATGACTTCGAAATTGTTGCACTGAAGCACGACGCCGACGATGTTCTTGCCGATATCGTGAACATCGCCCTTCACGGTCGCCATGAGGATGCGCGCCGCCGCATCGTCGTCGGTGATGCCGAGCTCTTCCTTTTCCTTTTCCATGAAGGGCATGAGATAGGCCACCGCCTGCTTCATCACGCGCGCGCTCTTCACCACCTGCGGCAGGAACATCTTGCCGGACCCGAACAGGTCGCCGACGACGTTCATGCCGTCCATCAGCGGGCCTTCGATGACGTGCAGCGGGCGCTCGAAGTGATGACGCGCCTCCTCGACATCTTCCTCGATGAACGCATTGATGCCCTTCACCAGCGAATGCGAAATGCGCTCGTTCACCGGCTTCTCGCGCCATGACAGGTCTTCTTCGCGCTTCTTGCCGCCTTCGCCCTTGTAGCGTTCGGCGGCTTCGAGAAGACGCTCGGTCGCATCGTCGCGGCGGTTGAGGATCACGTCCTCCACACGCTCGCGAAGCTCCGCGTCGATGTCGTCGTAAATGGCAAGCTGGCCGGCATTCACGATGCCCATGTCCATGCCCGCCTGGATGGCGTGGTAGAGGAAAACCGAATGCATCGCCTCGCGAACAAGCTCGTTGCCGCGGAAGGAGAAGGAGACGTTGGACACGCCGCCGGAAATATGCGCGTAAGGCAGGTTCTGCTTGATGCGTTCGCAAGCCCGGATGAACTCGACGGCGTAGTTGTTGTGCTCCTCGATGCCGGTGGCGACCGCGAAGATATTCGGATCAAAGATGATGTCTTCCGGCGGGAAACCCACCTTCTCCGTCAGCAACTTGTAGGCCCGCTCGCAGATCTGGAACTTGCGGTCCGCGGTATCGGCCTGGCCTTCCTCGTCAAAGGCCATGACGACGGTTGCCGCGCCATAGCGCCTGATCTTGCGCGCCTGTTTCAGGAACGGCTCCTCGCCCTCCTTGAGGCTGATCGAATTCACGACCGCCTTGCCCTGAACGCGCTTGAGGCCCGCCTCGATGACGTTCCATTTCGAGGAATCGATCATGACCGGAACGCGCGCGATATCGGGCTCGGCAGCGATCAGGTTCAGGAACTTGATCATCGCGGCCTCGGAATCGAGCATGCCCTCGTCCATGTTGACGTCGATGATCTGCGCGCCGTTTTCGACCTGCTCGCGCGCCACCGAGAGCGCGTCGTCGTAGCGGTCTTCCTGAATCATTTTCCGGAAGCGGGCGGAGCCCGTCACATTGGTCCGCTCGCCGATATTGATGAAGTTCGCCGTGGTTTGAGTCATCTCATCCCGATCTGAATTTTACTCGTATTGGTTTCGGACATGGCCGCCGGCTCGAAGAGCGCAGCGGCCCGCCTTTTCGATGCGTGGCTCAGTCGGCCGCGAAAGGCTCGAGGCCGGAAAGCCGCATCCGCCGCTCGACCTCCGGAATGTCGCGCGGTTTTCCGGCCTTCACCGCATCCGCGATGGCCTTGATATGGTCCGGCGTCGTGCCGCAACACCCGCCGAGAATGTTGACGAGGCCCGATTGCGCAAACTCGCCGACAAGCGCCGACATCTGCGCCGGGCTTTCGTCGTACTCGCCCATCTCGTTCGGCAGGCCCGCATTCGGATGCGCCGACACATTCGTATCGGAGATACGCGAAAGCGTGTCGATGTGCTGACGCATCTCCTTCGCACCGAGCGCGCAATTGAGCCCGATGGAGAAAGGTTGCACATGCCGGACCGAGTTCCAGAAGGCTTCCGGCGTCTGCCCGGAGAGGAGACGGCCGGACATATCGGTGATGGTGCCCGAAATCATCACGGGCAGCTCGAAGCCGAGTTCCTCGAAGACGTCTTCCACCGCATAGAGCGCCGCCTTGGCGTTCAAAGTGTCGAAGATCGTTTCGACGAGAATGGTGTCGGCGCCGCCCTCGATCAGCCCCTTCGTCGCTTCCTTATAGGCCTCGTAGAGCCGGTCGAAGTCGACGTTGCGGAAGCCCGGATCGTTCACATCCGGCGAAATGGACGCCGTGCGGTTCGTCGGCCCGAGCACCCCCGCCACATAGCAGACGCGGCCCGGCTCCTCCTTCTCGCAGATGTCTGCCGCCTCGCGCGCGATCCGTGCGCTCGCCACATTCATCTCATAGGCGAGGTCTTCCATGTGGTAGTCGGCCTGGGCGATGCGCGTCGCGCCGAACGTATTGGTCTCGGCGAAATCCGCACCGGCCCTGTAATATTGAAGGTGGATGTCGCGCAGGATATCCGGCTGAACGAGCGAAATGAGCTCGTTATTGCCCTTCACATCGTACTCGTGATCCTTGAAGCGCTCGCCGCGATAGTCCTCTTCACGCAACTTGTAGCGCTGGATCATCGTACCCATCGCGCCATCGAGAATGAGCACGCGCTCCTTCACTTCCTTCTTCAGGTGGGCGATGCGTTCTTCGCGTGTTTTCGGGTGAGACATGTTCATTCCTCCAGGTGCGGGTCGTTTCGCGGCTCAGACTGCTTCCGGTTCTGCCGGAACGGGTTGAGGGCGAAGTCCCAGCACATGACAGATCGCAAAGGTGAGATCCGCCTGGTTAAGCGTGTAGAAGTGAAAACGGTCGAAGCCGTAGCTCCGCAAACGATTGACCTGCTCGGCCGCCACATAGGCCGCGATCAGCTTCCGCGTCGGCAGGTCGTCGTCGAGACCGATATAATAGTCGTCGAGCCATTTCGGAATGCTCGCGCCGCAGCGGCCCGCCATGCGCTTCGTTCCCTTGAAGTTCGTCGTCGGCATGATGCCCGGAACGATCGGCACTTCGACGCCCGCCGCTCTCGCCTTTTCAAGGAAGCGGATATGCTTGTCCGTATCGAAGACGAACTGCGTGATGGCACGTGTCGCGCCTGCATCGACTTTTCGCTTCAGGAGTTCGATATCGGCGTCGATCGAAACCGATTCCGGATGTTTCTCGGGATAGGCCGACACGATAACGTCGAAGTCCGCGATCTTGCAGATGCCTTCGATGAGCTCCGGCGTCGACTGATAACCTTCTGGGTGCGGCTGGTAAGGCGCGCCGAGTTCGGGCATGTCGCCGCGCAATGCCACGATGTGCCGGATGCCCGCATCCCAGTAACCGCGGATGACATCGTCGACTTCCACGCGCGAGGCACCGACGCAGGTCAGATGCGCCACGGGCTCCAGCGACGTCTCGTCGTGAATGCGCTTCACCGTTGCATGCGTGCGCTCGCGCGTCGACCCGCCCGCTCCGTAAGTCACGGATACGAATTCCGGCTGAAGCGGCTCAAGCCGGCGAATGGACTTCCACAGCGTCTCCTCCATCTCCGGCGTCTTCGGAGGGAAGAACTCGAACGACACGCGCGTCCGCTCGTTTACGTCTTTTTTCTGCGTCTTCGCCATTGCCTCTACTTCACTCCTTCGAATTCGACTTTGGCCGCGGCGCGCCGGGCGGGTTCACCGCGCTTGTCGGCAACCCAGATCAACACGGTGAGCTTTGCGTCTTCGCCACCTTCCGGAGGCAGAACCCTTGTCTCCGCGACGTCCAGACCGGCATCCGCGAGCCATTCGTTCACTTCGTCTTCCGCGAATCCGAGCCGCCGGTGCGCATGGCTCTCGCGGAGAAAATCCAGCTCATGCGGTGCAAAATCCGCAATCAGCAACCGCCCGCCCGGCTTCAGCACGCGCGCGGCCTCGGCGATGGAAGCGGCCGGATCGTCGAGATAGTGAAGCACCATGTGCAACGTCACGAGATCGACCGTCTCGTCCTGCATGGGCAGATCGTAGAGATCGCCCTGCCGGACCGAGCAGTGCTGAAGCGAGCGCTGCTCAAGTTGAGCGCGGGCGAGCGCCAGCATTTCCGGGCTGAGATCGATACCGAGCCCTGCTTTGGCCTTCGGCCCGAAAAGTTCCAGCATCCGTCCGGTGCCGGTACCGAGATCCGCCACGAGTTCGATCGCGCTGGAACCACCGAGCTGGAGCATCGCCTGCTCCACCTTGTCTTCCGGCACATAGAGGGACCGGATCCTGTCCCACTCCTCGGCATTGGCCCGGAAATAAGCCGCAGCCTTTTCCGCCCGTGCCGTCCGCACCGCCTCCAGCCGCTCGAGATCCCTCGCAATGACGAGGTCCTCTTGCGGGATGAGCCCGCTCAGAACGTCGGCGAGTTCGGCAACCGGCCCGCTGCCCGCCAGGCGATAGAAAACCCAGCTTCCCTCACGAAAGCGCTCCAGCAGTCCTGCCTCGCACAGCAGCTTGAGATGCCGGCTGACGCGGGGCTGGCTCTGCCGCAGAATCTGCGTCAGTTCCGTGACCGTCAGCTCGCTATGCGCCAGAAGGGCCAGAAGACGCAGCCTTGTAGGCTCGCCTGCCGCCCGCAATCCTGCGAGAAGTTGCTCCATGTGCCAGTCAGTCCTTACGGTTTCGCGAAGGATATAAACATATCTTTATGTCTTTCAAAACCTTTTTCTCGACTGTGACGTTTTCTCGACGCCTCACGGGATTCTGATCCCGGCCGCTTGCCCCATGCTGGTTAACCTTGCCCTCCTATGGTAGCTAGGAGGGCCGTTGGGGTGCGGGAATCGGCAAGAAACTGCAGAAAAAGACCCTTTGTTCATATGGAATTAAGCCGCAGACGGAATGCTTGCGGCGACGGGACGGCACGAGACTCGCCGGGGCACAGGATTGGAACGGGCTGACATGAAGACCAGAGACCGGACAGGCATACGGCACATCGCGATGCAGGCGATCCTCACGCTCGCGCTGCTGTTCGGCCTGACGTCGGCGCCGCACGCGGCCATGGCGGCCGACGAGCCTGCCGCACAAGCGACCGCCGACAATGGCGCGGACGAGAACGATCCGCTCGAGCCGATGAATCGCTATTTCTTTGAACTCAACAAGTTCTTCGACACGATCCTGCTGAAGCCCGTCGCCACCTGGTACGACGGCGTGGTGCCGGAACCCGGTCGCGACGGCGTGCGTAACTTCCTCGACAATCTGAGAAGCCCGGTGATCCTCGCCAACGACCTCCTGCAAGGCGAGTGGGAACGCGCCGGCACGACGGCGAGCCGCTTCGGCATCAACACGACGGTCGGCGTTCTCGGTCTCTTCGACCCCGCCGCCGACTGGGGCATGCCGCAGCACAG
>NZ_BTVP01000011.1:0-87414 GCF_045863935.1 Parvibaculum sp. | reverse complement strand
AGCTTCAGAAAGTCGCGCCGACTGAACGATACCCCCGGCATCGGCCCCCGTTTCCTGCATTCACCAGCCTGAAATCACGGGGCTGGTTATAGACAGTTTGAGGCGGTGCGGAAACGCCTGCGTGGACCTCAGGCCGTCTTTTTCCGCTTCGGGCCGCCGGATTTAGCCCTCGGAGCGGGTTTGCTCGCCTTCACATTGCTCTTTGCGGCCGCGCTCGCCTTGCGGGATTTCGTGGGCCCCTCGCTCCCCGAAGCGCCTTTTCCTGGCCGGCGCTTGAAGAGTTCCTTCAGATAATGGCCGGTGTGGGAGCGGGGTTCGGCGGCCACATCTTCCGGCGTGCCGGCTGCCACGATCTCGCCGCCGCCATCGCCGCCCTCGGGGCCGAGATCGATGATCCAGTCCGCCGTCTTGATAACTTCGAGATTGTGCTCGATCACCACCACCGTGTTGCCGCTCTCGACCAGCTCGTGCAGCACCTCGAGGAGCTTCGCCACGTCGTGGAAATGGAGACCGGTCGTCGGCTCGTCCAGAATGTAGATCGTGCGGCCCGTCGCGCGCTTCGACAGTTCCTTGGCGAGCTTCACGCGCTGCGCTTCGCCACCCGAAAGCGTCGTCGCCTGCTGGCCGACCTTGATGTAGCCGAGGCCGACGCGCTGCAGCACTTCCATCTTGTCGCGCACCGCGGGCACGGCCTTGAAAAACGAAGCGGCCTCGTCGACCGTCATCTCAAGGACATCGGCGATCGACTTGTCCTTGAACTTCACCTCAAGCGTTTCGCGGTTGTAGCGGTGCCCGTGGCAGGCATCGCATTCCACATAGACGTCCGGCAGGAAGTGCATCTCGATCTTGATGACGCCGTCGCCCTGGCAGGCTTCGCAGCGCCCGCCCTTCACGTTGAAGGAGAAGCGGCCGGGCTTGTAGCCGCGCGCGCGGCTTTCCGGCAGTTCGGCGAACCAGTCGCGAATGAAGGTGAATGAGCCCGTATAGGTCGCCGGGTTCGAGCGCGGCGTACGGCCGATGGGCGACTGATCGATGTCGATGATCTTGTCGAGATGTTCGAGGCCGAAAATCTCGTCGAACGTGCCGGGATGTTCGCGGCTGTTGTTGAGCCTGCGGGCCACGGCCTTGTAGATCGTCTCGATAAGGAGCGTGGACTTGCCGCCGCCGGAAACGCCCGTGACACAGGTAAAAGTGCCGAGCGGAATTTCCGCCGTCACGTTCTTGAGGTTGTTCTCGCGCGCGCCCGTGATCTTCACACTCTTGCCGTTGCCCGTCCGCCGCGTCGCGGGCACCGGCACCTGCAGGAAGCCGGTGAGATATTGCCCGGTCAGGCTTTCGGGATTGGCCATGATGTCGTCGGGCGTACCCTCGGCGACGACGCGGCCGCCATGGATGCCGGCGCCCGGTCCCATGTCCACCACATGATCGGCGGTGCGGATCGCGTCCTCGTCATGCTCGACCACGATCACCGTATTGCCGAGATCGCGCAGGCGCTTCAGCGTTTCGAGCAGCCGGTCGTTGTCGCGCTGATGGAGGCCGATGGAGGGCTCGTCCAGCACGTAGAGCACGCCGGTGAGGCCGGAGCCGATCTGCGAGGCAAGCCGGATGCGCTGGCTCTCGCCGCCCGATAGCGTGCCGGAGTTGCGCGACAGCGTCAGATAGTCGAGCCCGACATTGTTGAGGAAATGCAGCCGCTCGCGGATTTCCTTCAGCACGCGGCCGGCGATCTCGTTGTGTTTCGCGCTCAGTTGCTCGCCGAGGTCGCGGTACCAGGCATCTGCTTCGCGGATCGACATCTGCGTGACTTCGCCGATGTGACGCTTGGCGATCTTCACCGCGAGCGCTTCGGGCTTCAGGCGATAGCCGCCGCAATCCTCGCAATTGGTGATGCCCTGATAGCGTTCGATTTCCTCGCGCGCCCAGGCGCTGTCCGTTTCGCGCCAGCGCCGTTCGAGGTTCGGGATCACGCCTTCGAAGGGCTTCTTCGTCTTGTAGGAGCGCATGCCGTCGTCATAGGCGAAGGTCACCGCCTCCTCGCCCGAGCCGTAAAGGATGACGTTTTGCGCTTCCTCGGGAAGCTGCGACCAGGGCGCCGTCATCGAGAACTTGTATTGCTTCGCCAGGGCCTGCAGCGTCTGCGTGTAGTAGGGCGAGGTCGAGCGCGACCAGGGCGCGATGGCCCCCTTCTTCAGCGACAGGCCGGCATCCGGCACCACGAGCTCGGGGTCCATGTAGAACTGAGTGCCGAGACCGTCGCAGGCGGGGCAGGCGCCGAAGGGATTGTTGAAGGAGAAGAGGCGCGGTTCGATTTCGTCGATGGTGAAGCCCGAAACCGGGCAGGCGAAGCGCGACGAGAAGACGATGCGTTCGGCCTCTTCGCCTTTCTTCGCATCCGCCATTTCGACCACGGCAATGCCGTCGGCGAGGTCGAGCGCGATTTCGAAACTGTCCGCAAGCCGGTTACCGAGATCGCCGCGCACGACGATGCGGTCCACCACCACGTCGATGTCGTGCTTCAGCTTCTTGTTGAGCGCGGGCACATCCGCGATCTCGTAGAAGGTGCCGTCCACCTTCACGCGCTGGAAGCCCTTCTTCTGAAGTTCGGCGAATTCCTTGCGGTACTCGCCCTTGCGGCCGCGGATGATCGGCGCCATCAGAAAGAGCCGGGTGCCTTCCGGCAGCGCCATCACGCGGTCGACCATCTGGCTGACCGTCTGGCTTTCGATCGGAAGCCCCGTTGCGGGCGAATAGGGAATGCCGATGCGCGCCCAGAGAAGACGCATGTAGTCGTAGATTTCGGTGACCGTGCCGACCGTCGAGCGCGGGTTGCGCGAGGTCGTCTTCTGCTCGATCGAAATGGCGGGCGAGAGGCCGTCGATCTGGTCGACATCCGGCTTCTGCATCATTTCGAGGAACTGGCGCGCATAGGCCGAAAGACTTTCGACATAGCGCCGCTGCCCCTCGGCATAGATCGTGTCGAAGGCGAGCGACGACTTGCCCGAACCGGACAGTCCCGTAATCACGATCAGCTCGTCGCGCGGCAGCTCCACGCTGACATCGCGCAGATTGTGCTCGCGCGCGCCGAAGACCCGGATGAAGCGGTTCTGGGTGTCGGATGCGGGTTTCTTCGAGGCAATGCTCATCGGGCCGGAACTCTCACAGGCGCGGCCTGCCCGGCGGGCGGTGCGCATCTTTCGCTGCGGGGAATGTGGCTTGGTCTCAGGCTTCATGTATGTAGGGCGGCGCGGGTGGCTTCAAGGGCTGCGAGCCCTGTGGGACAAAGAATCATGTGGCGGCGATTTCATCTTGCCGCAGATTTGCGTTTATGAGAACATAATAAGAACATAAAGCAGGGTAGCCATGCAGCAAGGGAACGCCGCAAATCAACCGGCAACACGAGAAATGGTCGAGCGCGCATTCCGGCGACAGACGGTGATCGTGGGCTGCATGATCGCTTTCTGGACGGCTCTGCTTCTCGTCGGGATTTCCCTTATTGTTTGATCCACAGCTTTTTTATCGAGAGTGCTGGTTCCGGGCGGTCCCTGCCGCTAGGGTCCGCGCAACGGGCAGCTAATCCACGAGGACAGAAACATGGCAGGCAGCGTCAACAAGGTCATCCTGGTCGGTAATCTGGGTGCCGACCCTGAAATTCGCCGCACGCAGGACGGCCGCCCCATTGCCAATCTGCGCATCGCGACCTCGGACACTTGGCGCGACAAGAATACCGGCGAGCGCAAGGAAAAGACCGAGTGGCACCGCGTCGTCGTCTTCAACGAAGGCCTCTGCAAGGTCATCGAGCAATATCTGAAGAAGGGCGCGAAGGTCTATATCGAGGGCGCGCTGCAGACCCGCAAATGGACCGACCAGTCCGGCCAGGAACGCTATTCGACCGAAGTCGTGCTGCAAGGCTTCAATTCCACGCTGACCATGCTGGACGGCCGTTCCGGCGGCGGCGCTTCGGGTGGGGGCAGCGGTGGCGATTACGGCGGCTCGGACGATTTCGGCGGCGGCTCGTCGGGCGGCGGTGGCGGCCGGGGCAATTTCTCCCAGGACCTCGACGACGAAATTCCTTTCTAGGGCGGATATCCGATGCGTGTGCTCGTCACCGGAGCTTATGGCTTCATAGGACAGCATATCGCAATCGGCTTGAAACGCGCCGGGCATGATGTTGTCGCTTGTGGACGCGATCTCGTGCTTGGCCGCCGCCTGCTGCCCGGCTTCGAGTGGCAGTTCTGCGACTTCAACAAGGACGTGGACGAGGCGGTCTGGGTTCCGGGTCTTGGGGGTGTCGATGCAATCGTCAACTGCATCGGCATTCTTCAGCCGACCCTCCGCGACTCTCACGAACGCGCACATGTCGCCGGACCCGTGGCTCTTTTTGGCGCAGCCCGGAAGGCGGGAGTTCGCCGCATAGTGCAGATATCGGCGCTCGGCGCGGAAGCCGAAGCCGGTACGGAGTACTCAGGCAGTAAGAGCGCCGGCGATGACTTTCTGAAAAGTCTCGATGTCGACTGGGTCGTTCTGAAGCCTTCGCTGGTCTATGGCCGGGGAAGCTATGGCGGAACGACGCTGGTGCGATCGCTCGCCGGACTTCCGGGTTTTGTACCGCTTGTCGACGGTGGCAAGCATATGTTTCAGCCCGTTTCGATGGACTATCTCGTAGCCGCCGTTGTCCGGCTGGTGGAGCCTGATGCGCCAGCGCGCGTCGAGCTTGCGGTCACGGGGCCGGAGCCGAAGAGTATGCGTGAGATCGCGCTTCTTCTGCGCCGCTGGCTTGGCTTTCCCGCGGCTCATGTCCTGAGCGTTCCGGCTTGGGTTGCACGGCCGGCGCTCTTCCTCGGGGATGTAGCGGGGTGGTTCGGCCTTCCCACCGCTTTCCGAAGCTCCTCCATACGTCAGATGGAGCTTGGCAACACGTCAAGTTCTGAAGCAATCGCGGCTGCGACGGGTGTCGTGCCACGGCGAATGGAAGATGAACTGGCGGACACCCCATCAACCTTGCAGGACCGTCTGCATGCTCGCAGCGCGCTCGCTGTTGCAGCGTTGCGGGTCGTGCTTGGTCTCTTCTGGGTCACGACAGGCGTTATTTCTCTCATGCCATCGGTCAATGCCGCCGCAGCGAGTTTCGTCGGAGCGACAGGGCTCGACGAAGGAGCGTCGCGCACGCTGGTCACCGCCGGTGCGTTTGCCGATATGCTTCTCGGCCTGCCGTTCCTCGTCGGGTGGCGGGTCAGGCTGTTTGGCACTCTGCAGATCGCCCTGAGTCTCTCCTATCTCGTGGTTCTCAGTATTTTTTTGCCACTGCTATGGTTTGACCCGTTCGGACCTTTGCTCAAAGTCGTGCCCATTATATTTGCGACGCTCATCGTCATGGCCTGGGCGGAGCCTCGTTGATGGACCTCTATCTCATTCTCAGGCTTGTCCACATTCTGGGCGCGGCCGTTCTTTTCGGAACGGGACTCGGGATCGCCTTTTTCATGTTCATGGCGGATCGCGACGGCAATCCTGCGCTGATTGCGGGAACGGCGCGGATCGTGGTTGTCGCGGATTTTCTTTTCACGGCGACGGCCGTTGTCACTCAACCGCTGAGCGGGATCGGTCTGGCGTTCCTGACTGGGCGCGATATCTGGGAGAGCTGGATCGTAGCGAGCCTCGGTCTCTATCTTCTGGTCGGCCTCTTCTGGCTGCCTGTCGTGTGGTTGCAACTCGAAATGAAGAAAATGGCTGAAGAAGCGGCCCTGACGGGAACGGCGCTTTCGCCACGCTATCGCCACTTCGCGCGAATCTGGTTCTGGTGTGGGTGGCCTGCATTCATATCGGTTCTGGCCATCTTTTGTCTGATGATCGCAAAACCAGTCCTTTGGTGAACACTTGCTCACGATCCTCGAAACGCTCACCGATCCCGGCAATCCGGACAAGGCCAATGAAGACGCCTTCGGCTACGAAGGCGCCTACGCATGGGTGATCGACGGCGCGACGGATGTTGCGGACGGTCCGCTGATCGGGGCCGAGACGGGCGCCCACTGGCTCGCCCATCAGGCGAGCGCGCTCTTTGCCGCCAATGCCGCCCGCTACGGCGCCGATCTTCGTAGCCTTGTCCGCTTCACTATCGAGACGCTCGCGCACCGTTTCGAGCGGGAGCGTCTTCGTCCGCCGAACGGCCGCCACGAATGGCCGAGCGCGGCCATGGCAATGATCCATGCCGGCGAAGACAAACTCGCCTGCGCCAACTTCGCCGATTGCGGCCTCATCCTTCTCGACGATGACAGCGACGAGGCGCGCGTCTTCGGGGTGAAACATACCTCGCGCGAGGCGCGCGCCATGAGCCGCACGGCGGAGCTGATCGCCGCGCTCGCGCCGGGTGAACGTCCTTTCGGCAACGCCGCCATCATGGCCTATCTGCGCGACAATCGCCGCCGTCAGAACACGGAAGAGGGCTACTGGATTCTCGGCATCGCCCCCGAGGCAGCCGCGCATATGCGCTACTGGGAAGTTCCGCTGGCGCGCCCCGTAACCGGGCTTCTCTTCAGCGACGGTTTCGGTTCCCTCGTCTTCGATTATCATCGCATCGACCCCGCGACAGCCGTGCGCCGCGCCGCGCTTGGCGGACTTCGCTCCATCGTCGCGGAGGTCCGCCACGTCGAGGCGATGGAGGATCCGGACTGCCTTTCATACCCCAGGTTCAAGCGCCACGACGACGCGACGGCGGTCCTTTTCCGGGTCGAATGAGAGGGCACCGCGGGGGCTTTCAGTCGGCGTATTTTTCTCTTTTATTTCAGCAGGTTACAACCCGCCTGCCCAAGTGTTTGAAGTTGCCGTGACGGGGCGGAACTGATAGTCTCGCAATCGGTAAATGAGAGGGATTCGGTGGAAGCCGGATGGCCTCTTTTTCGTTCCTTCAGGGTGTCGCGCGGGCGGGGTTTCGGGCCGTTGCGGCGATGCTCCCAAAAGTCAGAAAAACACTTGTCCGATACGCCAGACAGCGACATTCCGGGTGATGAGCCGGCCCCGGGCGACGATACCGGCATGGGTGACGGCCTGAACGGTTCGGGCGATCTGCCGCCCGGCGGTCCGGGAGGTTCTTCCGCCGGCGGTCCGCCGCCGGAGCGTGACGTCGCGCCCATTTCCATCGAAGAAGAGATGCGCTCGTCCTATCTCGATTACGCGATGAGCGTGATCGTGAGCCGTGCGCTGCCCGATGCGCGGGACGGCCTCAAGCCCGTCCACCGCCGCATCCTCTTCTCGATGAACGAGAACGGCTACGACTGGAACAAGCCCTATCGCAAATCCGCCCGTGTGGTCGGCGACGTCATCGGCAAGTATCATCCGCATGGCGACCAGTCGATCTACGACGCGCTGGTCCGCATGGCGCAGGATTTCTCCATGCGCCTGCCGCTGCTCGACGGGCAGGGCAATTTCGGCTCCGTCGATGGCGACCCGCCCGCCGCGATGCGTTACACCGAAGTGCGCATGGCCAAGACCGCGCATTCGCTGCTGAACGACATCGACAAGAACACGATCGACTTCAAGGACAATTACGACGGCACCGAAAGAGAACCCGTCGTTCTTCCGGCCGAACTGCCGAACCTTCTCGTCAATGGCGCGAACGGCATTGCCGTCGGCATGGCAACCAACATCCCGCCGCACAATCTCGGCGAGGTAATCGACGCCTGCATCGCGCTCATCGACAATCCGTCCATCACCATCGACGAGTTGATCGAGCACATTCCCGCGCCCGATTTCCCGACCGGCGGCATCATGCTCGGGCGGCAGGGCGCGCGTTCCGCCTATCACACGGGCAAGGGTTCCGTCGTCGTGCGCGGGCGTGTCGATATCGAGGAGGTCCGCAAGGATCGCCAGGCGCTCATCATCACCGAGATTCCCTATCAGGTGAACAAGGCGTCGATGGTGGAAAAGATCGCGGACCTCGTGCGCGAAAAGCGCATCGAGGGCATCGCCGATCTGCGCGACGAGTCCGACCGCAACGGCATGCGCGTCGTCGTGGAGCTTCGCCGCGACGCCGTGCCGGATGTTGTCCTCAACCAGCTCTACCGTTTCTCGCCCCTGCAGCAGAGCTTCGGCTGCAACATGCTGGCGCTCGATCACGGCCGTCCGGAACTGATGAACCTCAAGCAGTTCCTCGAAATCTTCGTCGCCTTCCGCGAGGAAGTGATTTCGCGGCGGACGAAGTTCGAACTCAACAAGGCGCGCGACCGGGCCCATGTGCTTGTCGGCCTCGCCATCGCGGTCGCGAATATCGACGAGGTGATCAAGCTCATCCGCACCGCGCCCGATCCGGCGTCGGCTCGCGAAAGCCTGATGGCGCGGGACTGGCCGGCGCGTGACATCGCGCCGCTCATCGCGCTCATCGACGATCCGCGTCACCGCCTCGCGGAAGACGGCACGATCCGCATGTCGGAAGAGCAGGCGAGGGCGATCCTCGAGCTCCGCCTCCAGCGTCTTACCGCGCTCGGCCGCGACGAGATCGGCGACGAACTGAAAGGCCTTGGCGAGAAGATCGAGGACTATCTCGACATTCTGCGTTCGCGCTCGCGTGTGCTTGACATCATGCGCGAGGAACTGACCGGCGTCCGCAACGAGTTCGCGACGCCGCGCCGCACCGAGATCGCGGAGGCCGAGGGCGAGTTCGAGGACGAAGACCTCATCCAGCGCGAGGACATGGTCGTCACGGTGAGCCATCACGGCTACATCAAGCGTGTGCCGCTCTCGACCTACCGGGCGCAGCGCCGCGGCGGCAAGGGCCGTTCCGGCATGTCCACGAAGGAAGAGGATTTCGTCACCCGCCTCTTCGTCGCGAATACGCACACGCCCATGCTCTTCTTCTCCTCCACGGGCATGGTCTACAAGCTCAAGGTCTGGCGCCTGCCGCAATCGACGCCCCAGGCGCGCGGCAAGGCGATGATCAACATTCTGCCGCTCGACCAGGGCGAGTACATCACCACCGTCATGCCGCTGCCCGAAGACGAAGCAAGCTGGGATAGCCTGCACGTCATGTTCGCGACGAAGAGCGGCGGCGTCCGGCGGAACAAGCTTTCGGACTTCGTCCAGATCAACCGCAACGGCAAGATCGCGATGAAGCTCGACGATGCCGGCGACAGCATCATCGGCGTCCAGATATGCACCGAGGACGACGACGTGCTGCTGACCGCCGCCGGCGGGCGCTCCGCGCGCTTTGCCGTCGCCGATGTCCGCGTCTTCGCGGGCCGCACCTCCACCGGCGTGCGCGGCATCAAGCTCGATGAGGGCGACGAGGTGATCGGCATGGCGATCCTGCGCCATGTCGATGTGACGTCTGCCGAGCGCGAGGCCTATCTCAAGCAGGCCGCCGCCATGCGCCGCGCCATGCTGGGCGAGGCGGAGGGCGAGGAAGGCCCCGCGAAGACCGATGACGAGGATGCGGACGATGCGCCCTCCGAGGAGCTGACGCTCAGCCCCGAGCGTTATGCCGAACTCGGCGCGCGGGAGCAGTTCGTGCTCGCCGTCACCGAGCGCGGCTATGGGCGGCGTTCCTCCTCCTACCGCTATCCGGCGAAGGGCCGCGGCGGCAAGGGCGTCATCGCCATGGACATCACGGAGCGCAACGGCAAACTCATCGCGTCCTTCCCCGTGGAGGACGACGACCAGATCATGCTGGTCACCGATGCGGGACAGCTCATCCGCGTGCCGGTCCACGACATCTCGATCCAGGCGCGCGGCACGCAGGGCGTCACCATTTTCCGTACCGATCCCGGCGAGCGTGTCGTTTCCGTCTCGCGTGTCGAGGAAACGGGCGAGAACGGCTCGGAAGAAGAATAGGAGAGGGCATGGCGCGCGTCGGTCTTTACCCCGGCACTTTCGACCCGATGACGAACGGACATCTCGACGTGATCCGGCGGGGTCTGAAGCTCGTCGATCATCTCGTGATCGCGATCGGCGTCAACGCCACCAAGACGCCGCTCATTTCGCTCGAGGAGCGTTTCGCGCTCATCGAGGCGGAGGCTGGCCCCATCGCGAAGGAAGTCGGCTCGAAAATCTCGACCGCCTCCTTCTCCGGCCTCGTCGTCGATGCGGCGGACGAGCACGGCGCCACCGTCATCATCCGCGGATTGCGCGGCGCGGTCGATTTCGAGTACGAGACCCAGATGGTCGGCATGAACCGCGTCATGAACCCGCATGTCGAGACGGTCTTTCTCGCCGCCTCGCCGGAAACGCAGTTCATCTCCTCGACGCTGGTGCGCCAGATCGCGTCCATGGGCGGCGACATCACGCCCTTCGTGCCGTCTTCGGTGAAGGCGAAGGTTCTGGCGGCCGTGAAGGCCCAAGGAAAGTAAGCGGCGCGAGGGCCGCATCTGACAGGAGTATCTCATGCGTGGACTGACGGCGGCACTCGTCGCTCTTTTTGCCCTGGTGGGGCTTGCGGGAAAGGCCTTCGCGCTCGACCCGGAAAACACGATCTATCTCGATCTCAAGGATGGCCGCGTCGTCATCGAGTTGCTGCCGGAAATCGCGCCGGAACATGTGAACCGCATCAAGGAGCTTTCGCGCGAAGGCTTCTATGACGGCCTTCTCTTCCACCGCGTGCTCCCCGGTTTCATGGCGCAGACGGGCGATCCGACGGCCACCGGCATGGGCGGCTCCTTCAAGGACGATCTCCGCGCCGAGTTCACGAACAAGGAAAGCTTCACGCGCGGCGCCGTCGGCATGGCCCGCTCCTCCAGCCCCAACAGCGCCAACAGCCAGTTCTTCATCGTCTTCGACGATGCGAGCTTTCTCGACGGGCAGTACACGCTGTTCGGCCGCGTCGTTGAGGGCATGGACTATGTCGACAACATCACGCCGGGCGAACCGCCTTCCAATCCCGACAAGATCGTGAAGATGCAGGTCGCGGCGGACGCCAATCAGTAAACCGAAATCGAGAAACAAATGACCGATATCAAGGATCCCGAAAACACGCTCATCCTCGAAATCCCGCATGGGAAGGTCGTGATCGAGCTGCGTCCCGATCTTGCGCCGAAACATGTTGCGCGGATCAAGGAACTCGCCCGCGAAGGCTTTTATGACGGCGTCGCCTTCCACCGCGTCATCGACGGCTTCATGGCGCAGGGCGGCGATCCGACGGGCACCGGCTCTGGCGGTTCGGGCAAGAAGCTGCCGGCCGAGTTCTCCGCCGAGCCCCATGTGCGCGGCGTCTGCTCCATGGCCCGCACGCAGGACCCGAACAGCGCTGACTGCCAGTTCTTCATCGTCTTCGGCGACGCCACCTTCCTCGACCGTCAATACACGGTCTGGGGCAAGGTCGTTTCCGGCATGGACGCCGTCGACAAGCTGAAGCGCGGCGAACCCGTGCGCGAACCCGACCGCATCGTCTCGATGCGCGTCGCGGCGGATGCGGCGTAGGCTCAGCTTCGACGCATACCCCACCGTCGTCATGGCCCGCTTCATGCGGGCCATCCACGTCTTGGTGGCAGGCACGGAAGAAAGACGTGGATGGCCCGGCCAAGCCGGGCCATGACGTTTGTTGAAAGGTGAGCGCAAAACCATGCGCGTTTCCGATTTCGATTTCGAGCTGCCCGAGGAGTTGATCGCGCTCCGGCCCGCGCGGCCGCGCGATGCGGCACGCCTGCTCGTCATCGGACCGGATGAAAACGCGCTCGCCGACCGCACCGTTCGCGATCTCCCCTCCTTTCTCGAGCCCGGCGACCTTCTCGTCTTCAACGACACGAAGGTGATCCCCGCGCGCCTCTTCGGCACGCGGACGCGCGGCGAGGCCACCGCGAAGATCGAGGTCATGCTTCATCGCCGCGTGAGCGCCTCCGAATGGCGCGCCTTTCTGCGTCCCGCGAAGAAGCTCGCCCCCGGCGAAAGCATCTCCTTTCCGGGCGGTCTTTCCGCCACCGTTGAGGAAAAGGCCGAGGGCGGCGAGGCGGGCCTGCGCTTCTCGCTCTCCGGTCCCGCGCTCGATGCCGCCATCGCCGTGGCCGGCGAAATGCCGCTGCCGCCTTACATCGCCCGCAGGCGCGCGACGGACGAGGCCGACCTCGCCGATTATCAAACGCTCTATGCCGCCGAGCCCGGCGCCGTCGCCGCGCCCACGGCGGGCCTCCATTTCACGCCGGAACTGATGGCGGCGCTCGAAGCGCGCGGCGTGCGCACCGTCCGCCTCACGCTCCATGTCGGCGCGGGCACCTTCCTTCCCGTCACGGCGGAGGACACGGATGCCCACAGGATGCATGCCGAGTGGGGCGAGATATCGGACACCGAAGCCGCCGCCATCAATGCGGCGCGCGCGGCGGGCAGGCGCATCGTCGCCGTCGGCACCACGAGCCTGCGCCTTCTCGAAAGTGCGGCGGACGCGCAAGGTGTGGTACATCCCTTCGCGAGAGAGACCTCCATCTTCATCACGCCGGGTTACCGTTTCCGGGCCGTGGACATTCTGATGACCAATTTCCACCTGCCGCGCTCGACGCTTTTCATGCTCGTCTCCGCGCTCCGCTCGACGGGCGAGATGAAGCGCGCCTATGCCCATGCGGTTGCGCAGAAGTACCGCTTTTATTCCTATGGCGACGCCACCTTGATTTACAGGGGCCTGATTTACGGGAGCGCAAAGTGAGCGCCTTCACCTTCTCGCTCAAGGCGACGGACGGCCGCGCGCGCACCGGCGCCATCTCGACGCCGCGCGGCGAAATCCGCACCCCCGCCTTCATGCCGGTCGGCACGGCGGCGACCGTCAAGGCGCTCTACCCCGAGCAGGTGCGCTCGACCGGCGCCGGCATCGTGCTCGGCAACACCTATCACCTCATGCTCCGTCCCGGCGCGGAGGAGGTCGCGGCGCTTGGCGGCCTGCACAGCTTCATGAACTGGCCGCATCCGATATTGACCGACAGCGGCGGCTTCCAGGTCATGTCGCTCTCGAAGCTCCGCAAGATGACGGAGGAGGGCGTTTCCTTCCAGTCGCATATCGACGGTTCGCGCCACATGCTCTCGCCCGAACGCTCGATCGAGATCCAGTGCCTGCTCGGCTCCGACATCCAGATGCAGCTCGACGAATGCACGCCCTTTCCGGCGACGGAAGAGGAAGCGCGCGTCTCGATGGAGATGTCGCTGCGCTGGGCGCGCCGCTCGAAGGATGCCTTCGTGCGCCAACCGCACCGCAAGGAAGGCATGGCGCTTTTCGGCATCGTGCAGGGCAGCACCTATGAGCCGCTCCGTCAGGCCTCGGCGGCGGGCCTCCGCGATATCGGTTTCGACGGCTATGCGGTCGGCGGCCTCGCGGTCGGCGAGGGGCAGGCGGAAATGCTCCGCGTCCTCGATTTCACGACGCCCGCGCTGCCGGAGGACCGCCCGCGCTATCTCATGGGCGTCGGCACGCCGGACGATCTCGTAGAGTCCGTCGCGCTCGGCATCGACATGTTCGATTGCGTGATGCCGACGCGGAACGGCCGCCACGGCCTTGCCTTCACGCGGCGGGGAAAAGTGAACCTCAAGAATGCGCGCCACGCGGCCGACCCGCGTCCGCTCGACGGGACAAGCGATTGTCCCGCCGCGCGCGACTATTCGCGCGCCTATCTCCACCACCTCATCAAGTCGGAAGAGATGCTGGGCTCCATGCTGGTGAGCTGGATCAACGTCCACTACTACCAGACCCTGATGGCCGGCATGCGCGCCGCCATCGCCGAGGGCCGCTTCGAAGCCTTCCGCGCCGCCTTCAAGCGCGACCAGGCCGAAGGCGACATCGCCGCGCTTTGAATGCGGAGAGGGCGCGGACGCTGCCTCAACATACTCGTCTTTTCCTTTCCTGCATCGTCACCCGCGGGCTTGACCCGCGGGTCCAGAAGCCGCTGCAGGCGGCGTCTCTCTTCGCAAGAGCTGGACGACGACCCCACCCGAAAAGCTTCGGACGAGTTTTTATGAAGAGGACGGCGCGTTCCGCGCCTTCTGGATTGCCGGGTCGAGCCCGGCAAAGACGAGATGGGGTGATATCGGTGGAAATCGCGGCGTTCGTTCCCGCAAATTCCCAATCCTCACAAAGCCTTGCCCGAAACCCAATCCCCCTGTTGACCCCGTGGGACGTGCCCCTTAAGTTCCGCCCACCTCAGCGAAAGGCGCGCGGATTCCCGCGCCTTCCCGGCGGGCCCTTAGCTCAGCGGTAGAGCGGCTGACTTTTAATCAGTAGGTCGATGGTTCGATCCCATCAGGGCTCACCACCTTTTTTGCGCTGTCGGTATCCAACCGGACGACGTTCCTCTCTTCAACACCTCCCCCTCGCGGGGAGGTCGATCCGCGAAGCGGATCGGGTGGGGGGCTTCTTCGCAAGACTCCATCTACAGTTGAAACGAAGCATTCGGCCGGAAGCGAAATCCGGGTTCATTGGTTCTGGTGCCGTCCGCGCCCCCCACCCGGGAAATTCGCGGGATCCACGAATTTCCCGGCCTCCCCACAAGGGGGAGGCGAAGGTTCTTCTGTTGAGTTTTCCCACCGGCCGCGTCAGCATCCCGCCATCGCAAAATCGCGCGCGAAAATGCGCCGCACCCGAAGGAAACGTCCCATGTCGCTCTCGCTCTACGATCTCACCGTCCCGAACTATCTGCAGACGCTCGGCGCCGTCTCCGGCTTCCTGAAAAAGGGCGCCGCCTTCTGCGAGGAGCAGGGCATCGCCCCGGACGAGATCGTCCAGGCGCGCATCGTCGATGACATGCTGCCCTTCAGCTTCCAGATCGCATCCATTGCGCAGCACTCGCTGGGCGCCGTCGAGGCCGCCCGGAGCGGCACGGCGCAGCCGCCCAGGGATCCCGGCACCTACACCTATGCCGATCTTCAGAAGCTCGTCGACGACGCGCAGGCGGGCCTCGAAAAGGTGACGCCGGACGCGCTCAACGCCTGCGAGGGCAAGGACGTGATCTTCCATCTCGGCAAGCACCAGCTTCCCTTCACGGCGGAGAACTTCCTGCTCTCCTTCGCCTTCCCGAACTTCTATTTCCACGCGACGACCGCCTACGACATCCTGCGCGCACGCGGCGTGAAACTCGGCAAGGTCGATTTCCTCGGCCGGATGCGCATGAAGATGTGACGTTTCGAACGGAGGACGGATGCCGTCCAATCCGCCCGGCTGATCCCTCACGCCCTCACGTGAAGATCATCTTCGCGCCCGCGACGACGAGCACGGCGGCAAGCGCATAGCGAATGCCGGGCACGGGGAGCAGGCGCGTGCCGAGTTGCGTGCCGATGAGGCCGCCGGCGAGAACGGCCACACCCCATATGGGAAGCGCGGCGGGAAGCACCGCGGTCGAAAAGCTCGTCCCGGCGAGACCCGAAATCGAATTCAGCAGGATGAAGGTCGCGGCGATGCCCGACGCGTGTCTTGTCGGTGCCCATCGCATGAAGAGGAGAAGCGGGCTCAGGAAGATGCCGCCGCCCGTGCCGGTGAGCCCTGCCAGCAGGCCGAGTGCGCCGCCCGCCGCTATGGAGGCGGGGAGCGGCGGGCGGTGCGCCGTCGCGTCGACCGCTACCGCCTGCCGTGCCGTGCGCGCCATTTGCGCTGCGGAGAAGAGCAGCACGATGCCCACGAGCGGACGATAGTAAGCGGGTGGAATGTCGATGGAGCCGCCGATGAATGCCGCCGGTATCGAGGCGGCGACGAAGGGCAGGAGGAGCTTCAGGTCGTTCTGCCCGGCGCGGCTGTAGCGGTAGACGGCAATCGAGGCGACGATGATGTTCAGCCCAAGCGCCGTCGGCCGCATCGCCTCCGGTGCCAGACCGAAGAGGGCCATGGCCGCAAGATAACCCGACGCACCGGCATGCCCGACCGACGAATAGAGGATGGAGGCGGCGAAGATCAGCAACCCCAGCAAGAAGTCTTCCGCCGTCACGCCGCTGTTCCCCTGTCGCCCGTCATGTTTCAGCTTCTCATCTATATGTTGCGCCGCAAGGAGCCAAGCCCTCTAGACGCGCCGGTGGAGCAGGGCGAAAGACGACATATCGGCGTCAATTTCCGTGTGTATCAAGTGAAACGAGACAAAATCGTACACTCTTGTTAACGCTGTCGGGCTAGCCTCCCTTGCGAATGTCGGCACGGCGGGAATACCGGATGACAGGGCATAAAGAGGAAATCGGCCAGACGCTTCGCGAGGCCCGTCAGGCGGCGGGACTGACGCTGAAGGATATTGCGGATGCGATCCGCATCAGGCCCATCTATCTGCAGGCGATCGAGGCTGCCCAGTTCGAGCTTCTGCCGGCACTGCCGCAGACGGTCGGCTTCACGCGCGCCTATGCGAAATATCTCGACGTCGATGTCGAACGGCCGCTGTCGCGTCTCGGCGAAGAAGTGCATGAGACGATCGGGCAGGTCGATTATTCCGAACCGGAACTTCCCTGGACCATGGTTTCGTACAGGCGGATCGCCTGGGTTGCGGGCGGGGCGGTGCTCGGTCTCGCGCTCGCGGCGCTGCTCGTCATCGATTTGGGGCCGCCGCCCGGCGAGGTCGCCGTCGCATCCTTCGAAGCGGAAAAGGCCGCTCTCGCAGCGGCTTCTGCGCCGCGCGCCGTGAAGACACCCGCCGCCGGCAATGTGCTTCTTCCCTCCGCGCAGGCGGACACCACCGCTCCCTTGCTGACGGAAATGGTTTCCCGCACACCGCGCGCCGAGGCGCCCGCCACCGTGCAGCAGGCGTCCTTCACGCAGGAATCCGAAACATCATTCGTTGCAGAACACCGCTCTGCCCAGGTCTCATCGCCGCAGGACGCGGTTGTTGCGGCTGAAGATCGATCCGTGTCCGGAGTATCCGTCGCAGCCGCGGACCCGGCGCCCGCGGCCGCTCCCGAAACGGAGGCCGCGCCCTTCGCCGATCCGCATTTTGCGGCCGGCAGCGTCTATATCCGCTCCAGGCCGGACAATGCGGGCAAGGTCGTGGGCGTGCTCGAGGCTTGCGAGCGGATCGGGCTTCTCGGTCAGGACAGCACGAATTACTGGCGTGAAGTGACGCGCCAGGACGGGACGAGCGGCTGGGTCTTCCGCGACTATGTGCGCGGCGAGGTGCCGGCGAGCTGCTCCTGATATCCGCGTCGTCTGCCGGATCGGGTTATCCCCCCAAGCGGGGATAACGCTGCGATTTGTGACGTTTTCATTGCATTACGATGACAGTGACTTCCGGTTCCGAAACGATGGCGGAAAACCGGGGGCGCGAATTGTGACAGTCGCACCTGACTTTTACTCGATCACGTCGACGAACTGCTCCCTGTCGGCATCGTAAACCGACAGGATTCCGGTGCCGATCCCGTAGAACCAGCCGTGGAGCTTCAGCTCGCCGCTGCGTTCGCGCTCGGCGATGAAGGGGAAGGTGCGCAGCCGGTCGAGCGAGGCGACGACGGCCTGCTGTTCCATCAGGCGCAGCGTCGACGGACGGTCAAGATCGCCATGTTTTTCAATGACTTGGGCGGCGACGTCGCCCGCGAGCGAGATCCAGTTCGGCACGAAGTCGCCCGGCGGCGGCGTGCCCCTGGCGCCGTCATGGAGCGCCTCGATGCCGCCGCATCCGGCGTGGCCCATGACGATTACATCCTTGATTCCCAATGACTTGACGCCAAATTCCAGCGCCGCGCTGGTGCCGTGATAGTGGCTGTCTGGCTCGTAGGGTGGCACCAGGTTGGCCACGTTGCGCACCACGAAGAGCTCGCCGGGGTCCGACTGGAACACCATCGCCGGGTCCGTGCGGCTGTCGCAGCAGGCGATCACGAGCGCCTTGGGTTTCTGGCGTCGTGCGGCAAGTGCCTGATATCGTTCCTCATTCTGGCGGTACTGGCCTTTGCGGAAGGCGCGGTAACCGGCAATCAAGCTGTCGATGGCGTCGTCCATTGCATCAATCCCATTGGTCTGTCGGCGTCAATCGTGAGGCCTACATACACAAGCATGCCGCCTGGCGAAAGCCGCTCCTCACCCGCTAAATTTCGAAGGCGGTTGCCCAAATTGTCGCCAATTGCCTGCAAAGTAATCGCCCTTCCTCCGCCCCCTCATTCCTTGCCCTTTGAGGCGCCAATACACTGGAAAAGGCCCGAAATCTGCATAGAGTCCGGCCTTGGGGGCGCGAGGACCGCGCTGGATGATTTTGATGGGGAACGACATGTCGGTTGCTGAACTCCTCGGGAATATGTCCCTGGAGACCCAGGTTACGATTGGGGGGCTGATCCTTCTGTTTGTGATGCTCACCGCGCTGATTGCCAGCAGCCGCCGGAACCAGCGGGAAATGGAAGAGGCTCGCAGCGAGCGCGAAATGAAGGCGCGCTTTGAGGCGCTGATGCGCAAGCTGGAAGGGAAGGCTATAAGCCGGAGCGGCCGCGTCATGCCTGCGGTTGCGCGGGCGCGTCCCGTCCGGCGCACGGCCGACCGGCATGTTCCTGCTGCGCGTTGCGGCCAGCCGGTGGAGCGAAAGGCAGGGCGATAGAATTTTCTCGCCGAACTGGCTGAATGCATCATCTTTCCGGCCCAATTCGCACTTGCAATGCCTCGCACGGGAGATTAAATCACAGACCACAACGGGGTTTGGTATTTAACCTCTGTTTTTTCATGTGGTTTGTGGCGGCGGCGCGGTGCGTTGCCGGGCAGGAAGGCAGTCATGGATCGTCTCGATCAGCTCGAAAGCCAGAGCATTTTCATCTTCCGCGAAGCGTTCAACCGGATCGAGAATATCGCGATGCTGTGGTCGTTGGGGAAGGACTCCAACGTCATGATCTGGCTCGCACGGAAGGCATTCTTCGGCCACGTTCCCTTTCCGGTCATGCATGTCGACACGGAAAAGAAGTTTCCGGAAATGTACGAGTTCCGCGACCGCTATGCGGCGGAGTGGAACCTGAACTTCATCCGCGAGCTCTGCCCGCCGATTGAGGAGATCGACGATACGCTGCCGCCGGCTGCCCGTTCCGCGGCGCGCAAGACCGCAGGTCTCAAGAAGGCCATCGAGAAGCACAAGTTCAACGCGCTCTTCGCCGGCATCCGCCGCGACGAAGAAGCGACCCGCGCCAAGGAGCGCGTCTTCAGCCCGCGCGGCGCGACCGGCCAGTGGGACTTCAAGGACCAGCCGCCCGAATTCTGGGACCAGTTCAAGACGGACTTCCCTCCGGGGACGCATATTCGCGTGCACCCGCTGCTGCACTGGACGGAAATCGACATCTGGCTCTACACGCTGCGTGAACAGATCCCGACGATCCCGCTTTATTTCGCCAAGGACGGCAAGCGTTTCCGTTCGCTTGGCGACAAAGACATCACTTCCCCGGTGGCGAGCACCGCGACCACCATCGAGGAAATCATCGAAGAACTTCGGACGACAAGGATCTCCGAGCGTTCCGGCCGCGCCATGGACCACGAGTCGGAAGACGCTTTCGAGCGTCTTCGCGCCGACGGCTATCTGTAAGGGAGAGTGCATATGCCCGAAGCATCCGAAGCCAAGGTGAGGCTTGCCGCCGTGAATCAGAACCCGTCCTCGATGCGCGACTTGCTGCGTATCGTCATCGTCGGCCATGTCGACCATGGCAAGTCCACGCTTGTGGGCCGCATGTTCCACGACACGGGCTCGCTGCCCGATGGCAAATACGAGTCCATCAAGGCGATGTGCGAGCGCCGCGGCGTTCCCTTCGAATGGGCCTTTCTCATGGACGCGCTGCAGGCGGAGCGCGACCAGGGCATCACCATCGATACGAGCCAGATCTGGTTCAAGACGGACGCGCGCGACTACACGATCATCGATGCGCCGGGCCACAAGGAATTCCTGAAGAACATGATCACGGGTGCGGCGCAGTCCGATGCGGCGCTCCTCATTATCGATGCCGCCGAGGGCGTGCGCGAACAATCGCGCCGTCACGGCTATCTGCTGCATCTCCTTGGCATCCGGCAAGTCGCCGTCGCCGTCAACAAGATGGACCTGATCAATTACGAGAAGGATCAGTTCGACCTGATCGAGCAGGAATATCGCGACTACCTCACCTCTATCGGTGTGACGCCGACCTTCGTCATCCCGGTGTCGGCACGCGCAGGCGACAACATCGTGACGCCGTCCGAAGCCATGGCCTGGTACAAGGGTCCGACGGTGGTGAAGGCGCTCGACAGCTTCATGCCGAACGCCTCCCCGGTCGACCGTCCGCTGCGATTCCCCGTGCAGGACGTCTACAAGTTCGATCACCGCCGCATCATCGCGGGCCGCATCGAGGAAGGGCGCTTCTCCGTCGGCGACGAGATCGTGTTCTCGCCGTCCAACAAGAAGGCGCGCGTCAAATCCATCGAATACTGGTCGACAGTGCCCGGAAAGCAGGCGCCGACCGAAGCGATTGCGGGCGAGTCCGTCGGCATTACGCTCGATGAGCAGATATTCGTCGAACGTGGCGAGCTCATCAGCCATGCCGAGGAAGCGCCGATCGAGACGGACGTCTTCCGCGCCCGGATATTCTGGCTCGGGCAGGAGCCGATGACCAAGGGCAAGAGCTACCGCATCAAACTCGGTACGCTCGAGGCGCCGGTCACCATTCAGTCGATCGAGAGCATCATCGACACGAGCGACCTGTCGAACACTTCCTCGCATCAGGTCGAGCGCAACCAGGTCGCCGAAATCGTCATTCGCGCGCGCCGCATGCTGGCGCTCGACGAGTTTTCCGTGGCGCCCCGCACCGGCCGCTTCGTTCTCATCGACAAGTACGACATCGCCGGTGGCGGTATCGTTTCGATGGAAGGTTATGCCGACCAGCGCGGCCTCATCACGTCGCGTTCCACAAATATCACGCGCGTCGAACATGGCGTCACCGCCGAGCAGCGCATCTTCCGCAATGGCCATAAGGGCGGCGTCCTCTGGTTCACGGGCCTGTCCGGCGCCGGCAAGTCGACCGTCGCCGTGGCGCTGGAGAAAAAGCTCTTCGACAAGGGATATAACGTCTACGTGCTGGACGGGGATAACGTTCGCCACGGCCTCAACGCCAATCTGAGCTTCTCGCCGGAAGACCGCGCTGAAAACATCCGCCGTGTCGGCGAAGTGGCGGCGCTCTTCGCGCGCGCGGGGGTGATCGTCATCACCTCCTTCATTTCGCCTTACCGTTCGGACCGCGACCGCGCGCGGCAGGCATCCGACAAGGACTTCCACGAGATTTTTGTGAAGGCCGACGTCGCGACCTGCGAGGCGCGAGATCCGAAGGGTCTCTACAAGAAGGCCCGTTCGGGTGAAATCAAGGATTTCACCGGCATTTCCGCACCGTATGAGGCGCCGGAGAGCCCGGAGCTCGTGGTCGATACCTCGGCGCTTCCCGTGGATGAATCCGTCGCGATGCTCGTCAACTATGTGGAGACGAAATTCAAGGTATAACCTCGCCTACGTCACGTTTAAGGCAAGGTAAGCCATGAGCATTCTGGTAACTGGCGGCGCGGGCTATATCGGCAGCCACGCCGTCATCGATCTTCTCAGTGCAGGCGAGGAAGTTGTCGTTCTCGACAATCTCTCCACCGGGTTCGATTGGGCTGTCCAGGACGCGGCGCGCCTCTACGCCGGGGATATCGCCGATACCGCGCTGGTCGAGCGTATTCTGCGCGATCACGCGGTGGAGGGGGTTATCCATTTCGCCGGCTCGATCGTCGTGCCGGAATCCGTCAGCGATCCGCTGAAGTACTACCTCAACAACACGGCGAAATCGCGCTCGCTGATCGAAAGCTGCGTTGCCGGTGGCGTTCGCCATTTCATCTTTTCCTCCACAGCAGCCGTCTATGGGATGCTCGAAGTCTCGCCCGCAACGGAAGAGGCGGCTCTCAACCCAATGTCGCCCTATGGCCGCTCCAAGCTCATGACGGAGTGGATGCTGCAGGATGTGGCGGCGGCACATGACCTGACTTACGCAGCTCTGCGATATTTCAACGTTGCTGGTGCGGACCCTGAAGGCCGTGTCGGTCAGTCCACGGCGAATGCGACGCATCTGATCAAGGTTGCCTGCCAGACCGCGCTTGGCCAGAGGCCTTACCTCGAAGTGTTTGGCGGCGACTATCCGACACCGGACGGTACCTGCGTCCGGGACTACATCCATGTCAGCGATCTTGCCAATGCGCATACCGCAGCCCTCCATTACCTTCGGGGCGGCGGGGAGAGCATTGTCGCCAATTGCGGGTATGGGCACGGTTTCTCGGTTCGCGAGGTCATTGGGGCGGTTGAGCGCGCTGCCGGGCATCCCTTTGAAGTCCGGCAGGCGCCCCGGCGCGCGGGCGATCCGGCGTCGATCGTCTCGGACCCGGCGCGCGTCAAAAGCACTCTCGGCTGGCGGCCCGCTTACGACGATCTCGACACGATCGTGACCCATGCGCTTGCCTGGGAGAAGCACCTGCGCGAGCGCAATCGCTGACGTTTCCCTTAACGTATTCCTGAATGAATCAGGGCAACATAGTGAAACATAAATTCATTTCCAGGCCGGAGCCGGGAGATGCACATTTCCGCCGCGCGGCACGGAATTCGGGACCAGGAGAAGCATCGAGGCCATGACGTCGAACGCTCATAGCACCGTCATCCTTGCGGCGGGCAAAGGCACCCGCATGAAGTCGAACCTGCCGAAGGTGCTGCATGAAATTGCCGGCCGGCCGATGCTCGGGCATGTCCTGGCGAACACCAGGTTCGGCGGCAAAACGGTTCTCGTCGTCGGTCCCGACATGGATGATGTGGCCGCTTACGCCCGCGGCGTGCGGCAGGACCTTTCCGTCGTCGTGCAGTTGAACCAGCGGGGAACGGGCGACGCAGCCCGCACGGCGCTGCCTGAAATCATCCATGAAGACGGCGTCGTTCTCGTGGTCTTCGGCGATACGCCGCTCGTTCGCGCGGAGACGCTCGCGGACATGGCGGACACCTGCCGAAAGAGCGGCAATATCGTTATCCTCGGTTTCGAGGCGAAAGACCCGGCCGGCTACGGGCGCGTCGTGCTCAAAGACGGCAAGGTCCGCCGTATCGTCGAGCACAAGGATGCGACGGAGGCGGAGCGTTCCATCCGTCTCTGCTTCGGAGGACCCATGGCCGTTCCGGCCGGGCATTTCGGCGCGCTCCTAGGTGGGCTCACCAACGACAATGCGCAGGGTGAGTACTACCTGACCGACCTCGTGGCGCTTGGACGCGGCGCGGGCCTCGACTGCATTTGCGTTACTTGTCCGGAAGCGGACATTCAGGGCGTGAATAGCCGTGCCGACCTCGCTGCGGCCGAAGCGTCGCTGCAAAGGCGGATGCGTCAGGCCGCGATGGCCGAAGGCGTCACCTTTCTCGATCCGGACACGGTCTATCTGAGCTTCGATACAAAACTCGGTCGCGATGTCACGGTGGGTCAGAATGTCGTCTTCGGTCCCGGTTGCGAGATTGCGGATGGCGTTCTCATCAAGGCTTTTTCTCATCTCGAAGGAGCCAGGGTTTCGGAAGGAGCGCAGATCGGGCCGTTCGCACGCATCCGGCCGGGTTCCGAAATTGGCCGCAAGGCGCGGATCGGAAACTTCGTCGAGACTAAGAAGGCCAAAATCGAGGAGGGTGCGAAGGTCAACCACCTCTCCTATATCGGTGATGCGCGGGTCGGTGCGGGGGCGAATATCGGCGCCGGCACGATCACCTGCAATTACGACGGCTACAACAAGTTCTTCACCGATATCGGCGCTGGTGCCTTTGTCGGCTCGAACTCCTCGCTCGTCGCACCTGTGAAGATTGGAGACGGCGCCTATCTCGGTTCGGGCAGCGTGGTCACGAAGGATGTGAGTGCGGATGCTCTTGCGGTTGCGCGAGGGCGGCAGATGGAGAAACCCGGCTGGGCGAAGGCCTTCCGGGCGCAGAACGAAGACATCAAAAAACAATCCTCGGGCGAGTGATATGTGCGGCATTGTCGGCATCATCGGAACGGAGCCCGTCGCCCCGGTTATTCTCGAAGCGCTGAAGCGGCTCGAGTATCGCGGCTATGACAGCGCCGGTATCGCAACCCTTTCGCATGGCGAAATCGAACGCCGGCGTGCCGAAGGCAAGCTGTTCAATCTCGAAAAGGCGCTCGAGGCCTCACCGCTCGACGGCACGATCGGCATCGGTCATACACGCTGGGCAACGCACGGCGCGCCGACCGAGCGGAATGCGCATCCGCATGCAACGGACCGTGTGGCGATCGTTCACAACGGCATTATCGAAAATTTCCGGGAACTCAGAGAGCGGCTCACCGCCGACGGCGCGGTCTTTTCGACCGAGACCGATAGCGAAGTCATCGCTCATCTGGTGACGTACTATCTCGACAAGGGGTTTTCTCCCCGCGAAGCAGCAGCCAGGGCGATCGGCGAACTTGAAGGCGCATTTGCGCTCGGGATCATCTTCCGCGGTGAAGACGAACTCATGATCGGTGCCAGGCGTGGCAGCCCCCTCGCGGTCGGTTATGGCGAGAACGCAATGTATCTCGGTTCGGACGCTTTCGCGCTCGCGCCGATGACGAACCGCGTCACATTCCTCGAAGAGGGAGACAGGGTCGAGATCACACGTAGCGGTGCCACGATCCACGACGCGGAAGGGCAGGTTGTGAAGCGTCCGGTGAAGATCACGGATGTTTCCGCGGCGCTTGTCGACAAGGGCAATCACCGTCACTTCATGGCGAAGGAAATCTTCGAGCAGCCGGAGGTGATTGGCCACACGCTTTCGGAATATATCGATCCGCTCAAGGACAGCCTGCGGGAAATTGCCCTGCCGGCAGATCTCGCTTCCGTTCCCCGCGTGACAATCATAGCCTGCGGTACAGCCTATTACGCGGGGCTCGTCGCCAAATACTGGTTCGAGAAATATGCCCGCGTCTCCGTGGAGGTCGATATCGCCTCCGAGTTCCGCTATCGCGAGGCCGCGATGCCGGAGGGTGGACTTGCCATCTTCATCTCTCAATCCGGAGAGACGGCGGATACGCTTGCCGCGCTTCACTATTGCCGTTCGCAGGGACAGACAATCCTGTCGATCGTGAATGTGACCGAGTCCTCCATTGCGCGGGCATCCGACGCCATCTTGCCGACCTTCGCCGGACCGGAGATCGGTGTCGCATCGACAAAGGCATTCACCTGCCAGCTCACGACGCTCGCCGTCCTTGCCGTCCGGATGGGTCTCGCGCGCGGCGTCATCACCGCATCGGATGAGGCGCGCCTCGTGCGCACCTTGATGGAAGTTCCGCGCCATGTTGCAGAGGCGCTGAACCAGGACCACGCCATTCAGGCGCTGAGCGCGGAGATCGCCAAGGCGCGCGACGTGCTCTATCTCGGCCGTGGCCACAATTACCCGATCGCGCTCGAGGGGGCGCTCAAGCTCAAGGAAATCTCCTACATCCATGCCGAAGGTTACGCGGCAGGCGAGCTGAAGCACGGTCCCATTGCGCTCATCGACGAGGAAGTTCCGGTGGTCGTGATTTCCCCGGTCGACAATCTCTTCGAGAAGACCATTTCCAACATGCAGGAAGTGATCGCCCGAGGCGGCCACGTTGTGCTCATCGCCGATAGCGAGGGCATCGCGCGTGCGGGGTCCGGGCTCTGGGCTACAATTGAAGTACCTGCTGTCGATCCGCTCATCGCGCCCATCGTCAACGCCATTCCCGTGCAGCTTCTCGCCTATCACACGGCGGTCTCGAAAGGCACAGACGTCGACCAGCCGCGGAACCTCGCCAAGTCGGTGACCGTCGAATAGTTGCGATTCGCGGCATTTCCTCCGTCGAGCGGCGCGGACTTGATCCTCTAAGTTCATGAATCGTCTATACAAATCCGCCTCCGGATATGGTCGTCCGACGCGCGTGATAAAATTCATGAAGATTCACCGCTGTCGCCTTTCGAGGAGGGCCGGTCGATGCTGCAACTATCCGGACTACAGGGTTTTGGACGAGCCGGACGCTGGTGGGCTGTCTTCGGTGCGCTTTTGCTCGCGATCGTCGGCGGGTTGCCTGCATCGTCAACGGCCGTTCGAGCGGGCAGCAGCGCCGAGGCGGAGGCGGCCGCACTCATGCAGGCCGGCACCGATGCCCTTGAGCGCGGCGTTTACAACCGGGCCGCAGCGGAGTTCTCGAACGCGCTCGATAGTGGCGGCCTGACGGCCGAGGGCAGGGCGCTTGCCTATCACCACCGTGCCGTTGCACTGCAGAAGACCGGCCAGCAGGATGCCGCCATATCCGACTACACGAAGGCCATCGGCAGTGCCGCGCTGCCGGACAAGGTTCTGCCCAAGGCCTACTACAACCGGGGCATTGCTCTTGCCGATGTCGGACAGGAAGCCGCGGCCGAGAAGGATTACCTCGAAGCGGTCAGGCTCGCGCCGGAATACGCCGCCGCCTATCACAACCTCGCCAATCTCGAGCGCCGGCGCGGTGACTACGTCTCCGCTATCGGGCACTACACTGCCGCCATCGACAACATGAAAGGCCGGGATCGGAAGCTGCCGCTCTTTGGTCGGGCGCTATCCTTCGAGCAGAGCGGCCAGCTGGCGCTCGCGGCGAATGACCTGCGGCAGGCACTGGATATCGATCCAGAGTTCGAGCTTGCAGCAACGAAGCTCAACGCGATCTCGCCCATGCTCGCGGTTAGCGATGACGGATCAACAGAGACCGCCCCCAATCCGCAGGTCGTTCCCGCTGCGCTTACCCCGTTCCAGACGGCGGCATCCGGACATGAGCGCGGGCAGATCATCCGCGTGGCAAGTATCGGCGGCTGGCGGACGACGGCGACCCGGTTCCCGCCACCGAAAGAGACATCTGCTGCAGTGGCTGAGGTCCCGCCGGCCGGCGAACTGACCACGGGATCGCTTCGGGAGAGCGAACCGGCTGCGGGGCGGAAACCAGTCCAGCTTGCGGCAGTTTCACCTGCGGCGGCTGGCCTGCCCGAGGCTCGCTACCGTGTTCAACTTGGAGCTTTCCGCGAAGCTGCCCTTGCGAGCCGGGCCTGGGAGGAAATGGCGGGCGATGCCGCACCGGTCATCGGCGGCTCGTCTTATGCCATTCTGAAAGCAGATCTTGGTGAGCGGGGGGTTTTCTACAGGCTCAGGGCTGGCGGATTTGAGCGTATGGACGATGCCAAATCGGCATGCCGCGCGCTTGAAGCGCGCAAGATCGCCTGCTTTGTTGTCGAGGACGACGTCTAGCCTGTAGCGGTCTTGTTTCCTGCGTTACAGCCCGTAGCGGCGCTCTCGTGCCGGGGGAGTATGACTTCCACTACGGTGCCCAGTCCCACTTTGCTTGCGATACGCAGTCTTCCGCCGTGCGCTTCCGTCAAGCGCTTTACGATTGCAAGGCCAAGCCCCGTTCCGGAATTTTCAGAGGAATAGGGATTGAAACGGGTCTGATAGGTTCCCGCCTGACGGAAGGGCTCCGTCACACTGACCAACTCTTTTTTTGGAATACCGCAACCTTTGTCGATCACCCGAAGAGAGATTTCTCCATGTTTGACCGGGGATATCTTGATGCGGATGCTCCCGCCTTCCGGTGAGCTTTTTATCGCATTGTTGATCAAGTTGGTGAGGATCTGGGTTAGGCGCACCTCGTCGCCCAGCACGATGCTGGGGCCGCATCTATCTACGACATCGACCGATATCCGTTGGCGGACGGCCTGGGGGGTCATCAGCGTCAAAGACTTGTCGGCGAGGTTTGCCAAATCGACGGGACGGAGGTCGAGCGTCAGCGTTCCAGCATTGGCGCGCGTGATGTCCAGAATATCGGAAATAAGCGAAAGCAAATGCTGGCCGCTGGTGAAAATGTCATTTCCATATTCGGCGTATTTTCTATGTCCGACCGGACCGAAAGCCTGGTTCCGGATCAGATCCGAAAAACCGATTACCGCGTTGAGTGGTGTCCGCAACTCGTGGCTCATGACCGCCAGGAAATCTGCCTTGGCCTTATTGGCCTCAACCGCGATTTCCAATGCCTTCACCAAATTGTCCTGACTGTGTTCGAGGTCCCTCGACCGCAGGAGGAGTTCGTCGTTCAACTGCTCCACTACGGCGGCCTGCGCGTAGGCGCGCTTCAGCGCCATGACGATGAGCCCGGCAAGGACAAGGAAGATGGCGGCCATCCACGGCGCCGTTTGTTTGAGAAAGCTCTGTCCGGGGACCGGTGTTCGCCACGCGAGGTGGACGACGGCTTGGTCCCTGTCGTCGAGCAGCGGCAGCGAGTCGTATCCGTCGCCCGCTTTGCCGGTCTGGAGCCGCAAGTCAGGGAGCAGATAGGAAGCACCCAAGTCCGCAACGCTCTCTTCGTCAAGCGCGCGAAGAAAGATCAATACGCATCGTGTGAAAGACCCGACGATCTGCGGTTTTGGTTTCTCCGGCGTAATGACCGAGGCTGAAGCGATGAATGCTTCGCCGTCGATGGACACGAAAGACGATGCCGCCTGCGGATCGTCCCATGATGTTGCCCGTGCAAGGGCAGCAAGTCGGAGAAGGGCGGGCGGCGGCGAGAAAAAGGAAGGGTCCGACGAGACGGTCCCGTCCTTCATCGTATAAACCGTGTCGTTGGTGGGTCCAAGCACAAGCGTCCGGGACATACTTAGCGCGTCAGAAGCGTATTCGCCGACGTTGTCGTTTGCCCAATCGGCGTCGAAGCTTTCGGTGAGATTGGCTACCGCGGCATCCCAGAATCCATAGTCACGGGTGATGAACGCGACATCCGCAACCGCCTTGGAGATGGCGGTTTCCGCAAGGCTGCGTGCCTGATCGCGGGCGAAACGGTCCAGCTCGAGTGATCCTGCAAAAAGAAGACTGAGCATTGCCAGGCAGAAGATCGCGAGAACAGCGACAAGGGGCCAGATCGACTTTTGTCTCGTTTTCCCGCCCGAAGCTTCGTCCCGGCTCGGCAAGGCCTCCGTGGCCGGGGCGGCAACGGTCTTCAGAGACGCTGGTGTGACGTTGGTCGGCAGCCGCATAGCCTTTACCCGATGCAGTACCCAAGAAGCTAAGCCTGAGAGCGGCTATCAATGTGTTAAGACCGCCCATGCTGTGTGTTCATGCTTCAAATATCTATACGCTCCGCCCTCAAATCCGGGACGTTGACGCAGCGTAGAACTGGCAGAAATCCGCCGGAAAATCCGGTTGTTGTGGCCGGCCCCTCATGCTCGGTAAACTCCTGAAAAACAACGACCGGAACGAATGGAAGGGGAGACGTATGGCCCAACAGATGGTGGGATTGACCGGCTTTGGCGGATACATCCCGCGCCTCAGGCTGCAGCGTAAATCAATCGTTCAGGCAAACGCCTGGGTAGCGCCTAACTTCCTTGGCAAAGGGAAGGGCGAGCGCTCCATGGCGAACTGGGACGAGGACTCGGTGACAATGGCTGTCGAGGCCGCCCGCGACCTGCTCGGTCCTGACGACGACCGGAGCCATGTGGATGCGCTCTATTTCGGCTCCACGACGATGCCTTTCAAAGATCGTTTGAACAGCGGCATCATTTCGGCGGCGCTTACCCTCGATGAACGCGTCCGTGCCGTCGATGTCGCCTCAACGCAGCGTGCCGGCACATCGGCCCTGATGCAGGCATTTTCTGCGGTCAAGGGCGGAGAGGTGAAGAACGCTCTGGTCCTTGCCTCGGACCACCGCAAGACCAAAGCGGTGACGGCACAGGAACTCGACTTCGGCGACGGCGCAGCGGCTCTTTCTGTCGGTACGGAGAACATCATCGCTGCCTATCTGGGCGGCGCCAGCCTCACGCTCGACTTTGTCGATCATTTCCGGGGCGATACGGAAGAGTTCGACTACAACTGGGAAGAACGCTGGATTCGGGACGAGGGCTTCGCGAAAATCGTACCGCGGGCAGTGAAGGCAGCGCTTGAGAACTCCTCTGTAAGCGGCGAAGAAATCAAACATTTCGTTCTTCCGTGTGCGTTCGGCGACAAGTTCGTGCAACAACTCGCAAAACGGTCGGGGATCGCCCCGGAAGCCGCCCGCGACACGCTGGCCGCGAATTGCGGCGAGACCGGCGTTGCACATTCTCTCGTCATGCTCATCCATACGCTGCAGACGGAAGCCAAGCCGGGCGACAAGGTGCTCTTGCTTCACTTCGGTGGTGGCTGCGATGCGCTCGTTTTCGAGGTAACGGACAAGCTCTCCAGCCAGGCGAGCAAGCGGGGCATTACCGGCTCGCTGCGGAACCGGGTGGAGGAGACGAACTACATGAAGTTCCTCACCTTCAACGGCCTGATCGAGTGGGAAAGGGGCATGCGCGCCGAGCAGGACAAGAAGACCGCGCTCACCACGCTCTACCGGAACGAGGACATGCTCATGGGTCTCGTTGGCGGTCGCTGCACCGAGACGGGCGTTGTCCAGTTCCCGCGCTCGCGCATCTCTGTCAATCCGAACAAGCACACGGTCGATACACAGGAGCCGTACAAGTTCGCCGAGAAGAAGGCGAAGATCCTGTCATGGTCGGCGGACTTCCTCTCGTTCAGCATGAATCCACCGAACCACTACGGCATGGTCGTTTTTGACGAAGGTGGCCGGATCATGATGGATTTTACCGATGTCGAGGTCGGTACAGTCGATTCCGGTATGGAAGTGAAGCTCGTTTTCCGGATCAAGGAAATCGACGAGAAGCGCGGATTCCGCCGTTATTTCTGGAAGGCGGTGCCGGTAGCTGCGAGCGAAACAAAATCACAAACGGGCCAGGCGGCCGAATAGGGAGAACGAACATGGCGGCAGGTATCAAGGACAAGGTCGCGATCCTCGGCATGGGTTGCTCCAAGTTCGGCGAGCGCTGGGACGCGGGCCCCGAAGAATTGATGGTGGAAGCCTATCTCGAGGCCATGCAGGACGCGGGCATTGAACCGACGCAGATCGATGCAGCGTGGTTTTCCACGCATATCGATGAAATCGGCACGGGCAAGGGTGGCACGCCACTGTCTCTCGCGCTTCGTCTGCCGAATATCGCGGTGACCCGCGTCGAGAACTTCTGCGCCGGCGGCTCGGAAGCGCTGCGTGGCGCGGTCTATGCGGTCGCCTCCGGGGCGGCCGATATCGCGCTTGCTCTCGGTGTCGAGAAGCTCAAGGACACTGGCTATGGCGGTCTGCCGGTCGGCAATATGGGCACTCTGATCCCGCAATGGGCCCCGTCCGGTTCCGCGCCAGGCAACTTTGCCCAGCTCGCTTCCGCCTACCGGGCCAAGCATGGCGTCAGCAAGGAAGATCTGAAGCGGGCCATCGCGCATGTCTCGGTCAAGAGCCACGCGAATGGCGCCAAGAACCCAAAGGCGCATCTTCGCAACGCGGTGACCGAAGAGCAGGTCATGGGCGCGCCGATGATCGCAGAGCCGCTCGGTCTGTTCGATTGCTGCGGCGTATCGGACGGTGCGGCGGCGGCTATCGTGACGACTCCCGAAATAGCCAAGGCTCTCGGCAAGAAGGACATCGTGACCGTGAAGGCCATGCAGCTTTCGGTTTCGAACGGTCTCGAATCCCAGCACAACAGCTGGGATGGAAGCTACTTCCACACCGCCCGGATCGCTGCCAAGAAGGCCTACAAGGAGGCCGGCATCGACAACCCGCGCGAGCAGGTCAGCATGATGGAAGTGCATGACTGTTTCTCAATCACCGAACTGGTGACCATGGAGGACCTCTTCATCTCGCCCGAAGGCGGGGCGGTGAAAGACGTCATGGACGGCTTCTACGATTCCGACGGCAAGGTTCCCTGTCAGATCGATGGCGGGCTCAAGTGCTTCGGTCATCCGATCGGCGCTTCGGGCCTCCGCATGGCCTATGAGATGTATCTCCAGATTCAAGGCAGGGCGGGTGAGCGCCAGCTTGCGAACCCCAGGATAGGCCTGACGCATAACCTCGGCGGTGCTCCGGCGTCGAACGTCTGCTCGGTCACCATCGTCGGGGCCTATGGCGCCTGACCGGCTATTGCTCGAAAACGCCATGAAGAAGGCCGGAGCTCGCTCCCGGCCTTTTTTATGCCTTTGTTCTCCCTAACATCCTGCTCCCGAAGGCGGACGACCGCCCGATTCCGCCATCTGATCTTATCCTCCAAGGGGCTGGAGCCCGTCTCGCCAATTGCTCTTCAATTCACCCGTTTTCCTCTTTGGCTTCCTGCCGCTGACGGCCCTGTTGTGCTTCGCCATCCGGGCGCGGCTCGGCCGCGAGGCGAGCCTGGGATTCCTCGTCCTCGCTTCGCTCTTCTTTTACGGCTGGTGGAATCCCGTTTATCTGCCGTTGCTGATCGGACTTGCCGTTTTCAACTTCCTGACGGCACAGGCGATCCTTGTCGAACGGCTGAAACCCCGGGGAGGGTGGGCGACACCGCTGACTGCCTTCGGTGTCACGGTCGATCTAGCTTCCCTAGGCTACTTCAAATACACGGACTTCCTGATCGGAACGTCGAATACCATTCTTGAAACCGACATACCGCTGCAGCACATCGTCCTGCCGCTCGCGATCTCCTTCTTCACCTTCCAGAAGATCGCCTATCTGGTGGATGCCCGGCGCGGCGATGTGGAGCCGCACTCCTTCCTCGAATACTGCTTCTTCGTGATGTTCTTCCCGCAGCTCATTGCGGGTCCGATCGTTCATCACAAGGAAATCTTCTCTCAGACAAAGCTCCAGCGCGGCTTCGCCTTCGATCGTGCGAACGTGATGATCGGCCTCACGATCTTCCTTGCCGGACTCTTCAAGAAGGTCGTGCTGGCGGACAACGTCGCACTCGTTGCTGCGCCGGTATTTGCGCGGGCCGCAAACGGTGCGGAGATCGGATTTTTCGATGCGTGGGAGGGCATGCTCGCCTATACCTTCCAGCTCTATTTCGACTTCTCCGGTTATTCGGACATGGCGATCGGGGCGGCTCGTATCTTCGGCATAAAGCTGCCGCTCAATTTTCACTCGCCATATCAGGCACTGAACATCAGCGACTTCTGGCGCCGATGGCACATGACACTGTCTCGTTTCCTGCGCGACTATCTCTACATCTCGCTCGGTGGTAACCGGCGCGGCAAGGTCCGGCGCTATCTGAACCTCTTTATAACCATGGCTCTTGGCGGGTTGTGGCACGGGCCGGCCTGGACGTTCATGTTATGGGGTGCCGCGCACGGGCTGATGCTGATCGTCAACCACGGGTGGAACGCGCTGCCGATCCGGCGGATCAACACCTGGTGGTCCCGCGGTTTTGCCCGCACCCTGACCTTTCTCTGCGTTGCGCTTGCATGGGTGTTGTTCCGCGCCGCCGATCTCGACACGGCGACGGCGATCTATCGAGGTCTTGTTGCCGTGCCGGACATCTCCGAAGCCGGCAGGATGATGGAGGATATGGGCTGGCTTCTGTTCTGGATGGGTATCCTCTGGTTCTGGCCCAACACGCAGCAATGGCTTGCGATGGTGCGGCCAGCTTTCAACTACAAATGGGCCGACCGGCGCGGAGATCCGCTGCTCCTGCCCGTGGATCATACGCGTTACATGCGGCTCTTTCTCTGGCGTCCAAGCAAGCCTGTGGCCGTTGCGATGGGCCTTGCGGCGGCGGCTTCGCTCCTCAGCCTTCAGCGCATCAGCGAATTCCTCTATTTCCAGTTCTGACCCATGACGATGAGCAAATACGCACCCGCCTATCTTGCGACGCTGACCGCTGCGGTGGTTGCCGTTGCGTTGGCTGTCTTCATCGCCAATGCGGTTGTCGATCCGCTTTGGTACTTCGGCGGCAACAAGGTCGGGACCGTGAACTATGCCTTCAACGAAAGGTTGAGCAAGACAAACCTCTTTCTCTCGAAGAAAGATCGGTACGACTGCGTCATCTTCGGCGACAGCCGCGTGACGCTTCTGCCGGAAAACAAGATCGAAGGATACAAGTGCTTCAACTTCGCATTCTCCGCCGGCAAGGCAGCTGAGGCCGTTGCTTATGCCCGGTACCTGCGCGCCAACGGATTTCATCCGAAACTCGTTATCATGGGCGTTCCGGGCGCCGCCTTCCGGGAGCGAATTGGTGGGACAGATATCCCCCAATTCATCCGGGAAGAAGAAGCACCAAAGCCGCCTTACCTTGCCTATCTCTCTATCGATGCGCTTTCGATGTCGCTGCAGACATTGTTCGGCAAATCGCCACTCGATCGCGTTTATGACCGGGAGTTCATATGCCACGTTGCGCCGGGCGCGCCCCCATACGATCCCGCAAAGCCCATTCGTGACCTCTTTGCAGGCCGGTTTGTTGCGAAGGATCGCGTTTCTTTCTACGACGAGATGCGCGCAATCTTTCCCGAAGCGGTTCTGGCTGGCTACGTTCCGCCGATCTCTGCATGGGCGATCAACGCTTACGGGGAGAAGGGCTGGCTCGATGAATATGTCAAGGTACTTCACCTCGCGTCGACGAAGTTCGATCGCTTCGTGGATTACGGCGTTCCCTCAGCCATGACGATCGACAGATCGAATACCTATGACGGCACACACTATTCCGAGGCAGCGAACACGATCATCGCCGGGAACCTGCTGAGCGGCGGCTCAGACGGCGCTCTCGACCTGAAAGAGATGGATGCGGCGCAGGTTCGCGGCGCCTATGCGCGCCGGCTGGCTTTCTATGAAGCCCGGCTCGAAAGTGCCTCAGGACGATAAAGGGAGACGAACGGAGCACTCAGTGGCAGTTGGTGCGACTACCACGAAGATCTGGTCTATCGAGGATCCTGTCAGGGAGACGGGGAAGACACCGCGGTGAACGGCGATAAAATCCTTTGCCTTTATTGGCAAGTTCGTCGTCGATAAAATCGGGTGGCACGTTTCGATGACGCTGTTGAATTCCCTCTGCCTGATCTCGGTGCCTTCCGGGGTCAGGTTTTCGCCGAGCATCTTTCCTGTGTAATCGACGCCGAACAGCTCAGTGCATCCCGTACCGGCAAGACGATAACGGAATTCACGCTTGTCGTGGAACCGCAGCGTTTCGAGCACCAGCAACCACGGCAATATGCTTGCAATATCGGCGGGATTAATTTGGCTGCGGAGCGGCGGGTTTCCCGCGCCGGCCCGGCTATTCCAGTAGCCCTGGAAACAGCGAACCGGATGGCGCTCCGGGATGCCGGTAATATCGATCTCGCGGTAGGACAAGGCCGCTTCCCAAATACGCGTCGATGAGCGCGGCACGCTGCTCGCAAGCGGTGCAGGCGACGACGACCAGGCGATCTTCGCAAGCTCCATCGACGAACGCCGCAACGGAACAATCCGGACCTTCTGTGTCCGGGTGCGGGAAAGTGTGCCGCCTAAGGCTTACCAAATGATCACCGCACCAAACAAGAACCCGCATTTTACCAAAGGCCAGCGCGAAGCTCGCTCCAGAGGGGCGCGCTCAGGCTTTGGCCTCCTCGTCGAGCGCGCGGCGGTACCCTGAATAGTTGGGCTGGTCGATCGAAAGCTTGGTAAGCGTGGTGCGCCAAAGGTGGTCCTTAAGCCCCGGCGTATCGAGACCGACGTCCCCCGTTTCGATCCGCCGGCAAAGCTCACGGTTGAGGTCCTCCAGCGTTCCCTCCATCCCAAGCAATGCCTTGAGACGCGCCATTTCATTCGCATTGGCCGCGGGCGCAACTTCCAGCTCCCGCTTTACGATGTCGAGAGCGTTTGCGGCAACCCGCGCATGAAATGCGGCATGGCCCTGCAACTGCGGCATGGCGTGGTTGCGGATAAAATCCGCAACAGCTCCGACGAGTTCACTGGCCGTCGGCTGGTCCTGCATTCTTCACCCCCTCAGGCAAGTGGCGCCAGCAAGCGCAACAAATCGATTTCCGTCTCGGAAGAGCGCCGTCCGATGGTTGCGCGCTCGACCGAGCGATCCGCCCCGGTCTTGAAAGCCGTCACCATGATCGTGCACATAATTCCCCATTTCAGCGTCCCCAGGACTTCCCAGAACTTGACGCGATCGGGATCGACCCTGCCGCCGCCCGCGGCTTCGTAACCTTCGAACATGTCTTCTCTCGTGCCAAAGCCGCCGACGGGCTGGTCGATATTGCCGAAGCGCCAAGAGTTCACGCATATCCAACCGAGATCTTCCATCGGGTCGCCGACATGGGCGATTTCCCAATCGAGAACTGCACGAACACCGTCCGGACCTATCATCAGGTTGCCGTTCCGGAAGTCGCCGTGGACGAGCGTGTGGGCGGTGCCCGGTGGTGGCGTGTTGTCCGCCAGCCAGCGCAGGGCCAGTTCAAACACCGGATGCGGATGACCGTGTGCCTTGTAGATATTCCGGTATTGCGCGATTTCGGACTCTGCAGGGGAGATGCGAAGAGGCGGCAGGGTCGCGCGGTCGACGCTGTGGAGTTTCGCCAGAATTTCACCGCACTGGCGCGCAAGTTTCGGCCGGGCATCGGCGAATTCTTCGTCGCGCAGAATTTTGCGCGCGATGGTCTCACCTGCGATCCGGTTCATGATGAAACCGTCGCCGACATCATCCTCTTTCGCGAGCACATAACGCACGGTTGGAACCGGCACACCGGCGGCGCCGGCAAGTTCGATCAGCTTTGCCTCCGTGGCGAGACCGACGGCCGTTTCACTCGGAGGGCGGGCACCACCCGGCGCGCGTCGCAAGATCAGCTGGACAGGGTCGCCAGCCGTTGTCGCATCGAAGGACCAGGTTTCCTGGCTGGCACCGCCGGAGAGACGCTTCAGGCCACTTATCCCCGTTGCACCCTTGATATGAGTTTTCACAACCTTGGCGAGAGGCGCCTCGATCGGGTTGCTCCCTTCGGCCATGTCAGTGTCCCGCTCCAACAGGGCGGCCATCCACGATCTGGTCGAGATATTCGGAGAGCCCGTAGCCCGTCATGCCGTTGCACCGGTATTCGGTCATTCCTTCGGTGATGCGGGTATTGAGTTCTGCGCCATCGGGAGATTTGCGCCGGTTGCGAAGCGGAATGAGCGAGAGAACCCGGCCTTCGACGTCGTAGGTTGCGCCGCTTTCCGTTTCGACGTGAGCGCGAAGGGCAGTCTGGTACCAGTTCTCATCCCAGTCGCTGTCGATGGTGCATGACTTTATGAGGTCGTACTTACCGTCCTTCAGAACCATGCCGCCCTGGCGCTGTTTGCCCTCGTCGTTCGTGACGATGGAAATCATCATGCCGAAATCGCGCCCGAAGTTCATCGGCAGCCAGCGGTACCAGTGGATCGCCTGCCAATAGCGGGGGCCCCAGCTCTTGTCACGAAGGCCGAAGCCGCGAATGTCAAAACATTCTTCACCTACCTTGAAGCGTCCCTTTGCGGCCATGTGCTGCTCGTAATGCGCCTTGGCGAAGGACTTCTCCGGATCGAGGTCCAGGGGTGAACCGTCTTCCTTCACGGTCTCGCCGCCGAACATTGGCGAGACGCCTTCGTAGTCGAGTTCCACCTCGCATGGAACGACCGGGTTCTCCTTGAAGGCCTTGGCGGGGTCCGCCATGTCGAGGGGATTGGAGAGAACGACGACCTTGCCGGAAAAGGTCAGGCGCAGACGTTTGAACGGCTCGACCACCTCGATCTCCATACCGCCGGCGTTCATCTCCTCGTTGCCGGAGATTTTCGGCTTCGCATAAGCGAATGCGATGCGTCCACCCGGCAGGTACAGGCAGACGGACATTTCCGCGTAGCCTTCGTTCGGCCGGTTGCCGAGGCGGAACCAGCCGCCGATCTTCGTCTGCGGGTCGAACGCGTTGAAATACATGCTCTCGTTATAGTTCGAGGCGGCGTCCGGCGTATGGGTGTATTCATCCTCCGGCAGAAGCCGGATCATCGTTCCGGGCTGGGCGGTGGCCATGCCATTCTCTCCCTGGGGTCTGTTCCGGCGGGCTTCCGATCGTCCCGCGGCGATTTCTGTCCGTCCATGATGAAACGCATGCGCCTGACAGGGAAGCCCTGCAATGATATGAAGGATAAGGGCGAGCTGGAGGCCAGCGCGCCCCGGCGTCAACACGGCGCCGAACGGGACCTGGCGGGAGGATGCTGCAGACCGAATGAGCGATCAGGACAGCGAAAACGCCGGCCGGCCGGATGAGCCGACTTTGATTCTGCCGCCACGGCATGTCGGCTTCATGACGAGGCTCAGAAACTACTTCTTCACCGGGCTTGTCGTTGCCGCGCCCATCGGCCTCACGATCTGGATCGTGCGCTGGTTCATCGACCTCGTCGATACCTGGTTCACGCCGTTGATCCCGAGCCAGTATCAGCCCGACAATTATTTGCCGTTCGACCTTCCGGGCCTCGGCCTTCTGATCGCCTTCGTTCTGCTCACGCTGCTCGGCGCGCTGACGGCGAATTTTTTCGGGCGGGCGGTACTCACATTCGGCGAGCGTGTCGTTTCGCGGATGCCGGTCGTGCGAAGCATTTACGGTGCGCTGAAGCAGATTTTCGAGACGGTGATTTCGCAATCCGCCGCGTCGTTCCGCGAAGTGGGGCTGATTGAGTATCCGCGGAAGGGTATCTACTGCATCGTCTTCATCACGACACAAACGAAGGGAGAGCTTGTCCACAAAACGGGGACAGAGCTTATCAGCGTTTTCCTTCCGACGACGCCGAACCCGACATCGGGCTTTCTCCTTTTTGTGCCCAAGCAAGACGTGCAGGTTCTCGACATGACGATAGAGGAGGGGGCGAAACTCATTATCTCCGCAGGGCTCGTGGAGCCGCCGCACAGAATGAAGGACGCCGTCGAGACGGTGGTACCGGTTTCCAATCCCGCTTCAACCTGACCGGAGATAGCGGATCGCCTCATCGCGTTCGAAGAGATAAAGCAGGATGCGCAGTGCCTTGCCGCGTTCGCTTTCGAGGTCCGGATCGCGCTCGATGATCATGCGCGCGTCGTCATGCGCGGCGGCGAGCAGGTCTTTCTGTTCCTCGATATCGGCAATGCGGAAGTTGGGCAGGCCGCTCTGGCGCGTGCCGAGTAGCTCGCCCGCACCGCGCAAGCGCAGGTCTTCTTCCGCGATCCTGAAGCCATCCTCCGTCTCGCGCATGATCTTGATGCGAGCGGCAGCCGTCTCCCCGAGTGGCGCCTGATAGAGAAGAAGACAGCTCGATTTGTCTCCGCCACGGCCGACGCGACCCCGAAGCTGATGAAGCTGGGCCAGGCCGAAACGCTCCGCGTGCTCAATTACCATGACGGTCGCGCCGGGCACGTTGACACCAACTTCGATAACGGTTGTCGCGACAAGAATCCTGATTTCGCCGCTCTCGAAACGTGCCATAACGGCGTCCTTGTCCACGGGCTTCATACGCCCGTGGACGAGACCGACGATATTGCCGAAAACGGCGTGCAGATGTTCATAGCGCTGCTCGGCGGCGGCGGCATCCACTTCGTCGGACTCCTCGACAAGCGGACAAACCCAATAGACCTGCGCGTTCCCTGCGATCGCTCTGTTGAGGCTCGATACCACATCCTCCAGCCTTTCAAGCGGCAAGGCGCGTGTATCGACCGGCTTCCTTCCCGGTGGCTTTTCGTCAAGTCTCGACACATCCATGTCGCCATAGGCGGTGAGGGTGAGCGTGCGCGGAATGGGGGTGGCGGTCATGACGAGCACATCCGTTCCCGGTCCGCCCTTCGATGTGAGCATGAGCCGCTGATGTACGCCGAAGCGATGCTGCTCGTCGACGACGGCGAAGGCGAGCGCGCGGAATGCGACGTCTTCCTGGAACAGGGCGTGCGTACCGACGAGAATATCTACCTCGCCGCTTGCGGCGGCGCCGAGAAGGTCCTCCCGGCGCTTGCCTTTCTCGCGGCCCGTCAGCAGTTCGATGCGGACGCCCGCCACCTCGCAAAGCGGCGCGAGCGTCGCATAATGCTGGCGCGCGAGGATCTCGGTCGGCGCCATCATGGCCGCCTGGAAGCCCGCCTCGACCGCCGTCAGCATTGCAAGCAACGCAACGACTGTCTTCCCGCTGCCGACATCGCCTTGAAGAAGACGCAGCATGCGATGCTGACTTTTCATATCGGCGTCGATTTCGGCAAGAGACCTTGCCTGCGCGCCCGTGAGCGCAAAGGGCAGGGCGGCTTCGACCTTCCAGCGAAGATGGCCATCCCCTTCGATTGAACGGCCCGGCAGCCGGCGCATGCGCAAGCGGACCAATCCGAGAGCGAGTTGGTTGGCCAGCAATTCGTCGTAGGCGAGGCGAGCGCGTGCGGGAGCGGAAGGCTCCACGTCGCGCGCGGATTGCGGCGCATGGGCATCGAGAAGCGAGGGCCGCCAAGGGCCCCAACGCTGCGCCTTGAGCCAGGGGCCGTTCTGCCATTCGGGCAGGTCCGGGACGAGGGGCAGGGCGCCACGCACCGCCTTCTGGATCGACTTGAGGGGCAGGCCGGCTGTCAGCGGGTAGACGGACTCAAGAAGCGGCAGATCCTTGAGCTCATCCAGGGGCACGATGTGGTCCGGATGCGTCATCTGAGGCGAGCCCTGATAGAACTCGACCCGTCCGGAGAGGATACGCCGTTCACCCTCGGGCATTGTTTTGGCTATGTAGTCGGGCCGGGGATTGAAGAAGACGATCTGCATCTCGCCCGTCTCGTCAAAGACGTGGACCCGGTAGGGAAGCCGTTTGGTACGGGGCGGTATATGCAGCCCCACCGTGACCTCGATGGTGGCGACTTCTCCATCCCGGACTTCGGCGATTTTTGGCCGGGACCGCCGGTCGATAAGGCCCGAAGGCAGGTGCCACAGGAGATCGATCACCTTCGTCCCGGCGAGCTTTTCGACCAGCTTTTCGAGGCGCGGGCCTATGCCCGGCAGCGAGCGCGCCGGGGCAAAAAGCGGAAAAAGGATTTCAGGCCGCATCGCAGCCCCGACCATCAAGGGGAATCATGAGGCCATTCTAATGACATGTGGGCGCTCACGGTCTATATCCCGCCCATGCGCATTGGAGAGATATATGGCCGAAGATAACAGCCCGCTCGACCGGGACGCGCGCCTGAGGCGGCTCCGGTTCCGCGCCTGGCATCGGGGCATCAAGGAAATGGACCTGATCCTGGGCCACTTCGCGGACGAAACCCTGGATTCCCTGTCCGATTCCGAGGTCGATGAGTTCGAGAGCCTGATCGGCATCGAGGACACGACGCTTTACAACTGGGTCACCGGGCGCGAAAACGTGGCCCCCGAACACGATACGGCGCTTTTCGCCCGTATCCGGACATTCAAGCACATGAAGGGACCGCTCTGGCAGAGATAGCCAGGCCGCCAACTCGTTGAAGAAGCTTGCGGAGATCGTATCGGCGCCGGGCCGTCTCACTCTGGGCGAGGTGCCTGAGGGTTTTGACGCGCTGGCGCTCGCCGACATGGCGCGGCAGGTCCATGCCGATTCCGGCGGCGCGGTCGTCCATGTCGCGCGCGACGATGCGCGCATGAGCGCGCTTCTCGAGGCATTTGCCTTTTTTGCCCCGGACCTGGACATCGAAGCGATTCCGGCCTGGGACTGCCTGCCTTATGACCGCGTGTCGCCGCAGGGCGACATCAGTGCCCGGCGTATGGCCGCGTTGTCGCGGCTTGCGGCGCGCGCCGAAACGGACAACGCCAGGCCGCTCGTGGTGGTGGCGACCGTCAACGCGATGCTGCAAAGGGTCCCGCCCCGCGAGATGGTGAAGGTCTCCGCCTGGTCGGCCCGTACCGGAAACCGCATAGACCTCGACGGGCTCACCGCTTATCTCGCCGCAAACGGTTACAACCGTACGGGAACCGTACGCGAGCCTGGCGAGTTCGCCGTACGCGGCGGCATCGTCGATATCTATCCGTCGGGCTTCGATCTCCCCGTTCGCCTCGACATGTTCGGCGACACGCTGGATGCGATCCGGACTTTCGACGCGGCGACGCAGCGGACCGTCGGCCAGCTCAAAGGCATCGAACTTGTTCCTGCAAGCGAAATTCACCTCGAGAGCGAGACGATCCGCCGCTTCCGCGCGGCATATGTTTCGCGGCTCGGTGCGGTGACCGACGGCGATCCGCTATACGAGGCAGTAAGCCAGGGCCGCAAGCATGCGGGCATGGAGCATTGGCTGCCGCTCTTTCACGAAAAGCTCGAAACTGTTTTTGACTATGTACCCGGCGCGCTTCTCACGCTCGATGCTCAGGTAGAGGAGGCAAGGGATGCCCGTCTTGAACTGATCGACGATTACTACGAGGCGCGAGCGGAAGCACGAAAGACGGCGCGTGACGCAAAGCTCGCGACGGATGCGCCGAGTTACAAGCCGCTGCCACCCGAAGCGCTCTACCTGACGAGCGATGAATGGAAGACGCTGACGGACGAACGGCGCGTGCGCGCTCTTTCCCCGTTCAGCGTGCCTGAAGGTGCAGGCATCAATCTCGGCGGCCGGCAGGGCCGGAGCTTTGCGCCAGAACGCTCCCAGGAAGGCGTGAACATCTTCGAGGTTCTCGGCGGCCATATAGCGGGCCTTCGGAAGTCGGGGAAGCGTGTCGTCATTGCGAGTTGGAGCGAGGGGTCGCGCGACCGGCTTCAGCAAGTTCTCGGCGATCACGGTATCGGAAATGTTCTCATTGCCGATAACTGGAAAGATGTTAACGCCGTTAACAAACACGTTGTTTCACTGATTGTTCTCGGTATCGAGACGGGGTTTGAGACAGACGAGATTGCCGTCATCGGCGAACAGGATGTCCTCGGCGACAGACTCATCCGTCAACGGCGGAAGAAGCGCGCGGAAAACTTCCTCACCGAAGCGACAAGCCTGAGCCCCGGCGATCTCGTCGTTCATGTCGATCACGGCATTGGCCGCTTCGAGCGCCTGCAGACAATCGACGTCATGGGCGCGCCGCATGACTGCTTGCTGCTGGTCTATCACGGTGGAGACAAGCTCTACCTGCCGGTCGAGAACATCGAACTCCTGTCGCGCTATGGCGCCGACGAGAGCGATGCACAGCTCGACAGGCTCGGCGGCACAGGGTGGCAGGCGCGCAAGGCACGCCTGAAGGAGCGCATCCGCGAGATGGCGGGTGAACTCATCCGCATCGCGGCCGCGCGCGAGCTCAAGAGCGCACCGAAGATCGAGCCGCAGCCGGGCTCCTACGACGAGTTCTGCGCGCGTTTTCCGTTCACGGAAACGGACGATCAGCTTCAGGCCATCGAAGCGGTGCTCGAAGACCTTGCGCGCGGACGTCCGATGGACCGGCTTGTTTGCGGCGATGTCGGCTTTGGCAAGACGGAAGTTGCGCTTCGTTCGGCATTCGTCGCCGCCATGGCTGGCTATCAGGTGGCGGTTATCGTGCCGACCACGCTTCTTGCCCGCCAGCACTACCGAACCTTCGCCACGCGTTTTCAGGGTCTTCCCGTCAAGGTCCGCCAGATGTCACGCCTCGTCTCCGCGAAGGATATGGCGGAAGCGAAAGAAGGGCTTGCAAGTGGCGATATCGATATCGTGATCGGAACACACGCGCTTCTCGGAAAGCAGGTGAAGTTCCGCAATCTCGGTCTCGTCATCGTCGACGAGGAGCAGCACTTCGGCGTCGTTCACAAAGAACAATTGAAGAAGCTGCGGGCCGAAGTTCATGTGCTGACCCTGACCGCAACGCCGATCCCGCGCACATTGCAACTCGCGCTTTCGGGCGTGCGTGAACTCTCGATCATCGCCACACCGCCGGTAGACCGGTTGGCCGTGCGCACCTATGTCTCGCCTTTCGATTCCGTAGTCGTGCGCGAGGCCTTGCTGCGCGAGCATTATCGCGGCGGACAAAGCTTCTATGTCGTACCGCGCATCGCCGATCTCGGTGACGCGGAGGAGTTCCTTCGCCAATACGTGCCGGAAATCAAGTTCATCTCCGCGCACGGACAGATGGCGGCAGGCGAGATCGAAGACAAGATGACCGCCTTCTATGACGGCAAATACGACGTCCTCGTCTCGACGACGATCGTGGAGTCCGGGCTCGATATTCCGACAGCAAATACGCTTGTCGTTCATCGCGCCGACATGTTCGGCCTGTCGCAGCTTTATCAGTTGCGCGGGCGAGTGGGGCGTTCCAAGGCGCGTGCCTATGCCTATCTGACCGTCCCGCCGCACCGGACCTTGACGCCCGGCGCCGAAAGACGGCTACGTGTGCTGCAATCTCTCGACTCGCTCGGCGCGGGTTTCTCGCTTGCCAGCCACGATCTCGACATTCGCGGCGCGGGCAATCTGCTCGGCGACGAGCAATCGGGTCATATCCGTGAAGTCGGTTACGAGCTCTATCAGGAGATGCTCGAAGAAGCCGTTGCCTCCATGCGCGGCACCGGCGAGGAAGAGGACGGCCACTGGTCGCCACAGATCAATGTGGGCACGCCCGTTCTCATTCCCGACAATTATGTCCCCGACCTCGATGCCCGCATGGCGCTCTACCGGCGTCTGTCCGACGTCGAGACGAGAGCCGAAATCGACGGCTTTGCCGCGGAGCTCATCGATCGCTTCGGCAAGCTCCCTGAGGAGGTCGAGTTCCTGCTGAAGATTGTCGAAATCAAGGGGCTGTGCCGCTCGGCCAACGTCGAGAAGATCGAGGCAGGCCCCAAGGGCATCGTGCTGACACTGCGCGACAACACCTTCCCTAATCCAGCGGCTCTTGTCGAACTCATCAACGACGAGCGTGGCAAAGCGAAACTCCGCCCGGACCACAAGCTCGTCTTCAAGCGCGATTGGGAAACGCCCGCGGAACGTCTCACGGGCGCATACCGGCTCATGAGCACACTCGCGAAGCTCGCCGGTCAGACGAAGGCAGCGTAAGTCAGCCTTGCGGCTTCGCTCGCCACAGTCCCCAGATCACGAGGGCGACGCCGATCACCATGGCGCCGGAGATCGTGATCAGCAGGAAGGCAATCACACCCTCCTGAAAGCTGCTGCCCATGAGACCATTCGCCGAGATCGGCATCATCGAGCCGCCGGCGCCCCAGATACCGCCGAGCAGGACGCCAAGCCAGTTTGCATAGGCCGCGTAGACGACCATCCAGAACGCGAAAAGCAGAACGCCGCGCGCGAGCGCCAGGTGATGCCAGAAGAGGCCAAGCACCGCGAGGAAAGTGCCGTTCATCAGCCCTTCGAGATGGGCCGAAAGTCCCATGCGCGGATTGGCGAAGGCACCTGAGACGAAACCGGTGAGCAGGCCCAGCATGAAGAGGATCATGCCAAGCAGGATGAGTTGCCGCCCGAGCGGCGAGAGTTGCGATGTCATGTTGATCCCCCAAAAAAGATGCGGCTAGCTGGTTGCCGCCTCGGCTTCCTCAGCTTCACGCGCGAGCAACTTGTCGAACATCCTGACCAGTGTTTCGGGTTCCTGCGCGCCGACCATCACCCATTGAGAGTTGATGACGAAACTCGGCACGCCCTGAATACCCATCTGACGCGCCATCGCATCTTCACGGCGGATCAGTTCCTTGTCGGCGTCTTTCTGCAGAAGATCGCGGACGATATCGACATCCATCCCGGCTTCGTTCGCTGCATCGAGCAGGATAGCGTGCGAACCGACATCCTCCCCGTCTTCGAAGTAACGGCGGAACAGAATATCGACCATCTCGTTCTGGCATCCGGCCGTGCCGGCCCAACGGACCAGCCGGTGGCTGTCGAGCGTGTTGGGTGAACGTTCGATCCTGTCGAAGCGGAATGTGATGCCGGCCGCTTCGCCAAGCTCGCGGATCGTGTTGCCGACCGTCTTTGCGCGTTCCGCGCCGAATTTCTTTTCCATGTAGGCCTTGCGGTCGACGCCGCCTTCCGGGATCGAGGCGTCGAGCTGGAAAGGCCGCCAGGCAAGTGTGATGCCGTCGCCGCCATGCATGGCAAGCGCCTGATCGAGGCGCTTCTTGCCGATGTAGCACCAGGGGCAGACTGTATCGGAGACGACGTCGAGCTGCATTGCGGCCTCCCTTCCGTGTTGCGGTGCCGATTATGGGGACGCAGGGCGGTGCGGGGCAAGCCGCGCGGCGGCTTGACGGAGAGCAACCTGCTTCTAGGATGCCGCTGCCGCGAAAACCCGCGCAAAATCAACTGGATAAGAGGGGACGGATTTCACATGGCCGACGCGACGGAAATCACGCTGCCGAGCTACGATTTGACGGGCAAGGTCGCGCTCATCACGGGTGCTACCAGCGGGCTTGGCCGCCGGTTTTCCCTGATTCTCGCAAAGGCGGGCGCGAAGGTCGCAATCACCGGGCGGCGCGGCGATCGCCTCCAGACCCTCAAGCAGGAAATCGAGGCCATGGGCGGCGCCGTCGCCGCCGTCGCGCTCGACGTCACGGACACGCAAAGCATCTCGGATTGTGTTGCGACGGTCGAAGGAGATCTCGGGCCGCTCGATATCCTCGTCAACAATGCCGGCATGAACGTGCAGGCACTTCCAGCCGACGTGACGCCCGAAGGCTTCGACACGATGTTCGACACGAATGTGCGCGGTGCCTTCTTCATGGCGCAGGCGGCCGGCCGTTCCATGATCGCGCGCGGACAAGGAGGACGTATCATCAACATTGCCTCCATCGGCGCGCATACGGTCCTGCCGGGCCTCACGATCTATTGCATGACGAAGGCAGCGATCGGAATGATGACGAAGTCGCTGGCCAAGGAATGGGCGCGTCACCAGATCAACGTCAATGCCATGTGCCCGGGCTTTATCGAGACCGAGCTCAATTCCGACTGGTTCAAATCCGAGGGTGGACAGAAGCAGATCAGGACCTGGCCACGCCGCCGGCTCGGTCTCGAGGAGGATCTCGACGGCACGTTGCTTCTCCTCGCCTCGGATCACAGCCGCTTTATCACGGGGTCGCTCTTCACGACGGACGACGGGCAATCACTCTGACGTAACTGCCGCAACAGACGGTAACCGTTTGTTAATTATAATCACACATGATTTTCCATATGTTGCGGCACTTGCGACAGAAGGAAAAACGACGTGGGAAAACTGGTCGCCGGATTCGTTCTGGGCTTCCTTGCTTGCGTCTGGACCTATGGTCTGGATCCGATGCAGGCTGCCTTCAGCTTCGGCCGCAAGGTTTCCGTCGCGCGCGAGCACGTCCAGCACGAATATCGCATCGACTCGAGCTACGGCCATAAGGGGCAGTACGGCCAATATCACAGCGTCAAACCGCTGGAACCCCCGGCAGACACGCTTGCAAATCCGATTGGTTATTGGCTAAGTCAGCAGGGAGGGCCGCCTGTCATGTAGCACCCTCGCGCATGGGGGAACATGATCGGTGGACTGACAATCTGGACCTGGATCGTACTGGCGCTTCCGGCGCTTGCGATCGTCCTTTCCGTCATTTCCTGGGCGAGAGCGGCGCGATGACCGGAATATCCGGAACCGTCATCGCGGTCTACCTCCTCGCCATGCTCGGTCTCGGCGCCGCGGCCTATCGCTATACCGCCAATCTCAAGGATTACATTCTCGGTGGACGCCAGCTTGGCGGCACCGTCGCGGCGCTGTCCGCAGGCGCCTCCGACATGAGTGGCTGGCTGATGCTCGGTCTGCCCGGCGCTATCTATGCCTCTGGCCTCAATCAAATATGGATCGCCGTCGGCCTCGTCGCCGGCGCGCTTCTCAACTGGCGTTTCGTTGCGCGGCGCTTGCGCCGGTATACCGAGATCGCGGGCGACGCGCTCACCATGCCGGACTATTTCGAGAACCGCTTTGCCGACAAGAGCCGCGTGCTTCGCGTTGCGAGCGCATTCGTCATCCTGATCTTCTTCACGATCTACACTTCGGCCGGTCTCGTCTCGGGCGCCATTCTCTTCGAACAGGTCTTCGCCCTCGACTACCGCATCGCCCTCGTCATCGGCACGGCGAGCATCCTTTCCTACACGGCGATCGGTGGCTTTCTCGGCGTCTGCTGGACCGACACGGTTCAGGGCATCATGATGTTCTTTGCGCTTATGATCGTGCCGGCCGTCGCCATCTCGTCCATGGGGGGATGGGATGCGATGCTCACGGCTACGGTGGAGGTTGCGCCTTCCGGCGTGTTCGATGCCTTCCAAGACACGACATTCATCGGCGCCGTCTCGCTCATGGCCTGGGGGCTTGGCTATTTCGGCCAGCCGCACATTCTCGCGCGCTTCATGGCGCTTCGCGACGAGCGCGATATGCCCCAGGCGCAGATGATCGGCATGACATGGATGGTGCTCGCGCTCTACGGTGCCATTGCGACGGGACTCGCGGGCATCGGTTATTTCGCCACCGCACCGCTCGACAATCCGGAAACGGTTTTTCTTGCCTTGTCGCAAGCACTCTTCAGCCCCTGGCTTGCAGGCGTGCTTCTCGCCGCGGTGCTTGCTGCGATCATGAGCACGGTATCGTCTCAGCTTCTCGTCTCGTCGAGCGTCATCGCCGAAGACTTCTGGAAGCGGCTTCTGCGTCCCCGCGCGGAGGCCAAGGAACTCCTCAGAGTAGGGCGTCTTTCGGTCCTGGTGATTTCCGTCGCCGCTTTTTTTCTCGCCCTCGACAAGGACAGTACCGTCCTTTCTCTCGTCGCGTATGCATGGGCAGGATTCGGTGCGGCGTTCGGTCCCGTCGTCCTCTTCTCTCTCTTCTGGTCGCGCATGACGCGCAATGGAGCGCTCGCAGGCATGATCGCCGGTGCCGTCACGGTGATCGTCTGGAAGCAGCTATCGGGCGGACTCTTCGACATCTATGAAATTCTTCCCGGATTTTTCGTCGCGAGCGCAGGCATTCTCGCTGTCAGCCTGCTGGGGAAGGCGCCGGAAGAGGCGCTCGTCGCGATGCACCGACAGGCCGCGAAGACTAGACCTCAAAACGTCCCGTTTTGACACAAGCCATTGATTTTGCTTGTTTTTTACCTTTCTCCTCCGCACCCTTGTTCCACTGATTCGACGCGACTTCGAGGGGCGAGGAGGTCCCGGGCCGTCATGTCCAACTTTCTGGTCGGTGTCATCGTCGGCTTTTTTGTCTGCGTATGGGCGCTCGATGCGAACCCCGTCGCCGCGACGGTGGCGCTTGTCGACCGCGTCCGCCAGGTGGAAGTGACCTTCGCCGCCGAGGCGACCCCGGACGCGAACGCCGCTCCTCTGGCAGCGAGCACGGAAACGGTTCCCTCAGATCGCTGATCTAGCCCTTGGCGAGCGCGCGGCGCATCACCTTGCCGTTCGCCGTCCGTGGCAGGCTTTCCACGAAGATGACCTCGCGCGGGCATTTGTAAGCGGCGAGGCGGTCTGCCGCCCATTTCAGGATCGACGACGCATCCGGTTCGCTCGCTTCCTTCGGTACGACGAAAGCGGCGACGATGCTGACATCCTCGCGAACGTGAAGCTCCGTCACGGCGACTTCCTGAACATCCGGATGGCTCGCGAGCGCTGCTTCGACTTCCTGCGGCGACACCCGATACCCCATCGCGTTCATGAGATCATCGGCACGGCCGTGGTACCACATGTATCCGTCGGCATCGAAGCTCGCGAGATCGCCACCGACGAACCATTCCCCGCGATAGACTTCCGCCTCCTCGTCGGCGCGGCGCCAGTAACCGAGCATGAGGCCGGGGTCGGACCGGTGAACCGCAAGGAGCCCGGTCTCGCTGGCGGGTAGAGGCTCCGTTCCGCCCTCGACGGGCAGCGCCGCCACGCATCGTCCCGGCTGCGGTTTGCCGGGACTGCCCGGCCGGATTGCCATGCCCGGTCCCGTCGAGACATAGGTCGAGCACTCGCTCATGCCGAGTGCCTCGTAGAGTTCCTTGCCGGTTGCCTCGCGCCAGTGATCAAGAAGCGCGGGCGACAAGACCTCGCCCGCCGTCAGGCCATGCCGGAGCGAGGAGAGGTCATGAGCGGCAAGGTCGCAATATTTCAGCACCTGGCGGTAAAGGGTCGGCACGGCGGCGAAGAGCGTTGCACGCGTCTTCTCCATCAGCTTCGGCCAGACCTGCACGTCCTTCTCGCCATTGTAGAGAACGGTCGTCGCACCATTCGCCCAGGGGTCCGTGAGGCCGACGCCGAGCGTATAGGTCCAGTTGAAAGCGCCGGCATGGAGCATCACGTCGTCCGCCTCCATGCCGTACCACCCGCGATACATGGGCCTGCGGCCCCACGCGCTGCGATGCGCATGCAGAACGCCTTTGGGCCGTCCGCTGGTGCCCGATGTGTAGACGAGAAAGGCCGGGTCGTTCGCCGCTGTGTCCGCATAGCCCGGCAGGGGCTCATGCCGCCGCAGCTTTGCAATCGCCGCCCCATCGAAGACGCGCACACCTTCGGCCGTCACGCTCATGCCCGGCGCCAGCGCAACGGCGCTCGCCGCTGAATCGGAAAGCAGGAAATCGGCTTCGGCGGGCGTGAGTTGGGAGGATGAGGGCAGGGGAACGATCCCCGCCGCCAATGCGCCGAAAAACATCAATGCATATTCCGACGTATTCGGCATACGGATCATTATCCGGTCGCCGGGCCGGAATCCCTCGGCAAGCAGGCCAGCAGCCACGCGGCGTACCGCATCGTCGAGTTCGCCATAGGTCCAGCGCTCAGCCTCATCGAGGGACGCATCGGCGTTTGCGACGACGACGAGCGCCGTCTTGCCGGGCGTGGTGGCGGCGCCGCGCGCCAGGCAATAGCGCGCGATGTTGAAACGTTCGGGGCTGGCTTCGCCCGAATAGCCACGGGCGATGGAGGGAGCGGGCATGACCATGCACCGGTTTGTAAGGTCGCCTTTCTCCGGGCGCAAGCGGGACGCTGCGTCAGATCGGAAGCTGGCCTCCCGGCGTTTACGTGCCATCCGGCAAGCTGTACAAATCTGGCAACGAACAGCAACGCCATGCAATGGCTGACTTAACGGGAGCGAAGAGATGGGAAGCGGACCCCTTAGCGGTATCAGGATCGTCGAATTTGCGGGCATCGGTCCGGGCCCGTTCTGCGCCATGCTGCTTTCGGACATGGGCGCCGACATTATCCGTATCGACCGCAAGGGCGCGCGCGGCGGCTCCAAATACGACATCGGATCGCGTGGCCGCCGCTCGGTCGCGCTCGACCTCAAGAAACCCGAGTCGGTCGAGGCGTGCCTCAAGTTGATCGAAAAGGCAGACATCCTGCAGGAAGGTTTCCGTCCAGGCGTTATGGAGCGGCTCGGCCTTGGGCCCGATGTCTGCCTCAAGCGCAATCCGAAGCTCGTTTACGGCCGCATGACTGGCTGGGGCCAGACCGGCCCGCTGGCGAATGCCGCCGGCCACGACATCAACTACATCTCGCTCACCGGCGCGCTGCACGCCATCGGCCGTCCGGGCGAGAAGCCCGTTCCGCCTCTGAACCTCGTCGGCGACTTCGGTGGTGGCGCGCTCTACCTGGCGATGGGCATGCTGGCCGCGCTCGTGGAAGCGCAGCGCAGCGGCAAGGGCCAGGTCGTCGATGCCGCCATGACGGATGGCGCGACCTCGCTCATGGCCATGTTCTATGGCTTCACGGCGTCCGGCATGTGGCAGGAGCCGCATGGCACGAACATGCTCGATGGCGGCGCGCATTTCTACGACACCTACGAGACGAAGGACGGGCAATGGATTTCCATCGGCTCCATTGAGCCGCAGTTCTACGCCATCCTGCGCGAGAAGGCGGGCCTCACCGACGGCCTCTGGGATGCGCAGATGGACCGCGCGCAATGGCCCGCCATGAAGAAGAAGATCGCGGAGGTCTTCAAGACAAAGACGCGCGACGAATGGTGCGAGATCATGGAAGGCACCGACATCTGCTTCGCGCCGGTTCTGTCGATCAAGGAAGCGATCGACCATCCGCATAACAAGGCGCGCCAGACCATCGTCGAGATCGACGGCGTGGCGCAGCCCAATATCGCGCCGCGCTTCTCGCGCACGGAATCGAAGATTCAAGGCCCCGCGCCCACCATCGGCGAACACACCGAAAGCGCGTTGAAGGACTGGGGCTTCTCCGACGGCGATGTCGCGGGCCTCAAGAAAGCGGAAGCGATTTGAGCGCGCTTCCCGGCACGACAGGGCGGCGGCGCATCTACTTGATGCGCCACGGCCATGTCGACTATTTCGGGCCGGAGATCAGGGCTGCCGGGGGCGACACGAAAGTCGTGCCCCTGACGCCGCTCGGTGAGGAGCAGGCGAAGGCCGCTGGACAGGCGCTCTCCCATGTCGTTCTCGACCGTGCCGTTTGCTCCGGCGTCCCACGGACAAGGCAGACGGCCGAACATGTCCTCGCGGCGCAGGAGGGCAAGGTGCCCTTCCTTGAAGAAGAGCCTGATCTCGTCGAAATTCACGGCGGCAGCTTCGGCAAGATTTCGAGCCGTGCGGAACTCGCCGCGAAGATGGCCTATCACTTCGACATGGCGGGGGAGCCGGGCGCGACCATGCTCGAGGGCGGCGAAGTCTTCGCCGATGCGCTCCGCCGCACCGTCTCGGCGGTCGAGCGGCTCCTCGCGGAGCCCGGCTGGCATACAATGCTGATTGCCGCCCATGAGGGCATCAACCGGCTGGTTCTCGGCTGGGCCGCCACCGGCTGCTCGGTCGAGCGGGCGCTCGGCGCCGTCCGTGCCTTTGAGCAGGACCCTGCCTGCATCAACGTCATCGACTTCGACATGGTCCCCGCCGCCGACGGCCGCGTGGGCACGGAAATCGAACGAGCCCTCATAAAATCCGTCAATGTCACACCGTACAATTATGTGAAGCACGGGATGAACATGACGAGCCTGGAAGCGATCTTCTCCATCCAGCCGCGCTAGCGCCTCTGGCTTTTCGAAGCGCCGGGGCCTAGCCTTTCCATCAGGCCGTTCGTCTTTCTGGGAGGAGAGGATGAGTAACGAGCTTCTCGGCACTGTCGCCCATATCGGTGACGCGAAAACACCCGCGCCGAAGATCACGGGGTTTCATCACATCGCCTATCGCTGCCGCGATGCCGACGAGACACGAAAATTCTATGTCGACCTCCTGGGCCTCAAGCCCGCGGCGGCACTTGCCTTCGACCGCGATCCGGGCGGCAAGGACCGGCCCTTCATGCATCTCTTCTTCGAGATGGGAGATGGCAAGTTCATTGCTTTCTTCGACGAGCCGGGAAGTGCCGACGATGCGGTCTTCCGCATGAAGGACGGTATCGAGGACTATCACTTCGCCTTCGAGGTTACGACGCGCGCGGAGCTCGACGATTTCATCGCCCGGCTCAAGGAAGCGAAAGTTCCGGTTTTCGGTCCCATCGACCATCACTTCTGCCACTCGATCTACTTCTTCGATCCGAACGGGCTTGCCTGCGAAATCACCGTGCGCGATGCGAAGCATGACGAGATCATGCAAGCCGAAGGCGGCCGTGTGGCGCAGGCCATTCGCGAATGGACAGAGAAGACCCGCGCGCTGAAGAAGGCGCGATTGAAGCTCCTGAACGCGGCGGACTGAGTTTCAACCGCCGATCATCGCGCGAAGTTCGCGCCGAAGCACTTTGCCAAGCGGATTGCGGGGCAGAGCTTCGGCGAGTTCCAGCCGTTCGGGCAGCTTGTAGGCGGCAATGTCCGACTTCATGAGATGCGCGCGGATATCGTCGAGTGTCACGCTCTCTCCCTCCGCGGGCACGGCGACGGCGCAGATGCGCTCGCCCATCACCGGGTCCGCATAGCCGACGACGGCTGCCTCCTTGATCTTTGGAAGGCCCGCGAGCAGTCCGTCGATCTCGCCCGGCGAAATGTTCATGCCGCCACGGATGATGATGTCCTTCGCCCGTTCGACGAAGCGGTAGTAACGATTGCCGGGTCCCGCGATCTCGAAGACATCGCCAGTGTGGAAGAACCCGTCCCTGTCGATCGCATCGGCAGGTCCGCCGCCGTCTCCCGCGCGGAAATAACCAGCGAAGACCGTTGCGCCCTTGATGAGCAATTCGCCGGGGCGTCCGGCCTCCACGATTTCCTCACCTGTCTGCAAGTCCACCAGCTTCGTTTCGATGGCCGTCGCGATCTTCGCGGGCCAGTCGAACCCATTGACGCCGAAACGCGGGAAGAACTGCGCCCGTTCTTCCGGGTCGGGCACATCATCCGCACCCGAGATGAGGCATGTGCCCTCGTTCGAGCCGAAGATGTTGACGATGGGAAGCCCGTACTGCTCCTGCCAGACCTTGACCATCCATGGCGAGAGCGGCGCCGAGCCGGAGCCAATGCTGCGCACGGCGGAGAAGTCGAGGCTCGCCATCAGCTTCTCTTCCTTGAGCAGCATGGTGAGGACGGCGGGCGGTGCAACCGTGTAGGCGATCCTCTCGCCGACAAGCTGCCTGAGGAAGACGGGCAGATCGAAAGGGTGGTGCTGCACGAGCGTGCCGCCCGTCAGCAGCCAGGGCATGAAGCAGCCGCCGATGGCGGCCATGTTGACGAGCGGAAAGGGGTTCAGCACCGCGTCGCCGGGCCGGAGACGAGCAGCATCCGCGCAGGCGATACCGGCGATCATCCAGTGATTGTGGCTGCGGGGAACGCCTTTCGGCCGCGCTTCGGTGCCCGACGTCCAGCAGACCGTTGCGGCCTCGTTCGCGTCGTTTTCCGGAAGGCCGTCGAGCCGCGCGGCATCGGCTTCCGGCCAATCGGTCTCACCGGCAATGAAGACATGCGCAAGGGACGGGAGCTTTGCCTTCAGTGTCCCGAACATCGTGCCGTGATCGTTGCCGCGGATCGTTCGCGCGGTGAATGCTGCCTTCGCGTCCACGAAGGCCAGCACGTCGCCGAGCTCATGCGCGCGCCACTGCACGGGAAAGGGGGTCACGACGAGCCCGATCCGCCAGGCCGCGAGGTAGATCGCAACGAGGTCCGTCGTATTCGGGAGCTGAACGGCGAGGATGTCGCCCTTGCGAAGTCCCGCGTCGAGGAAACCGGTTGCGATGCGGTCCGCCTCTCTTGCGAGTTCGCCATAAGTGAGGCGGCGGGGGGCGGCTCCGTCGATTTCTTCCCGGTTCGGCGGATCGGCGACGGCAAGCCGGTCCGGCGTCGCTGCCGCGTTGGCGCGAAACCGGACATCGATCGTTTCCTTGCCCCACCAGCCCGCGCTGGTCTGCTTTGCGATCTCGTCTTTCGAAACCAGGATCATGCGCCGCTCCTCCCAAAGCCCACCTGACCGTTCCTATCTGCGCTTCGCCGCCTCGTATTCCCGTTTCAGCCGCGCAACGAGGCTCGTCACCGTTTCCGTGCGGTCGATCAGACCGACGCCGTGCCCCGCCGACCAGACCTGAGCCCAGCGCTTTGCGCCCGATTGCGGATCGGTGAAATCGATGTCCGGGTTCTTCTCCATCGCATCGAGGTCCATGCCGGCGTTCGCTATGCTCGGCTTCAGCCAGTTGGCGGCAACGCCCGTGATCGCGCGGGTGAGGATAAGATCATCGACCGTGGATGCCACCAGCATGTCGCGATAGGCGGGAACGGCGAGGCTTTCCTCGCAGGCGATGAAGCGCGTGCCCATGTAAGCGAGATCGGCGCCGAGCACTTCTGCCGCCCGGATGCCCGCACCATCGCTGATGCCGCCGCCGAGAATAAGCGGCCCCTCGAAGAATTCGCGAACCGCCGGCACAAAGGAAAACCCGGTCATCTGCCCCGTATGACCACCTGCACCTGCCGCCACCAGAACCAGTCCGTCGACCCCCGCCGCCGCGGCCTTCCGTGCGAATGCAACGGAGTTCACATCCGCGAAGACCTTGCCGCCATAGGCATGCACCCGCTCCACGATGGCGTGGGGGCTGCCAAGCGCCGTGATGACGAGCGGTGCCTTGTAGCGGACGACGAGGTCGAGATCTTCGTCGAGCCGTGCGTTGGACCGATGGACGACGACATTCGCCGCCCATGGCGCGTCCTTGGCCGTCAGTCCGGACGTAATCCGGTCGAGCCATTCATCGAGATCGGCGACGGTGCGCGCGTTCGGTGTCGGGAAGGTGCCGATAACACCCTCCCTGCATGCGGCGAGCACAAGCTCCGGTCCGGAAATCAGAAACATGGGCGCGGCGACGAGCGGCAGCTTCAGGCGCTCCCGCCACTTTCCGATCCGGTCCTCCATTGGCATCTTCCCCCGAATCCTCTTTTTGACGAGGATAGCAGGAGAGGGGCCCGCATGCGTCAGAACTTCATGCTGAGGCTCGCCCTGCCAACTATTTTTCTTCGATCCACCAGGTGCTGCTGCGGTATCCGTAGAGCGACGTCCGTTCCGGAATCTTTACCTTCTTCCACAAGGCGAGCCATTGATCGGGCTGATGGAAGAGGGGAATCATGTAGGCGCCGGAGAGAAGAACCCGGTCCATTGCCCGCACCGCTGCAATGAACTCCTCGCGGCTCCGCGCTTCCAGCATCGCGACAATCATTGCGTCTACCGCGGGCTCCTTCACCCCCATGTAATTTCGCGTCCCCGGAACATCCGCAGCCTCCGAACCCCAGTAGAAACTCTGTTCGTTGCCTGGCGACAGGGATGAAAACCAGCTGTTGAAAATCATGTCGTACTGATAGTTGCTGCGCCGCTCCTGATACTGGCTCGGATCGACGTTACGCACCGCAGCCTCCACACCAACGCGCTTCGCCATTCGTGCATAGGTGAGGGCGAGGCGTTCCTCGGCGGGTGTCGCAACCAGTATTTCGAAGGTAAGCGGCCTTCCGGTTTCTGCGTTCGTCATGCGTCCGTCCCGGACTTCAAAACCCGCCTCACGCAGCAGCGCCACAGCGCGCATGCGGTTCTCGCGGTCTTGGCCCGCCGGGTCGCCATTGGGAGCCTGCCAGCCATTCGCCATGATGTCCGGGGTAACCGCTCCTGGAAAGGGCGCGAGCAGCGCGCGTTCGCGTGCCGTCGCTTTACGTCCATGCGACCCGAGTTCGGAATTGTCGAAGAAGCTCTGCGTCCTGACATAGGCGCTGTAATAGAGGTTCCTGTTCACCCATTCGAAGTTGAAAAGCTGAATGAGCGCCTCGCGTACGCGGCGATCGGCGAAGACGGGCCGCCGCGTATTGAAGACGAGGGCGTACATGCCTGAAGGCATACCGCTTTCGAAGATTTCCTTGCGCACCTTTCCGGCCCGCAGGGCAGGGAAATCATATCCCGTCGTCCAGCGGCCCGGGTCGTCTTCGGGACGAGCATGGTAGATGCCGGTCTTGAAGGCCTCGAAGGATGCATTCGCATCACGAAAATACTCGTAGGTGAGCCGGTCGATGTTGTTCTGTCCGACATTCACCGGGAGCGCGGCGCCCCAGTAGTCCGGGTCGCGGCGATAGACGATGCGGGAGCCAGGCTGCAGGTTCTCGACGAAATAGGGGCCACTTCCGATCGGCGTGTCGAAACCCGCATCGCCGAAGTCGCGCTTCTCGTATATGTGCTTCGGAATGATCGGCATGAGGCCCAGAATGAGCGGGATTTCCCGGTCCCGTTCCGCTCCGAAGACGAACCTGACCTTGCGCGGCCCAAGTTTCTCGATCTTCTCGACCTTCGAATAATAGGTCTTGTAGTTCGGCCGCCCCTTGCCCCTCAGCGCTTCGAGCGAATAGATCACGTCGTCGGCCGTGACGGGCTTGCCATCCGAGAAATGTGCCTTCGGGTTGAGCGAAAAGGTGACGGAGCTTCTGTCGTCCGGCATCTCGACCGTCTCGGCCAGCAAACCGTACAACGTAAACGGTTCGTCGTAGCCGCGCGCCAGCAGGCTCTCGAACACATGCTCGCGCAAACCGATGGCGGCGGTGCCGCGCACGATGAAGGGGTTTAGGCTGTCGAAGGAACCGGTCGCGCCGAAAACGATGGAGCCGCCTTTGGGTGCCTCGGGGTTGACGTAGCTGAAATGCGCAAAATCCGGCGGGTAGAGAGGATCGCCATGCATGGCGATTGCATGGCTGGCTCCCGCGGCCGGAAGAGCTCCACAGAACAGAACGGCCAAGGCTACAAGGGCCACAGACAAGCCTCTTCCCGGCGTCAAAAGGAAGTTCATCGGCGCCTTCCGCTTTCCGGTGCGTGACCGGACGTGGTTAAGACCGCCAGAGTTAAGCAAATCCGCCGATTCTTCAAAGATTCCCTGTGCCTTCTTTATGCCGAAATGCGAGGGTACCGCTCAATGCAGGTCGCGATCGCGGCCGGCAGAAATGCTTTGCTCAGCTCCCGAAAGGATTTCAATCATGCTACTTCGACGCTTGCTTTCCGGCGTCGCTGCCGCGGCTTTCATCGCTGGAGCCGGTCTCGTCCCGGCCAGTGCACAGAGCGCAGGCACCCAGCCCGAGGCAAACACCAAAAATTTCGGCACCTGGAGCACCCGCTGCGAAAAGAACGAGGCTGGTGCCGAGCAGTGCCACGCCTTTGTCGATGTTCGGATCGGCGAAGACAAACAACCCATCGCCTATGTCGGGATCGGCTACAGTCCCAAAGACGTCAACGAAGACGGTAAGCAGGATCTGTTCATGTTCGCCATCACGCCGCTCGGAACCTTTCTTCCGGCGGGCATAGGTTGGAACGTGGACGACAAGGAAAAGTTCAGCCAGCAGTTCCTGTATTGCCTGCCGGGCGGTTGCCAGACCGAGATACTCCTGACCAAGGAGCGGCTCGACGCAATCAAGAACGGTACTGAGATGAAGATTGCCTTCCGGCTCGTGGGGAAGGGCGACGTGAATGTGCCGGTAAAGCTCGACGGCGTCTCCAAGGCGATTGCGGCGGTACCTGTACCGAAATCCTGACGGATCAATCAGTCCGTGACGGCGAGAACACGCTCCGGAGCCATCCGAGAGTCGTGTTCTCCCGCAGGATATAGCGCATCAGATTGTCCATATCGCGCTCGAGCACTTCCAGGTCCCGGAACAGCGACGAACGTCTCCTGAATTCGCGCGCCGGATCGAGCTCTCGCACGACGCGAGCCGGATTACCGGCAGCGATACAGTTGGCGGGAATATCCTGTGTGACCACGGCACCGGCGCCAATGATGCTGTTCTCGCCGATCGTGACGCCTTTGCCCACGATCACGCGCACACCCAGCCATACATTCTCGCCAATCCTGATCGGCTTGTGCTTGTCGAGTTCGGCCGTGCGATCGTAAGTGTCGTGCCAGTCCGAATCCGAGATGTAGCAGTTACTCGCAATCATCGTGTCGCTGCCGATGACGATTTCCTCGGATGCGACGATGTGCGTTCCTGGGCTGATGAGCACGCAGTCTCCGATGACGATGCGACCCTCGCGCTCGCCGGTGCGCCACGTCGCGAGACGTACGAGACTGCCATGGGAGGCGTGCAGATGAAGATGGCTGCCTGCCCTGATCCCGGCGCCCCATATCTCTATGTTGCGCGGGCTCGACACGTCCATGCCCGGGCCCACAGAATCGAAGGCCGGTACGATAAAGCGGTTCACATAGAACCTGTTCCAGCCGTCCACGATCCTGCGGATCAGATAGGTTCGTCTGTCTCGCCGCAATCTGCTGCCCCTCTAACCGCCGTGTGTCTTCGCGCACCCGTCCGGAAAACGATCTAGCACGGTTCTGGAGGGAATCAGTGCGCGGATTTTGCGCGGACCGAATAGAAGCCGTCCTTCATCGGACCGAAGAGTTCCTGCACCTGGGGATGGCGCACGGGCTCGCCCGACTCATCCGGCAGCAGGTTCTGTTCGGAAACATAGGCGACGTATTCCGTGTCCGAGTTCTCGGCCAGCAGGTGATAGTAGGGCTGGTCCTTGCGCGGCCGGACTTCCTCGGGAATCGACTGCCACCATTCCTCGGTATTGTTGAAAGTCGGATCGACGTCGAAGATCACGCCCCGGAAGGGATAAAACCTGTGCCGGACGACCTGTCCGATCCTGAACTTTGCTTCCCGGTTAACTTGCATGGCCGGCTTCCGTTTCTCGAAACATACGTGACTGTAACAGCTTGGCCCCGCCGGGAAAAACCATTGGCATAACAGGGAGTTGCGACGCAGCATTGCCATTCGGGAACAAATGCCCCATATGGCGGCTATCGAAATCTCACCCACTCGAGGAAAAATCCATGAGCCGTTCCGTGGCCCCCTTGTTCGAGCCCTTTATACTCAACGGGCTCGAGTTGCCCAATCGCGTCGTCATGGCGCCCATGACGCGTTCGAAATCGCCAGCCGGCATCCCCGGCCCGGAAGTCGCCGCCTATTATCGCCGGCGCGCCGAAGCTGAATGCGGCCTCATCATCACTGAGGGAACGACGGTCAATTCGCCGGTCGCGACGGGCGATCCCGCCGTGCCGCAGTTCTGGGGCGAAGAGGCTCTCAAAGGCTGGAAGCGTGTGGTCGAGGAAGTGCACGCCGTGGGCGGCAAGATCATGCCTCAGATCTGGCATGTGGGGATGACGCGCAACCCCGAAAAGGCAACCAATCCGGGGTTGCCGAGCCACGGCCCCTCGGGCCTCGTGGCGCCGGGGAAGAAGCGTTCCGAGCCGATGACGAAGCAGGAGATCAAGGACACGATCGAAGCCTTTGGCCGCGCGGCAGCCGATGCTCGCAAGGTCGGTTTCGACGGCGTCGAAGTTCATGGCGCTCATGGCTATCTCATCGACCAGTTCTTCTGGGAAGGCACCAACCAGCGCGAGGACGAATATGGTGGCGATCTCGTTGCGCGTACGCGCTTCGGCGTCGAGATCGTCGAGGCGATCCGCCGCGAAGCCGGCAAGGACTTCCCGCTGATCCTGCGCTTCTCGCAGTGGAAGCAACAGGATTACACGGCGAAGCTCGCCACGACGCCGGACGAACTCGCAGCTTTCCTCAAGCCGCTGTCCGACGCGGGCGTCGACGCCTTTCATTGCTCGCAGCGCCGTTTCTGGGAGCCCGAGTTCGAGGGATCGGACCTCAACCTCGCGGGCTGGACGAAGAAGCTCACCGGCAAGCCCAGCATCACGGTCGGCAGCGTCAGTCTGTCCGGCGAGTTCATCGCTTCCTTCGGCGGCGAGAGCTCGGAGGCGACGGGCATCGACGAGCTTCTGGACCGGCTGGAGAAGGGCGAGTTCGATCTCGTCGGCGTCGGCCGCGCGCTCCTCGTCGATCCCGCATGGGCGCAGAAGGTGCATCAGGGCGCGTTCGACAAGCTCATGGCGTTCAACCCCGCCGCGCTCGCGACGTTGTCGTAAGGCAGATCAGAAGCCGTAGGCCTTGGCGAGGTCGGGATCTTTTTCCGCAACCTTCCTCGCCAGGTCTACAATCACCTTCGCCTGTTTCCAGGTGGCGTCGTCCTGCATCTTGCCGTCGATCATGGCGACGCCGGTGCCATCCGGCATGGCGTCGAGGATTTTCCTGGCGAAGATCACTTCATCCGCATCGGGACTGAAGACGCGCTTGGCAATTGCGATCTGGTTCGGGTGCAGCGACCAGGCGCCGACGCATCCCATCAGGAACGCATTGCGGAACTGTTGCTCGCAGGCATCCAGATCCTGAATGTCGCCAAAGGGACCGTAGAAGGGCCTGATGTCGTTAGCGACGCAGGCATCGACCATCTTGGCAAAGGTGTAATGCCAGAGATCCTGCTGTGCGGCGACGCGCGGGCTGCCGTCTTCCCTGGGGTCTTCGAGCACGCGGTAGAAGGGATGGCCGCCGCCGACACGGGTGGTCTTCATCTTGCGCGACGCCGCGAGGTCGGCAGGCCCGAGGCTCATGCCGTGCATGCGCGGCGATGCGCTGGCAATATCCTCGACATTCTTCACGCCCTGCGCCGTTTCGAGGATCGCATGGATGAGGAGCGGCTTCTTGAGCCCATGCCTGGCTTCGAGCTGGGCGAGAAGCTGGTCGAGATAGTGGATGTCCCAGGCGCCTTCCACCTTGGGCAGCATGATGACGTCGAGCTTGTCGCCGATCTCGGCCACGAGTTCCATGACGTCGTCGAGCATCCACGGGCTATTGAGAGGATTGATCCGCACCCAGAATCCCGTCGAACCGAATTCATGCGCCTTGCCAACCTCGATCACGCCCCTGCGCGCGGCCTCCTTCTGGTCGGCCGGGATCGCGTCCTCGAGGTTGCCGAGCAGCACGTCCACCTGCGGGATCATGTCGCCGACCCGCGCCCGGACCTTTTCGTTATGGCCGGGGAAAAAGTGGATCATCCGTTCGAGAGCCACCGGGAGTTCTCGATAGGGGTCCGGAGCGCCGATCGCGAGCGGTTTGTAAAAGTTCGATGGCAGTTTCATGACAATCCGTGAGGGATAAGTGAGGGTGGGGCGCAGTCTAGCGGCGGTGCAACATGAAATCCATGAGCCATTTCAGGGACGTAGGTCCTTCTCCTCCGCGTCGATCAGCGCCCTGACCGGCCCCGCGGCATAGAGGCTCGCGAACCCCAACACCGACGACACCGTGATCGCGAGATATGACATCTGATAGCCACCTGTCGTTGCGTAGAGGAAGCCGAGCAGGGCAGGACCTGCCGCATTCGCGCAGGTCGTAATCATCTGCGCCACGGAAAGGATCCGCGCGTAGGCCTTCAATCCGAATGCTTCGGCCATGATCAGCGGTTGCATCATCTGCATGTTGCCGACCGTCGCCCCGAACATCGCGGAGACGATGAAAAGCGCCACAACGCCTTCTGCGAAGGCGAAGGCGAGGAAGGAAACACCCTGCAGCACATAGATGGCATAGAGATAGTGCTTCGATGCGATGCGCGAAAGGAGCGAGCCGCCGATGAGGCGCCCGGCGATACTTGAGGCCGCCATGATCGAGACGGCGAGGGCCGCGACATGATCATCGCCGGTGCGCGTTGCCACGAGGCGGAACTGATGTGCCAGAGAGCCGACCTGCGCCATCATGGAGAACACAAAGGCAGTCGTGCAGAGAATGAAGAAGCGGCTGCGGAGCGCGGCCTCGAAAGCAACGCCGTCAGGCGGCATGATGCTGCCATCCGCCTTGCGCTGCGGCGGATCGCCGTCCGGTGCGAGACCGATCGCCTCGGGGCTCCGGCGCAGCATGATCAGTGCAATCGGTACGACGCCGAGCACGAGAACGATTGCCAGCCAGTACGCGGCTTCACCGAGACCGTATCTTTCAACCAGTGTTGCGGAAATCGGCGTAAAGACGATGCCGCCGAGCGAAAGCCCGGTCGACGCATAGGCTATTGCCTTCGACCTCTGCCTTGTGAACCAGCGCGCAACGATTGTCATGCCCGGGATGACAGCGACGGCGGCATTGCCAATCCCAAAAAGCGCGTAGAAGCCATATAGCTGCCACAGCTCGCCGACATGACCTGCGGTTGCGAGGACGGCGGCCGAGAGAAGCGCACCGAAGGTCACGATCCAGCGAGGGTCGTACCGGTCCAGCAGCCAGCCAACGGCAAGGCCGGCAAATCCGGACGAAATGAAGAAGAGAGCGGTTGCGTTGGACGTTGCGGATACGGAGAAGCCTGCTTCCGCGACGAAAGCCTTCAGGAAGATCGACAGATTGTAGAAGATCAATCCGCAGGACACGGTATGGATGACGAAGACCGTGCCGACGATATACCAGCCGTAGAAGATCGGGCCGCGAGCCGGAGCGCGCGGGCTTTCTGGCTCCGGGCCAGCATCCATTTTCAGGGCTCCGACAGACAGTTCGTTGAATGGCTCAATGGGACCTAGATAGCCCTTTCGGCCAAGGCACCCAAGCAGATTTTCCAGAGCCGCGCTTTACCGGTGATTATGTTCATGTGCTCCGGCGCGCCCGCAGCAAGGCATCCACCGGCCCTGCCGCCAGAGTGAGGAAAAACGCGAGGCAGGAGGCAGCAGCCATCACGAGAAAGGCGACGTCGTAGCCGCCCAGCCATTCGTAGAGGAATCCGATGGCCGCGGGCCCCGTCGCCACGCCAAGCGTCATGAACAGCTGGTTGAAAGAAAAGATGCGGCCATAGGCCTTGAGCCCAAAAGCTTCCGCAAGCAAAAGCGGCTGCATCATGAGGAGGTTGCCCACCGTCACACCGAACAGAACGGTCGTCGCGAGCAGAGCCTGGGAACTTTCCACCGACGCATAGAGCGCGAGCGCCACCCCCTGGACAAGTGTGAGCCCGAAAACGAAATGCCGCGATGACATGTAGGTGAGGCCCCAACCGCCCAGAAGCCTGCCGACAATGCTTGCCGTCGCCATGGTCGCGACGGCGAGTGCCGCCGCGTCGTTGCTGCCGCTGCGCGTCGAAACAAGACGGAACAGATGGGCGATGACGCCGACCTGCGCCATCATTGCGAAAATAAATGCCGAAGTCGTGAAAATGAAAAAGCGGCTCCGGGTTGCGCTCTCGAAGTCAATTCCGTCGGCGGGGAGCGGTGCACCGCTCTCGTCGCGCAGAACAGGATCGCCGTCGGGGCCGAGTCCCATGGCTTGCGGGGAAGGGCGGATCAGTATCCATGAAACAGGTATCACGCCGAGCAGGAAGCCCGCCGCGAGCCATGGCGTCGCGCCCTCGATTCCCAAATGCTCGATCATGCTCGCGGACACGGGCGTCAGCAGAATGCCGCCTAACGAAAGGCCGGTCGATGCAATGGAGAGCGCAATCGACCGTCTGCGTACGAACCATCTGGCAACGAGCGTGGTGCCCGGAATGAGCGCGGCACCCGCATAACCGATGCCGAAGAGCACATAAAAAGCATAGAGCTGCCAGAGTTCCGTGACATATCCCGCGCCGAATGTCGCAATAGCGCTCAGGATCGCTCCACCAGTGATGACCCAGCGCGGATCGTATCTGTCGATGAGCGCCGCGACGGCAAGGCCGGTAAAACCGGAAGCCACGAAGAAGCAGGCCGTTGCACCGGATGTCGCCGAAACGGAGAAACCCCGTTCTGCTATGAAGGCCTTCAGGTACACGGACAGATTGTAAAAGCCGAGACCCGCCGTGACGGTCATGACGACCATCACCGCCGCCACAACAAGCCAGCCGTAGAAAAAACTTCCGCCCGGTTCGTCTCGTCCTGCCGCCTCATGATGTGCGCTCATGCCGCCTCCCTGTTCCCGGTCTGCCGCCGGGTTGTGCCTAGATAAACATGCGGCGCAGGATCGCCAAGGCAGAAAAAGGCACGGAATGTGGCGTATCCCGGCACATTCGGCTAATCATGAAGCCATACCGGCAACATGAAGACACCGGATCACAGGGAGACATCACAATGAAATTCTACAATTCGATCGGTCCAAATCCTCGCGTCGTGAAAATGTTCATGAGCGAGAAGGGCATCGAGCTTCCTTTCGTGGAAGTCGACATCATGCAGGCCGAAAATCGGAAGGAGCCCTACCTCGCAAAGAACCCGGCAGGTCAGTCACCTTCGCTCGAGCTCGATGACGGCAGCTATCTCTCCGAAATCACCGCGATTTGCGAGTATCTGGACGAAAAGTTTCCGGGCGGATCGCTGATCGGCACGACGCCGGAGGAGCGCGCCGAGACTCGCATGTGGACGCGCCGCGTCGACCTGAACGTCTGTGAGCCGCTGGCGAACGGTTTCCGTTTTTCCGAGGGACTTCCGATGTTCAAGGACCGGATGCGCTGTCTTCCCGAGGCGGCCGACGGCCTCAAGGCGATTGCCCAGGACAAGCTCGCCTGGTTCGACAAACTGATGGCTGGAAAGGACTATCTGGCCGGAAAGCGGATAACGCTCGCCGATATCCTGTTGTTCGGCTTCCTCGATTTCGGCACCGCCGTCGGGCAGCCGCTCAACCCCGAACTGAAGAATATCGGCGCCTGGTTCGAGCGGATGAAATCTCGTCCTTCCGCCGCAGCAAGCGCCTGAACGACCGCACAGCGCCGGTCCCGGTCTTTTTGACGGGATCGGCGCAATTCTCCTGCGTCCCCTTGCGGATTGATCGAAATCTGTCAATCTCGTAAAGATGAGTTACTAGTTGGGGGGCTAGCGTGGGAGGACGCATCATGAAAATTCTTGTCCAGTTCTGTCTGACTCTCGGCTTGGCGGTCGCCGGTCTTTCGCTTGCCGGTGCGGGTGAGGTGCGGGCGCAGGGCGTTCCGGAATGCATCGACTCCGACAAAAGCGGGAATCCTCAGGCGACGGCAGCCTGGTGGGGACGGCGCTCTGCGGAGGAGAAAAAGTACATCAGCGAGCTTCCGTGCGAGGAGCGATATATTCCGATGGTCTGCGTCTTTCTGTGGGATCCCGACATGCGGGGCTGCACTAACCGGGGCGTCGCGGAATATCGTGCGGATAAGGCATGCAGCAAGAAGGGGTACGAGTTGCTTTCCGCGGAGCATGCCGCCTGCAAGGAAGATTTCAAAAAGACATTCGTGCCGCCGTTCCCAGCCTCGTCCTGATCAGGCAGGTGAATTATGAAAATTCTGGTTCAGGTCTGCCTGCTGCTGGGTCTTGGCCTTTGCATCGCAGGCTCTTACACCGAGAGTGCCGCGGCACAAGGCTCGGACGCACAAGGCTCGTCGGATATTCCCGATTGCATCAATAGCGAGACGAACGGGACCCGACCGGCAGACGGCATCGCCTGGTGGAACCGGCGGACACCGGAGCAGCAGAAATACATTCGCGAACTTCCGTGCAATGAACGCTATATTCCCATGGTTTGTGTCTTCCTGTGGGACCCCGACCTTCGCGGCTGCACCAACAACGGTGTCGCCGAGTATCGCGCGGACAAGGCATGCACCGCGGAGGGATATGAACTCCTTTCTGCGGAACACGCCGCCTGCAAGGAGCGCTTCAAAAAGACATTCGTGCCGCCGTTCCCCAATCCGACCTCCTGAACGTCCAGTGGGGTCGACCCCGGCGGATGAGTAAAAGGAGAAAGAAGCATGAGCGAAGCGGCAGACAATCCCACGCTCGATCCGGATTGGGAATCGCCCGCGGCCGTGACGCTCGGCAAGAAGGTGCTCGAAAAGGATCCCGCGCGGGGCTACATCCGCGCCTCGTTCGAGGCCGGCGACGCCTTCGTCAATCGCGGCGGACGCATCTTTGGCGGCTTTCTGTCTGCCATGCTCGACGGATTGTGCGGTCATGCGGTAAGGCTCACGCATGAGGTGCCGGGCACGCCGCAAGTCACTCTTGAACTGAAAACGAGCTTCGTTGGGCGTGCCGACAAGGGCAAGCTGATCGGAGAGGGGTGGGTCCGCCATCGCGGCAGATCGATTGCGTTTGCCGAAGGGGAGCTGCGCAACGAAAGCGGAGAGCTGGTTGCGAGGGGAAGCGCCACGTTCAAGATCGGCCGCTGACATCTTTCCGGCCTTCGCAACAATTCCCGGTTGAGAAACGGCTTCTCAAAGGATAACCAAGGAACTGGATGGGTGGCCGAGTGGTTTAAGGCACCGGTCTTGAAAACCGGCGTGGGTTAACGCCCACCGTGGGTTCGAATCCCACCCCATCCGCCACCTCATATCCACCGTTCAGGGCAGTGCGTCAGACACCGCAGGCGCCGATTTTGTCTTGTTGATATTTTTGACATTTTGCGTGTCAATTAATCTCCGCCGCTACAACGATGCGGGGGAGGTGACGAGGTGCTTTACGAATCCGGGATCTGGGTCTGGGGCCTAGCGTTTGCCGCTGGCGTGGTTTTCTTCGGCTGGTACCGCAATTGGCACGGGCCTCTGCGCCCTGACGAGATACAGAGCTATCTCGCCAAAATGCAATCCATTCACGGCGATGAGCGCAACGACGTCGAGACGATGCGCCGTTTTCTCGAGGCCGACGACGGGCGCGAGTTCGTCATGCTCAACCTCGTGAAGATCGAGCCCGGTCCTGTTCCCGATCCTGAGACAGGCGAGCTGGTGTCCGGTTCGGTCCTGCTCAACCGCTACACCAAAGTCTTCTTGCGCGCGCTTCTCGCACGAGGAGGACATCCGGCGATCGTGGCGCGAAAGGTTGGCGGTTATTTCGATGCGTGGCGTGTTGCGCCCGATCCCGGTTGGACCATTGTCGGCTTCATGCGCTACCGCAGCCGGCGCGACATGATCGAGCTCGTCGTGGACCCGCGTTTCGGACCCGCTCACGCCTTCAAGTTTGCGGCAACCGCCGAGACGTTCTCGTTTCCAACGCGCATCGTGCTCAGGGCCTATCCAGGTCCGATGCTCTGGGTTCCTCTCGTGCTCGCGCTTGCGGCGGCGCTCGGTCAGAGCGTCATCCTTCTTTCCACCAGTTGAACAAAAGTCCGAGGAGCAGGAAATGAAAGTCCTTCGCACACCGGATGAGAGGTTCGAAAATCTTCCCGACTACAACTTCGAACCGCATTACACGGAAATTCGCGACGAAGACGGCACACCCATCCGGATTCACCACATTGAAGAGGGGCCCGCCGATGCAGCGCCCATCCTGTTGATGCACGGCAATCCGACATGGGCATTTCTCTACCGAAAGATGGTGCCTGCGCTTGCGAAATCCGGGCGACGCGTTATCGCCGTAGATCTCGTCGGATGCGGGCGATCCGATAAGCCGGCGGCGCGGCAAGACTACACGCTGGCGAGGCATTACGACTGGATGTCCAAGTGGCTCGTCGCGAACGACCTCGAAGACATCACGCTTTTCTGCCAGGACTGGGGTGGCACGATCGGGCTCTATCTCGTGTCCGAGTTCCCGGAGAGGTTTACGCGCGTCATCGCTTCGAACACGGGTCTTCCGCTTGGTGAAGGCGAGAGCGACTTCATGAAGATGTGGGTCGGTATGATGCGCGACGCCACTCACTTCCCATGGGACATGCTGCAACCCGGCATGACCCATCAGTTGAGCGAAGCCGAGAAGCAAGCCTATCTCGCACCGTTTCCTTCGTCCGAGTACGAGGCCGGCATCATCAAGTTTCCGCTTCTGATCGCGGTTCAGACCGACAATCCCGGTGCGCCGCTCAACAGGAAGGCATGGGAGAAGCTCAAGACCTTCGACAAGCCGTTCCTGACGATCTTCGGTGCGCTCGATCCCGTCTCCCAGGGATGGGACAAGCGGGCGCAGGCAGCCATTCCCGGCGCCAAGGGTCAGGACCATTTCGTCATCGAGCACGCCAATCATTTCATTCAGGAAGATGCCCCCGAAATTCTCGTGGAATGCATTCTCCGCTTTCTGGATCGCTAGCCAGGCGCGAGTGGCCAACAGGCCGACAGCACAAAGGAAGGTTCGAATGCTACCGGCAAGCACGAATGACGATTACCGAGGCGCGCTCCTGTCCGCGTGGTTCCTGACTCTTGCGGGCGCCCTCAACCTCATCGCGGGATCTATCCATTTCTTCCTGCCGGACGGTGGAGCAGGCGTCATTGCGGGAATGGACCTCACCGAACGGCGCGACACGATCATTGCGATGTTCGCGTGGATGGGCTCCATGCAGATTCCTTGCGCGCTTGCACAGCTTGCCGTCAGCCTGCGCTACAGGACGCTCGTTCCGCTGTTTCTTCTGCTCATGATCGTCGAGCGTGGCCTGATGGCCATGGATGGGTGGCTTCTGAAGGGCTCGGTTTCCGGACATCACCCGCCCGAACATTATGCAAGCCTTGCAGCGCTGCCTGTTGCGCTCCTGTTTCTGGTCCTCTCCCTCAGGCAGCGACGCTGAGGCCTAGACCAGCCGTCCTTCCTCGCGTTCCACCTGAAGAGCTGTGCTTTTTGGACTGCAGAAAGAGCCTCTCCAGCGAAAAGCGTATGGTTAACGTGAATTCCCTTTTGCAAGTCCCCGCTAGGCTTGCCAAAATGGGACAAAAGACGGCAGAAGTGCCGCGGACGTAGTTTTGGGGGGAGTGTCGTTGTGCCGGTTGATTTAACGTCGCCGTGGATTCCGCTGAGCATCATCATGCTGCTCGGCCTTTTTATGATCCGTCAGTTCATCCAGGAACGTCAGGCTGCGCGCGCGCTGGCCTTGGAGCAGGCTTCCGCTCCGGCCGCCGAGTCTGCCGCGGCCGCGGCACCCGCAACGGAACCGGCGCCCAGCAGCGCCGCTCCTGCGCCGGAAAAACCTGGCAAGAAGAAGAAGACGAAGCTCCGCTGGAGAACGGCCTGGATATGGCTGCCGTTCCTTATCGGGTTCTTCGGCCAGGCTTATCTGAGCTACGTCAAGCCAATGCTGGAAAACGCAGGCTAAGGTCCTACGTCAGACTGAGGTCGGGCAGGGGGCTGTCCAGCGGAAGAGCCAATATCCCATCGACGATGGCTGCAGGCGCTGCAACGCCGCCGTGGCGGAGGAGCATCTCGGCCTTGGCGATCATATCGTTCCGGCTGAGCGGCGCTTCGGGATCGCCCTTGGCGTTGGTTCGCGCTGCTTCGTATTCCTCACCGCCGGTGAGCTTTACGCGTACGCGTCCTCCCCATGATTTCGGGTAAGCCGAAGCCCAGGGGTTCTCGGCGTTCACCTGCACGCGCGTAGCGAGGTCCGCACAGCGCTGCCGCGCTTCCGGACCGAACGCCTCAAAATCGACGCGGGACAGGAGCAAGCCAGCGGCGACGGCGTGCTGGAGAGAAAATTTTGCCTCGTAGTCGCTTGTAGCCTTCGGCCTGTCGCAGACATCGAGCGCGGCCTGGTAAGTCGAAACCTCGACAGCGGCGATGTCGTCCGGTGCGTGCCCATCGGCGATCAGCCGGGTTCGCAGCTCCTCCGCCGCGTCGATCGTCGGGTGCGTGTGGCGGCAGGAGGGCCAGGGCTTTATCGAGGTCCGGGTCAGTTGCCAGGGCGCTGACGGATCCCGAATAACCGCTTCCGGATCGGCGTCGGGGCAGGCAGCCCGAAAGAATCCCTTGTCGCCTTCAAGGATTTTCGGAGGGCCCGTAAAGCCGAAGGCGGCAAGTTCGGCCGCGCGTATGCCCGCTTCAGCGGCGTGGCCCGCGTGCAGATGTTTCGTCATGGCGCCGGTTTCGAGAAACTGCCAGAGACCGGACGACTGGCTTCCAGCATTGCCGAGCGCATGAACGGCCTCGCCATCTTCGAGGCCCAACAGCGCGGCGGCCGCCATCGCCGAACCGAAAGGTCCGCAGGTCGCCGTGTTGTGCCAGATTTTGTAGTGGGCCGGACCGACCGCCATTCCAACCCGCGCCGCTGCTTCAAAGCCGTGGAGAACGGAAGTGAGAAAACTCCGTCCAGTTGCTCCACGCTTCCTTGCGAGCGCCCATGCCGCAGGAACGACGACGCAGCCGGGATGTACGACCGACTCCCGATGGAGGTCGTCAGTTTCCAGAATGTGGCAAAGAGCGCCCATCAAAAAGGCTTCGCGGCCCGGATCCGGGGCGGCGTTGGAGGGCGAAGCACGCCACCAATCAAGCAGAATGCGGCCCGGCGCCGAATTCCGCCCGGCCAGGCTGTTAGCAACAGCATCGAGCGTGAAAAGGGCCGCTGCCTCGATATCCGCGTCGTTTACGGGCTTCGCGCGGATGAGCGGGACCAATGTCTCGGTGAGGGAGGGGCCGGCGGCAGGGCGGGAATGGTTCACGGCGTTTCTTTTCGTTGGCAAACGGAATGTTCATTCGGGCATGATGGGATCATTCATACAGCGCCGCAAATGGTCCTTTCCGAGCCGCTTCTTGCCGCTGCAAGCGCGGCTGATTATAAGAGATTCCATTGTGTTCGCGGGGTGATTCGCTGCCGATTGGAGCAGCCAGAGTCCTCGGACGGGGTTTTCCGATGTTCATTCGACCTCAAGAAACGGTTCGCCGCGGCCCCATGATGCCGCGCGCCGTTATCCTTGCCTTTGTCGTTCCGCTCGCCCTCGTGCTTGCGGCTTGCGGCACCACCGAGACGCCGCGCTCCTCGCCGCTCAAACAGGGCGGGGGTGTCTACAAAGTCGGCAACCCCTATCAGATCAACGGCATCTGGTATTACCCGAGCGAAAACGAAAAGTACGACTCGACTGGCATCGCCTCCTGGTACGGCCCGCAGTTCCACGGCAAGCGCACGGCCAATGGCGAAGTCTTCGACGAGAACCAGCTAACCGCAGCACATCCGACGCTGCCGATGCCGGTTCTTGCGCGCGTGACCAATCTTGAAAATGGAAAGTCGCTGATCGTGCGTATCAACGATCGCGGACCCTTTGCCGCCGGCCGCGAGATCGACATGTCGAAGAAAGCAGCCGACATGCTCGGGTTCATGCAGAAGGGCACGGCCAAGGTTCGCGTTCAGTATATCGGACGCGCGCCGCTCGAGGGCGGTATCGGAGATGGAAGAGCCGTTGCCGAGACGTTCGTGGCGCCGCCGGTTGTAACTCCGAACGACGAACGCCGGGTATCGGGCACCGCACCGGTGACAGCCGTTGCCTCCGTTTCCACGTCTGTCCTTGCCGCACCGTCGGGCGCTGCAAGCGCGCCGCCGCCCGCCGCTCCCACGGCAACGATGAGCCCCATTTCCGACACCCCCGCGCCTCGCAGCGCCGAAACCGTCGATCAGGTTCCGGTAACTGGCCCCGGCAATCTCTATGTGCAGGCAGGATCATTCCAGAACCTCCAGAACGCGGAGGCGGTGCGCCAGCAACTGACCGGCGTCGGACAGGTGGAAATCCAGACCACCATGATCGACGGAACGCCGTATTACAGGGTCCGTGTCGGACCGCTCAGCGATGTGCCTGCGGCGGACAGCTCACTCCAGAGCGTCATTGCGCAAGGCCACAAAGGCGCCCGAATTGTCGTCGATTGATGCTTCGGTGAACCGGAAGCGTCCAAAGCCAGAGCGAGACTTATGAAGCACCTGACACTGATCTCCGCATTTTTCACGGCCATGTTCTGCGTGCTCCTCGTTGCGCCGCGCAATGCACAGGCGTTCGACACCCAGGCCGAGTATGCCATTCTCATGGACTACGACACCGGGACGGTGTTGTGGGGGAAGAATGCCGACGAGCAGATGCATCCGGCGAGCATGAGCAAACTCATGACGCTGGAAATGCTGTTCAACGCGCTCGACGACGGCAGTGTGTCGATGGACGACGAGTTCAAGATCAGCGAGCACGCATGGCGCGCCGGCGGTGCGGCGTCTGGTTCCTCGACGATGTTCGCCGATTTGAATACGACGGTGCCCGTCCATGCGATCCTGCGCGGCATCATCGTTCAATCCGGTAACGACGCCTGCATAGCGACGGCCGAAGCGCTCTCGGGTTCGGAATCGGCCTTCGCCGAAGCGATGACGGAGCGCGGGAAGGAGATCGGACTCCAGAATTCCAACTTCGAAAATTCAACCGGATGGCCGCATCCCGATCATTTGATGACGCCGCGCGACCTGGCGGTTCTTGCCCGTCACCTGATTTCCGATTTCTCCGAATATTATCCGATCTTCAAGGAGACGGACTTCACCTGGAACGGCATCAAGCAGGGCAACCGCAATCCCGCGCTCTATCTCGATCCTTCAGTGGACGGATTGAAGACGGGGCACACGGTAGCTTCGGGCTACGGCCTTGTCGCGTCCGCGAAGCGCAAGGATCAGCGGCTCATTCTGGTGCTTAACGGTTTGCCGAGCGAGAAGGCGCGCGCGGACGAAAGCGTGCGCCTGCTCGACTGGGGCTTCCGTTCCTTCAAGCATTACAAGCTCTTCACCGCCGGGACGCCGATCGACAATGCACCCGTCTGGCAAGGCACCTATGGCGAAGTGCCGCTCGTCAGCAAGACCGACATCGACATCATCATGTCCCCTGAGCAGCGCAAGGACATGAAGGTAACGCTTGTCTACGACGCGCCGATCGAAGCGCCTGTTGCCGCAGGCCAGCGCGTCGGAACGCTGCGTGTCGAGGCGCCGCAGATGCCGGTTCGCGAGTATCCGCTCGTCGCCGGTGGCGCCGTCGAGCGCCAGGGCATCTTCGGGCGCGCCATGGGCTCTCTCAAGCACATGCTTCTCGGCGGCAGTTGAGCCGGTGCCGCGCAAACGCTTCATCACGCTCGAAGGCGGAGAGGGTGCAGGCAAGTCGACGCAGGTGCGTCTTCTCGCGGCGAAGCTCGAAGAGCAAGGCCACAAGGTTGTCGTGACGCGTGAGCCCGGCGGGGCGCCGGGAGCGGAAGCGATCCGTAGACTGATCGTCAATGGCGACACGGACCGCTGGACGCCCAAGGCCGAAGCCCTGCTGATGTTTGCCGCGCGTGAAGATCATCTCGCACAGACGATCCGTCCGGCGCTGGCACGTGGCGAGTGGGTGGTCTGCGACCGCTTTGCCGACTCGACGATGGCGTATCAGGGCGTCGCGCAGGGGCTCGGACAGAAATTCGTGAATGATCTCAGAGAGTTAGTGGTCGGCGATGACATGCCGGCACTGACGCTTGTCCTCGATCTCTCGCCGGAGACGGGGCTCGCCAGGGCTGGCCGGCGCGCGAATGGCGAGGACCGCTATGAGCGCATGGAAATCGAATTCCACCAGACATTGCGCCAAGCCTTTCTAAACATTGCAAAAAATGAGCCGGAACGCTGCGTCGTCATCGATGCGGAGAGGGACAAGGGCGAGGTGGCGGAGGCCATCTGGGCCGTGGTTCGGGGATATCTCGACCGCGACTGTCATTGAAATGTCACCGAACCGTAACAAAGAGTTTGGTTAAAGACATTTGCCCCGGGCCGGGTCCTCGACTATAGAACTCCCAGTCAACTTATCCCCGAGAGAGTATTCCGGCGACCGCGCCGGCCACACGAAGAAGAAGGATCGCCGATGAAACGACGACACCGGATCAACTTTGGCAAATCGTTTCCCTCCGGCGCCGCGCTTCTTCTCCTCTCCGTCTTTTTTGTTATCCCCGCTTTTTCGGCCCATGCCCGCAGCAACGAAAACGACGTCGCGACGGTGGCGTATGTTCTGCCGTTGACGAGACCCGCCCAGGCACCTGCAAGCTACCCCGACCGGCCGCTGCATTTCGGCGACCCCATCGACGTGACCAAGGCACGCATGACATCCGGCTATGGATGGCGCGTGCACCCCGTCCTCAAGACGCGGAAGATGCACAAGGGCGTCGACTACGCGGCAGCGAAGGGGACGCCGGTCTACGCGACCGAAGACGGCATCGTCGGCATCGCCGCGTGGCGCGGAAACTACGGCAAGCTCGTCACGATCAAACATTCGGAAACCGTCGAAACCTATTACGCGCATCTCGCGGGCTTCGCGCCCGGCATTCGTCCTGGTGCAGGGGTGAGGAAGGGCGACGTCATCGGATATGTCGGGATGACGGGCCTCGCAACCGGCAACCATCTTTATTACGAAGTGGCGGTCAATGAGGAGAGGGTCGATCCTCTCGCGGAGGATCTGAATGCGCAGGTCAATGTGCTCGCAGCGGCCGTGAAGCGGCCCGGAGACCGTCAGCTCGCACAGACACGCGACGACGGCCTCAGCGCTGCGCGCTAGAACCACCGGATAAAATTTCTTCAGGCTTTACTCCGCGCATCAGCGCGTGACCGAGAAAGCGCCGCGCGGCGGAGCCCTTCGGCATGTCGCGACGGAGGACGATCTTTGTTTCCTTCACGAGTTCCTTGTCCTTCAGGGGCAAGGCTACGAGCGTGCCTGCCGCAACTTCGTCCGTCACCGATGCCTGCATGACGAGGGAAATGCCGAGCCCCGCGCGCACGGCGCGCTTTACGGCCTCCGTGTTGCCGAAGCCGTCGACGGTGGTGAGCTGCGAGGCGACCGGCCCGAGACGCCGGCGGAGGAGCGTACCCGTCCCCGTTCCACGCTCGCCACCGAGCAACCTCTCGCCGATCAATTCCTCCGCCTCCAGACTTTCGCGCGCCGCCCAGGGATGGGCGGGATCGACGATGACGACCAGACGCTCGTCGAGCCAGCGATGTTCCTCGAATTCATCCGAGGGTTGCCAGCATTCGACAATCGCGAGATCGGCCGCACCCTGACTGAGCCTCTCGAAAGCGGCCGGGTTGCTCCCGATCCAGAGATCGACATCGGAACCATATCGCTGCCGGAAATCGGCAAGCGGCGCCTGAAGCATGTAGGTGCCGATATTACTCGATGCGGCGAGACGCAGGGGGCCGCCGGCAACGACGGCATGGGCGCGTTCGGCGGTCGAGACGAGCGCGCGTGCCAGCGGCAGGAAGGCCGCGCCTTGCGGCGTCGGCTGCGCCGAACCGCGGCGGCGCACGATCAGCGAGGCGCCGAGTTCAGCCTCAAGCTGGCCGACATGGTCCATGATGGTCGAAGGCGCGATATCGAGAACGCGCGAGGCGGCGCGGAAGCCGCCTGTGTCAACGACCGCCAGAAATGTTCTTGTATGGAGCAGGTTCAACATCTTCGATGATTTCCAGGAGAGTACCGGCGGGAGCATTCACGGCATGAGCGGGAGCACGTCCGGCGAGGACGTCGACAATGCCGCGCGCCGCCGAAAGTTCGATGTTGCGCCTGACATCGACAACGGCAGAACCGATATGCGGGGTGAGGACCGTGCGCGCGGCATTACCGAGGAGGCGCGGTTCTATTTCGCCGGGCCGTTCATCGCGCGCCCAGTCTTCGCATTCGAAGACGTCGGCCGCGTAGCCTGCCAGGTGACCCGTTTCAAGCGCGTCGGCAATCGCCGCTTCGTCCACAAGCGAGCCGCGCGCGGGGTTCACGATGCGGGAACCGGGTTTCATGCGCGCGATGGCCGCACGGCCGATGATGTGTTGCGTGACGTCCGTGAGAGGCAGAGCAAGAACAAGCCAGTCCGCTTCGGCAATGACGCTCTCCATGTCCGCGAAGGTGACATGCGGATTGCCGCCTTGCGGTCGTGCCGCCGCATCCGACGCCACGATACGGCACCGGAAAGAAACGAGACGTTCGGCGATGGCCTGTCCGACGAGACCGAAGCCGAGAATGCCGACCGTCGCGCCGTCGAGGCCCGTGCCGTAAAGGGCAGGGCGCCAGCCCGCGAAGCCGTCTCTTCTGATGGCGGTGTCGCCCGCGACAATGTTGCGCCCGAGGGCGAGCATAAGACCGATGGCAAGTTCCGCCGTGGGGACGGTCAGCAGGTCGGGCACGATGGTGACGGTGACGCCCGCGCGCGTGCAGGCTTCGATATCGATATTGTCGTAACCCTTGAGCGCCGCGCCGATCACGCGGAGCTGCGGACATGCGGCCAGAAAATCCGAACCGATGCTGTCCGTCATGAAGGCCATGAGGCCGAAAGCATCGCGGCAATGTTCGCGCAACAGCTCCGGCGGCCATGGCGCTTCATCCGGGTTGACGACAAGCTGCGCATGGGCTTCGAGAAGGGCCCGCGTTTCCGGAAAGACGCGATTGGTGACGACAATTTTCTTCTTTTGCATTCGTTTCTTCTCTTCTACTTGAGCGCCTTGCGAAGCCTAGCGCCGAGCGCGTCGACAACGACGACGCAGGCGAGGATCGAGAGCAGGATCGCCGAGACCTGGTCGTAGGCGATGAGGCGCAGCGCCGCCATCAACTCGAAGCCGATGCCGCCCGCACCGACGATGCCGAGCACGGCGGAGGCGCGGAAGTGATATTCCCAGCGATAAAGCGTGATGTCGGCGAGTTGCGGGAAGACCTGCGGCAACACCGAATGGACGATGACCTGCATGGGCGTGGCGCCGGCCGCGCGTGCAGCCTCCAGCGGCTTCGGATCGACATGCTCGATCGCCTCCGCGTAGAACTTGCCGACCATGCCGACCGAGTGAAGCGCGAGGGCGAGAACGCCCGGCAAGGCACCGAAGCCGACCGCCGCGACGAAGATGACGCCCAGAATGATTTCCGGGACCGAGCGAAGGAAGGCGAGGACCGTGCGCGTGATCTGGCAGAGCAACGCGTTGGGCGATGTGTTCGGTGCGGCAAGGATTGCAAGCGGCAGCGAAACGACGACGGCGAGGACGGTGCCGGCGACCGACATGGCGAGCGTGTCGAGAAGCGGCCTCAACCAATGTTGCCAGCGACCGAAGTCGGGCGGCACCATTTCGGTGGCAAGCTGACCAAGGGCCGGAAGGCCTTCGGCAAAGCGGCGTCCGTCGAAGAAGCCCGTGATCCAGAGGGCCGCGACGCAGACGGCAAGGACGATCGCCGCGAGCGCCGCACGGCGAATGCCGCCGCGGCGCTCTTCGGCCAGGATCGTCGCGTAGGTTTGCGACATGCTCATCTCAGTTCATCTGCGCGAGTTCGAGGTTCAGAATTTGCGCGGTCTCACGGAGAATGTCGTAGGACTCGTCGGACGTCGGCTGGAAGCCTTCGACGCGGAAGGAGGCGAGAACCGTTTCGTCCTTCAGTTCAAGGAAGGCGGCGCGGATCTTTTCTTTCAGTTCCGGTGCCAGATATCCCTGCATGGTGATCGGGTAGTTGGGGATCGGCGCGGTGATGTCGAGTTCCACGATCTTTGACGCGTCGACCGTGCCGCGTTCGATGAGCGTCCGCAGGATCGGTTCGGACAGGGCGCCGGCCGGAATCTGGCCTGCCTGAACGGCGCGGGCGACCGCATCATGTGTCCCGAGGTGGACGGGCTTGTAGTCCACGCCGCCCACAAGGCCCTGTTTCGCGAGATGGGCGCGCGGCGCCAGGTGGCTCGAGGTCGACGCCTGATCGCCGAAGCCGAAGGACTTGCCCTTGATGTCCGAGACTGAAGCGACCGGGCCGCCCGCCGTTGCGATCAGAACGGAGTTGTAGGTGGGCTTGCCCTTTTCGACGCCGACGGCGAAGGGTTCGATTTCCGGCGCCTTCGATTTCGCGAGGACGTAGGAGAAGGGACCGAAATATCCGACCTCGATGCGGCCGAAGCGCATGGCCTCGATCATGGAGGAATAGTCGGTGGTGACGATGATCTCGATCTTCTTGCCGAGCGTCGCGGCAAGGTATTCCTTCAAGGGCTGCGCGTTCTGAATGAGCGTTGCGGCATTTTCGTCCGGCAGCAATGCGACGCGGAGCGTGTCGGGGTTCGGCTCCTGCGCGGATGCCGCGAGGGGCGTGAAGGCGGCAGCGGCCGCAAGAACGGAGGCGATCAGCGACCGGCGGTTCAGGAAGAATGTCATCGAACTTTCCTCAGGCTGTTTTGGCCATCTTCAGGCGAGCCGTGCTCGGCTCGGTCTGAAGGGGGCCGGGTTGAACGGAGGGGATGGAGGCAGGGCCGTAAATCCGATCGAGTGTGACGGCGTCGAGTTCGGCGGCGGCGCCATCGAAGACGATGTGGCCGCCAGCCAGGCCATAGATCCGGCCGCCATAGCGGCGCGCGAGTTCGACCTGATGGAGGCTTACGACCGCAGTGATGCCGTCCTCGCAGCAGATGCGGTGGAGGAGAGCGAGCACCTTGTCGGCGGTGGCGGGGTCGAGCGAGGCGACAGGCTCGTCCGCGAGAATGAGGTTGGGCTTCTGGGCGAGAGCGCGGGCGATGCCGACACGCTGTTGCTGGCCGCCCGAGAGCTGGTCCGCCCTGTGGAGTGCGCGGTCGGCAAGGCCGACACGGTCCAGCGCCTCGAGGGCGACGAGCCTGTCCGCCTCCGGCAGTGGCAGCAGGGAACGCAGGGTAGTGTGGAAGGCGAGGCGGCCCATGAGCACGTTCTGGAGTGCGGTGAGGCGGCCGATCAGGTGGTGCTGCTGGAAGATCATGCCGGTACGGCGGCGGTGCTGGCGCAGCGCGGCGCGGCTCGCGAGGATGTTGCCGCCTTCCTCCAGGGAGACCTTGCCGGAGGCCGGGCGGACCAGACCGTTGAGGCAGCGGAGCAGGGTGGACTTGCCCGCGCCCGAGGGGCCGAGCAGGACGATGAACTGCCCGCGCGGGAAGGAGGCGCTTGCCGCTTCGAGCGCGGTCACGCGATTGGCGTAGCGGACGGTTACATTGTCGAGATCGAGCATCGAGGCCCCCGTCGGTATGAACGACAAAACCGAACGAATGGCGGTTTTGACCGGTAAAGCCGGTCTAACAGGAGCCCGTGACGGCGAAACGACGGGTTCGTCTCAGTCTCGTGACAATTTCGGATGGCGGGGCCGGGCATGACGCGGCGCGGCGGCCCGTGCTACCAAAGGGCATGAGCGAGACAGAGATTCCCGAAAGCGACCGGCTGGGCGAGTACCCGCATCCGCGGGAGACGGCCGGTTTCAGAGGCCAGGCCGAGGCGGAGCGCGCGCTGTTCGACGCCTTCATGAGCGGGCGGATGCAGCATGCCTGGCTGCTGACCGGCCCCAAGGGGATCGGCAAGGCGACGCTCGCCTACCGGATGGCGCGTTTCGTCCTGCATTACGGCTCGGCGGAGGCGGCGAGGGCGGCGGGCGCGCGCGACCTCTCGGTGCCGGAGACTTCGCGTGCCTTCCACCAGATCGCGGCCGGAAGCCATCCGAACCTTCTCACCGTGCGGCGTCCCTGGGATGAGAAGACGAAGAAGCTGAAGACGGTGATCACGGTCGACGAGGTGCGCCGCATCGGCCATTTCTTCGCGCTGACGGCAGCCGAACGTGGCGCCTGGCGCGTGGTCGTGATCGACAGCGCGGACGAGATGAATACGAACGCGGCCAATGCTCTTCTGAAAGCACTTGAAGAACCGCCCGCGAACGGGCTGTTTCTGGTGCTTTCCCATCAGCCGGGGCGGCTCCTGCCGACGATCCGTTCACGCTGCCGCACACTGCGGATGACACCGCTGGGGCTGGACGACATCGTGACCCTGATCGCCGATGCGGAGGGCCAGGCTGAAGAGAGGGCGAACGAGCAGCGGCGGAAATTTTCAGCGACGCCGGAAGCGGACCGGCCGGCGCTCGCGCATCTTGCCGAAGGGAGCGCGGGACGTGCGCTTTCGATTGCGGGCAGCGGCGGGCTCGCGCTCTACAAGGAACTCGCGTCGCTCCTCGTTCAATTGCCGCGTCCCGACATTGCCGCGCTTCACGCCTTTGCCGACAAGGCGGGCAAACGAGGCGCGGGCGAGACCTACGAGACGATGATCGAACTCCTGACGCACTGGCTGCAACGGCTCGTGCGGGCAGGCGCGGGGCTCGATCCGGGACCCGACATCGTGGCAGGAGAGGGGGCCGCGATGCAGCGGCTCGCGGCCGGGGGCAGCCTTGATCGCTGGGTCGAGGTATGGGAAAAGATCAGCCAAATGACCGCTCGCGGCGAGGCGCTCAACACGGATCGCAAGCTCGTGATTCTGAACGTCTTTTCGATGCTCGAAGCGGTCGCGAGCGAGGGCGCCGGCGCTTGAACGGCACAGGCCGCGCCCTCGCCCCGAAAAATTCTCGCTTTGCTTGAATTTTTCGACCCTCCCCCAGGGGAGGGTGGGACGATATGGATGTAACGAGACAACCCGGTTCGAAAGAAGAATGAGCGCTCCCAAAGCCTTCTACGTTACGACGCCGATCTATTACGTGAACGACGTGCCGCATATCGGGCATGCCTACACGACGCTGGCCTGCGACGTGCTTGCGCGCTTCAAGCGGCTGGACGGCTTCGACGTGATGTTCCTCACGGGCACGGACGAGCACGGGCAGAAGGTGGAGAAGGCGGCGGCGCTGGCGGGCGTGACGCCGCAGGCGTTCACCGACCGCGTGTCGCAGAATTTCCGCGATCTCTGCGAGGCGATGAATTATTCGAACGATGAGTTCATCCGCACGACGGAACCGCGTCATACGGCGTCGTGCCAGGATATCTGGAAGAAGCTCGAAGCGAGCGGGAACATCTATCTCGGTTCCTATTCCGGCTGGTATGCGGTGCGCGACGAAGCCTTTTACGGCGAGGACGAGCTGACCGCCGGCCCGAACGGCAAGAAGATCGCGCCCACGGGCGCCGAATGCGAATGGGTCGAAGAGCCCTCCTATTTCTTCAAGCTGTCGGCCTGGGCGGAACCGCTGCTCAAATTCTACGAGAGCCATCCCGACTTCATCGCGCCGACCGCGCGGCGCAACGAAGTGGTGAGTTTCGTGAAGGGGGGGCTCCACGATCTCTCGATCAGCCGGACGACTTTCGACTGGGGCATCCCCGTGCCGGGCGACGAGAAACACGTGATGTATGTGTGGCTCGACGCGCTGACGAACTACATAACGGCCGTCGGCTATCCCGACACGGGGGCCGACGCCTACAAGCGCTACTGGCCGGCCGACCTGCACATGATCGGCAAGGACATCCTGCGTTTCCATACCGTCTACTGGCCGGCCTTCCTGCTCGCCGCCGGGCTCGAACCGCCCAAGCGCGTGTTCGCGCATGGCTGGTGGACGGTCGAGGGACAGAAAATGTCGAAGTCGCTCGGCAATGTGATCGCGCCCGCCGATCTCGTGGCGACCTACGGGCTCGACGCCTCGCGCTATTTCCTGCTGCGCGAGGTGCCGTTCGGCAATGACGGCGACTTCTCGCACAAGGCGATCGTGCACCGGACGAATGGCGATCTCGCCAACGATCTCGGCAATCTGGCGCAGCGCTCGCTGTCGATGATCGCGAAGAATTGCGGCGGCGCGGTGCCGGAGCATGGCGCGTTCACCGATGCGGACAAGGCGCTGCTCGATGCGGCCTATGGGCTTCTCGACCGGGTGCGGGAGGCGTTCGACGCGCAACTCTTCCACAAGGGGCTGGAGGCGATCTGGTCCGTCTGCGGCGATGCGAACCGCTATATCGACGAGCAGGCACCCTGGGCGCTGAAGAAGACCGATCCGGCGCGCATGGCGACGGTGCTCTATGTGCTGGCGGAGACGATCCGGCACATCGCGATCCTGGTGCAGCCGGTGGTGCCGGAATCGGCGGCGAAGATGCTGGACCAGCTTTCGCTCGGACCGGAGGCGCGCGGCTTCGCGACGCTCGGGCCCGCAGGGGCGCTCAAGCCCGGCACGCCGCTGCCCGCGCCGCAGGGCGTGTTCCCGCGCTATGTCGAGCCGGAGGCCGCACAGTCATGACGCTGCCGGTGCTCGTGGACAGCCATTGCCATCTCGACTTTCCCGATTTCGGGCCGGAAGTCGACGAGGTGGTGGCGCGCGCGCATGCGGCAGGCGTCGGGCTGATGGTGACGATCTCGACCAAGGTGAGCGAGTTCGACCGGGTGAAGGCAGTGGCGGAACGCTTTCCGCATGTATTCTGCACCGTCGGCATTCATCCGCATGAGGCGGCGAGCGAGCCCGAGACGGACAAGGCGACGCTGGTGGAGCTCGCGAAGCATCCGAAGGTCGTCGGCATCGGCGAGACGGGGCTCGATTATTTCTACGAGCATTCCCCGCGCGAGGCGCAGCAGCGGAATTTCCGGGCGCATATCGCGGCGGCGCGCGAGACGGGCCTGCCGCTCATCGTGCATACGCGCGATGCGGATGAGGACACGGCTCAGATACTGGATGAAGAGATGGGGAAGGGCGCTTTCCCGGGCCTCCTGCATTGCTTTACTTCCAGCCCACAACTCGCTGAAAAAGCACTCGAACTCGGGCTTTACGTTTCCTTTTCCGGGATCGTGACCTTCAGGAACGCGGAGAGCCTGCGCGAGACGGCGGCGGCAGTTCCGATGGAGCGGCTGCTGGTCGAGACGGATGCGCCTTATCTCGCGCCGGTGCCGAAACGCGGCAAGCGCAACGAGCCGAGCTTCGTCGTTCACACGGCAGCCAGGCTCGCGGAGATCAAAGGCGTGACGGCGGCCGAACTCGCGGAGGCGACGACGGCGAATTTCCTGAAGCTCTTTGCCCGCGTTCCGCCGGAAGCGGTGCTGCGGCCATGAAGCTGCGCGCGACGATCCTCGGCTGCGGTTCGTCCGGCGGCGTGCCCCGGCCCGGCATTGGCGGGCCGTTCTGGGGCGCCTGCAACCCGGAAGAACCGAAGAACCGCAGACGGCGGTGCTCGCTGCTGATCGAGCAATGGGACAAGGATCCGACGGCGAAAACGGTTGTGCTCGTCGACACTTCGCCGGACATGCGCGACCAGCTCATCGATGCGAAGATCGGCTGGGCCGACGCGGTTCTCTTCACGCATGACCATGCCGACCAGTGCCACGGGATCGACGACCTGCGGATGCTGGCCATCAACAAGCGCCGCCGTGTCGATTGCTGGATGGACCGGCCGACCCATGAGACGCTGCTGTCGCGCTTCGGCTACTGCTTCCGGGAGAAGCCGGGCTCGGGTTATCCGGCGATCCTCAACGATCACCTGATCGAAAAACCTGGGCACGCCATTCATATCGAGGGGCCGGGCGGGACCATCGAGGCCATTCCGTTCGACCAGGATCACGGCAGCATCCGGTCGCTGGGCTTCCGCTTCGGCCCCTTGGCCTATTCGGCGGATGCCGTTGGCATACCGGATGAAAGTTTCGCGCTACTCGACGGAATAGATTGCTGGATCGTCGATGCGCTGCGCTACACGCCGCATCCGACGCATGCGCATGTGGAGATGGCGCTCGAGTGGCTGAAGCGGGCGAGGGCGCCACAGGGTGTGCTCACCAACATGCATGTCGACCTCGACTATGCGGAGCTGGCGGCGCAACTGCCCGAAGGCGTCCGGCCCGCTTTCGACGGCATGCAGATCGAATTCACGCTCTGATACCCGATGAACGGCGACGGCGCGGAAGCCGAAACTTCCGCGCCGTCTTTCCGGATATCACCGGTCGAAAAGCCGATTACTGGGACGGCTCCTCGCTGATGACGGTGCCAGCCTCCTCGTCGAAGAGGATGGTCACGGGATCGCCATCCGCGTTGGTGCCGGTGAAGTAGGCCTGGCCTTCCGGCGCGGCATCGCCCTGCGCCTCGATGGGCTCCACATCCGTGTAGCCAAGGGACTCGAGCTGCGCCACGGAGTCCGTATCGGCAGAGGTGTCGAGCTCCATCGCACCTTCGGTCTGCATGTCCTTCTCGGGCGCCTGATCGTAGGTGCCTTCCGCGAGGACCGGACCGGCCGTCAGAGCGAGGCCGGCAGCACTGGCGAGAAGAAGTTTCCTGAGATCGGTCATTGCAATGTTCCTCCTGTGTGCAATTCGCGCGCCCGGCTGGAAGGTCAGGCGCGCCTTCCTTAACAACCAGCGAGGACGCCTTCGGTTCACAAGGCCTTGAAAATACCGCTCACCGGGCGAGAACAAGGCAGACCGAACGCAAAAGAGGCGCGTCTTGCGGACGCGCCCCATGCGGTTCCGGTGAATCGGCCGGTCCGTGCAGTTACTGGTTCTTCGATGGCGTGGGGAGCGTCCGCATTTCCCCTTCTCCGACAACGCGGCCCGTCGAACGGTCGACGATCAGCAGCACCGGATTGCCAACCGGGTCCACAGCGTTGAAAGCGAGCCGATCAGCCGGGACGCTGGCCCGGCGGACAGGCTCGATGTTGCTGTAGCCCAGGTCTTCGACATTCTGGGGTGCGCTGGCGTCGACGGCGCCGGTCGTCGTGCCGGCGCCTTCCTGCGGGAGCGCATTGCCAGCGAGGGTAGGGGTCGCGCTGAGCGCAAGAACGCCAATGCCGGCCAACAGCTTCTGTCTGAACTTCATCATCATGTTCCTCCTGGTTTTCGTGGCCCCGCGCCTCTCACAGACCAACGGACGGGCGGCGGGACCGTTCAGAAAAAGGGAGAAAATCTCTCACGCAGACGGTCCGTGCCTTCACACAGAAAAGCGCGGAATACTGCTGTATTCCGCGCCAATCCTCATCCGATCTCTGAGCGTTTCCCGGCGGGATTTACTCCATGCTGTCCTGCGTCTCGTCCGCAGGCTGCTCGCTCACAACCGCGCCGGTGCGCCCGTCAACGACGACGTTGACGCGCTGGCCCTCGGCATTGGTGGCCGTGTAAGACGCTTCGCCACCTGACGTGACCGAACCTTCAGCCGGCGCGATGTCGGTGTATCCCATCTCCGTGAGCTTCGAGGTGGGATCGACGTCAGCGGCGCCGGGCGCTGCAGGCGCCGTGGGTGCATTCTCGACGCCAGATGCGGGCGGTGTGGGCGTGTCGACGTCGATGCTGCCGCCGGTGTCCATCTGGGCCATACCAGCGCCAACTTCGGCATCGCCAGCCGTTTCAGCGGAGCCGCCGATGGTGTTGCCGGCAGCGGAGCCGGTGGCGTCGACCGCGCCGGAGGCCGTGCCCGAGGCAGCACCCGTGGCGCCGCCGAGAACATCGGCCGCGACAACCGGCGTCGCGACGAGCGCGAAGCTTGCGGTACCGGCAAGCAGGATCTTTCTGAATTGCGTCATTGATCTGTTCCTCCAGACTTCGACGCCCCCAGCGCCCATTGAAGGAAGAACAAACGAGCGGGCTTTCCGTTCAGCCCGCCACCGAATTACCCAATGAGGGCCGGTTCAGGGCGAAGTGTGGCCTCGAGTGGAAGAATGCGCGGAAACCCGGTCTTTGGCAGAATTATTATTCTTCATAATATATATTATCGGCGAAATGGATATGGGTTTTTGGGGGCAAGAAATGTGTAGGATCGCATAAAACCTGAATCTGGTTGCACAAAAAGAGAATCTGGAAATATCCAATTTTTTCTAATGGCTACAGGTACTTACGCCGCCCACTTGCCGGAAGATCAGGATCTATAGGACGCGGTTCCTGCACAAGATGTCACTTTCAAGGAATGCATTCCCGAGCAGCCTTTGGCCACCAACCTCCGTAAAACCTGAGGCGTTTTTTCTAATTTCGGGCCGTTTTTCCGAACGCGCTCGGTTCTTATAGCTCCCGCCTAAGCCACCCAACTCGCAGACAGCGCCTCGGCCTGACGCAGCACGGTTTGCACAGCAGCGTCCTGCATGTCCGGCGGATATCCGTGCTTGCGGAGTATCCGCTTCACCAGAACCCGCATGCGGGCCCGCGCGCTTTCGCGGCGGGACCAATCCACCGTCACATTGCCCTGGAGGCTCTCCAGCAACTCGTGGGCGATCAGCTTGAGAGCATCATTCCCCATAGCTTTGACAGCGCTCTCGTTCTCCGCGAGAGCGTCATAGAAGGCAATTTCGTCCTGAGTGAGCCCCTCCTCCGCGCCGCGCTGCCTCGCGGCCCGAGGCGAGCGCGAAAGCCTTGGAGAGCGCCAGCACGGCGTCTTGATAGCGGCGGTTCTCCCGCCGCTTGCCATCCTCGGTCGTTTCGCGCGCGGCCGCCTCGTGCTGCTTTCCGAGAATCCAGTCGATCGCTCCGGCAAGAACGGCAAGCCGCTCATGGCCCGTTCCGGCAAGACCGCTCGCATAGTCGAAGCCGTGATACATGGCTTTCACGACATCGAACTTCTCGATCAGCGCAGCGACGGCCTCGGCTTCGTCGACCCCGGCCTGGCGCTGGTCGTCCGCCGAATACTGGCTGAGCGCGCTTTTGAGGTTCTGGGCAATGCCGATGTAGTCGACGACGAGACCGGCCGGCTTGTCGCGGAAGACGCGATTGACGCGGGCGATTGCCTGCATCAGCCCATGGCCGCGCATCGGCTTGTCGACATACATGGTGTGCATCGAGGGCGCGTCGAAGCCGGTGAGCCACATGTCGCGGACGATGACGAGCTTCAATTGATCACCGGGGCTCTTCGCGCGCTTGGCAAGAAGATCGCGGCGCGACTTGGTGCCGATATGCGGCTGCCAGTCCTGCGGATCGGAGGCCGATCCCGTCATCACGACCTTCACCGTGCCTTCGGCATCGTCGTCGCTATGCCATTCGGGTCGCAGTTCGACGATCTTCCGGTAAAGCGCAACGCAGATGCGCCGGCTCATGCAGACGATCATGGCCTTGCCGTCCATGGCGTCCACGCGTTCCTCGAAATGACGGACGAGGTCCTCCGCCACCATGGACAGTCGCTTGTCTGAGCCGACCAGCGCCTCGACGGTCGCCCATCGCTGCTTGATTTTCTCCTGCTCGGTGATGGCCTCATCTTCGGTCAGTTCCGCGATCTCGGCATCGATCCGCGGCTTCTCATCCTCCGGCAGTTCGATGCGCGCGAGGCGGCTCTCGTAATAGATCGGAACGGTGGCGCCGTCCTCGACGGCGCGGCTGATGTCGTAGATGTCGA
>NZ_BTVP01000010.1:0-95392 GCF_045863935.1 Parvibaculum sp. | reverse complement strand
AAATGGTCACGAGACTCTACTTCCGACTGGATGAAACTTGGGGCGCAGGTCAGGTGGTGATGCCTTTTCCGTGCTTGCGGTCCGAGATGAAAATGTATGGTGCAAACAGCGGTGGACCAGTTTTTGACCGCCATGGCAGAGTTTGTGCTGTTAACTGCACCAGTTTCTCTGGAACAGATATCTCCTATCATATGCCTCTCAAGGGAGTGTTGAGCTTGTGGGCGCGAGACATCGAATTCGTTCCAGAAGATGTTGTTCCTCGTAATCGGACGGTTTTTGAATTGGGTTTGGCAAGGCGTGTGCCGTTCCATCCGCCGCTGGACGAAGTGTTTTTCGGGTTTTGGTGGCGAGCCGCGTTAAAGCCTTACCATTTCTATCTCGATGCTCGAGCTTGGGTACGCCAGTGGCTTTCTCAAATTTCTAGAGAGAAAGAGTGATTAAAGTCTCCGTGGTGGTCTGGAGAGGCCAATCGTTTTGCCTCTGTTATCTGCAAGAACGGTCGCGTGATCTCTTGGTACACTATCTTCCTGAGAGGTGCCTTTCTTGGTGAGGGAACGGCCTGCTCTGCGAATGAAACGGCTGCGAGCAATTCCTACAACGAGGGCCTGACAGCCGAGGCTGACGAGTTTGGGGTGAGGGTGCGCGTTGCGTCGACCGCTGCGGCAAATGGCGCTGCGAGTGGCCGGGGACAAGCCCCGGGATGACATCTGTGGGTGGAATTAAGTCAAGCCACATCGTCATTGCCGGGCTTGACCCGGCAATCCAGAAGGCGCGCAGCGCGCGCCGTCTCTCTTCACAAGAATTTCTTGCGCAGGGGGACGCCGCCTGTGGCGGCTACTGGATGCCCGGATCAAGTCCGGGCATGACATGTAGTAGGGGCGCGTGGAACCGTCAGTCTCGCTCCTACCTCCCAGGTAATTGCCGCGCTGATGCGGCGCGGCGAGACTTCTCCCAACGCACCACACCATCGGGAGGAATTTCCATGTCGCACCGTCTTGTTGCTCTGCTGGCCGTCATCGCCGCCTTCGGGGCGCTCAGTGCCATGGCGCTGATGGAGGCCGGGTATATCGGCATCTTCATGCAGCATTTCCAGAATTATGCCGGGATGCAGGTGCTCACCGATCTCGTCATCGTCTGCGTGCTCGCGATCATCTGGATGATCGGCGATGCGAAGACGAGCGGCGTCAATCCCTGGCCCTTCGTGGTGCTGACGCTTGTTGCCGGTTCCTTCGGGCCGCTCTTCTATCTCGTGGCGCGCGAAGTGAAATCGCGCGCGGCGCAGACAGCTTGATGAGCGTTGCGTTCGGGCAACGGATGGCGGGGTTCCGCGCTTTCCGGGGCTTCGGTCACGAAGCGATCACGCAGTTGGCCTTCGGCTGAAGGCAAACTGGCAGCGGTTCTCGAGCCCTGTGTGCGCTCCCGTTTCTCCCTCGCAGGGGGCGGGGCGCGCCGAACAGGCATGGACCGGGCCAGGCAATGAACGATTCAACAGACGACAGACCTGCGGCCGGCGAAGGCGCGGCCAATGGGCCGGACGAATGGGATTTTTCCGGGCCGGCCGAAGAGGCGGCGCGCCGGAACGCCGCGTCTCGCGCCGGTGAGGCGTCCTCCTGGAACGAGGAGGATTTCGCGCGGATCAGCGCGACCCCCCGGCGCATCAGGCGAAAGGACGCGCGGCGGACGACGCTTGCCGCGCGATTGCGCGCGGCGATGTCGCGGGCGAGGCTGCCTCGGCTCCGGATTCCCGCAATTCCGATTCCGGAAATTCATCTGCCGCGTGTGAGGCTGCCGCGTGTATCGATGCCGAGCGTGTCGATGCCACGCGTGACGCTGCCGCGTGTGACCTTGCCGCGCCCGAGGCTTCCTGATGTGGCGCTTCCTCGGGTTCGTTTCCCCAGTCTTCGGATGCCGAGCGTCCGTCTGCCGCGTTTGAGCGTGCGGGTGCCGCGGGTGGCGATGCCTCGCCTGTCGCTGGCGGCATGGTTTTCGGCGCGGGCGGCGGGTGCGCGGGTGGTCGTCGCGCGGCTGGGGGCGCGGATGGGCGCGGCGGGCGGCGCCGTTCGGGACCTGTCGCTCCGCGTGGTGTTCGCCCTGCTGCAGGGCGCAATCATCCTCTTCTTCCGGGCGCTGTGGCCCGCGGCCGATGCGGCGGCGGGCACGCAGCGCGGGGCGGTTGCCATCGCCACCGCGCTTCGGGACAGCGGCCTGAAAGGGCTCGCGGCGGTGGGCCGGTTCACCGAAGGCGCCGCGATGGCGGTGGTGCGCGCGGGCTCGCTGTTGTCCGAAGCGATGTTTGCCGGGAAAGGGCCGCAATGGCGCGCGGGCGCCTTTGCGGTGGCGGGTTTCTGCCTGTTCTTCATCGCCGCGCGGAATGCGGCCATCGATTGGCAGGGGGAGGCCGTTGCGGAGGCGCCATCCGCATCGGCGCCTGTTGCGGTCGCGACCGCCGAGCATCTGTTCGAGGAATATCGCGTGCCGACCCCGCTCGCGCGCATTCCCTTTACGGGGGCGCGGCGGGTGGCGGTGGCGCGCGCGTCCGCGCCCGTCAATGCCGACCTGCTGCCGCCGCGTTTCAACCTGCCGGGCACGCAACGCGGCCGCGACTACCGGGCGTCGACGGCGGAAGCGCAGGTGAGGCTGCTGCGGCTCGGCTATGCGGCAGGAGCGCCGACGGGCGAGCAGAGCCCGCGCACGAGCCAGGCCCTGGCGTTGTTCCAGAAGAATGCCGGGCTGCCGGTGACGGGCGAGGTGGACATGGCGACGCTCGAGCAGCTGCGCCGCGCGTCCGCGTCCTGATCAGCGCAGCGTGGCGGGGTCGCAGGCGGTGACGAGCCCGCGCCCGTAGAAAGCATCGTCCTGGCGGCCCTCGGCGGCGGCGCGCGATGCCATCAGCTCATGGGCGAGACGGCACTGCGCGGCGGCGTCGGCGGCGATGTCGGGCGGAAGCTGGTTCGACGCGACCGCGTCGGCGAAGTCGATATAGCGAAGCGCGGTCGCCTTGAGTGCGCCCGAGCCCGGACGGCCGGAGAGAGCGCTCGCGGCAAGCGCCTGGCAGAGTTCGCCGTCCTTCGCGCAGACCCGGTCATAGGCGACGGCGTTCCAGTAGAGCGCCTCGCCCGTCTGGCGGATGGGCGGCAGCGTGCCCGCGCTGTAGGCCCTTGCGATGGCGCCGAAGACGAAGCCCGCGAACATCGGCTCGCTGTCGAGAAAGCGGTGGCCGAGTTCGAGGCCGGTGTCGAGGTCTTCGAGGCCGGCGGTGCCGCCCGCCAGCGCTTTTTCCAGCCGGTTGAAACGGTAGAGGTCGCTGACGCCGATGCGGCGGAACATCGCCGCCGAACGCTCGTCGATCACGGCCTGCGCCGCCTCGTCCATGAAGGCGGCCGAAGCGGGAGCGGACGCCGAGGCGAGCGCCCATGCACCGAGGATGGCAGCGGCGAGGAATGGCAGTCGGAGCATGTCACGGTCCCGCATGAAGCACCCGCCGGGAGCGGCGGCGCGGGCGATTATGGGCCGGGAAAGCTGAACAAAGGCTTGTTTTCAGGGCTCAGCCCTTCAGGCGGCGCTTTCGCGGCTCGTCGACGAAGACCATCGTGACGACGGAGGCGGCGAGCACGGCGATCGAGAGCGAAAAGAGCGCCGTGAAGGAGACGCCCCGGGCGATGAGGCCGCCGAGAAGGGGGCCCATCGCCTGCATCAGCGAGGTGGCGGTGTTCAGGACCGCGATGCGCATGGGCAGGTCGTCGCGCGCGCCGAACTCGACGATGATGTTCTGGTTCGAGTTCTGGAAGCCGCCCTGGCCCGCGCCGAGGCCGGCGAAGACGAGGGCGAGGCCCCACAAATCATGCGTGAAGAGGAGGGCGAAGGTCGAGACGGCCCAGAGGCCGACCGACAATATGAAGACGATGCGGTTGCCGAACCTGTCGGCGAGCGTGCCCCAGGCGAGGTTCGCGCCGGTCTGGGCGAGGAGGAAGGCGGTCGAGAGGATGCCGAGATTGGTGCCCGACAGGCCGATGCGTTCGCCCGAATAGAGGATGTAGAAGGGAACGGCCATGGTGCCCAGCGCGGCAAGCGCGGCGGCGAGATAGAAACGCGTGAGTGCCGGGTCGGCGCGCAGCATGGGCGGAATTTCGCGCAGGCGCCCCGCGAGTTTCGCGCGGGCGCGGATGGTCGGCGGCTCGGGCTCGCGCACCAGCATCAGCAGCGACAGACCGATGGAGGTAAGCACGAAGGCGACGAGGAAGGTCGTCGCGTAGCCATTGCCGAGGGCGTGACCCTCGACGAGATATTTGCCGCCGAGATAGGAGACGCCCGCCGCCGTGAGGCCGGCCGAGAAATTGCGGAAGCCGGTGAGGCGGCCGCGCAGGCGCAGCGGGATGACCTTGGCCATCAGCGTGTTGAAGATCACCGCCTGCATGCCGTTGAAAAGGCCGAAGACGCAGAGGAAGCCGATGGCGGTCAGCAGCGCGAGGTCGTCCGGCAGGAAGAAGCCGCCAAGCGCCAGACCCAGCACGCCCGCGCGCATGCCCCAGCCGATGAGGAGGCCCATGGGCAGGACGCGCTTCCTGTGTTCGATGAGGGTCGCGCCGAAGATCGAGGAGGCGGAAGCGCCGAACCATTGCGCCGCGAGCGCAAGGCCGACCGCGAATTCGGAGCCGGAGAGAAGATAGATATAGGCCGGGACGAAGGTGGGCGCGTTGACGAGGCGGAAGCCCGTCTGGCCGAGCAGGCCGTGAGCCAGGTTCGCGACGTAGTTGCGCTTGAGGTTCGACTCGATCTCCGCCTCATAGGCGGTTTCGGCCTCGGCGAGACGGCGGGCGAGTTCTTCCTCGGTGAGCGGCTGGTTCATCTGGCACTTACCTGGCGGCGTCACCTCTGTTTCCGACTTTTTGTTTCGAGCATGCTTTTGTCCCAAAACCGGTATCCACTTTTGGGAAGCTGCTCTTGCGGCGCCGGGGCCTTTATAGACTCGATTGGCCGCTTCGGTCAGTGGGCTTGTCGTAAAAGTTTCAGGGAAGGCTGTTCGCTGGCGAACGGCTAGTCCCGCAACCATTCCTCGCGCGCGCGGGCGCCGGGGCCTTGTGACAGTGTTATCGCGAGCCAGTCGAGCAGCGAGCGGATGGTGGACTTCCCGTCGGGGCCTTCGCCGGTGAGGGAGAAGGGCGGGTTCACGACGATCATGCCCGAGCCCGTCATGCGGGCGGGATCCGTGGCCATGACGTGAAGTTCGAGGGCGAGCGTTTTCGGCGGACCGTCGGCGGCGAGGCGCTCCAGAAAGGCGCCGGAGACGGAGGGGTCCTTCACCGGATACCAGAGAAGGAAGGTGCCGGTGGCGAAGCGGCGCGTCGCTTCGCCGAGCGCGCGGGCGAGGGTGCCGAATTCGCCGCGATCCTCGAAAGGCGGGTCGATGAGGATGAGCCCGCGCCGCTCCTTCGGCGGCAGCATGGCCTTCAGCGCGGTGTAGCCGTCCATCTCGTGGCACTTCACGCGCGCGTCGCGGCGGAAATTGGCGCGGAGCGTGGCGGCGTCCTCGGGGTGGAGTTCGCAGAAGGCGAGGCGGTCGTTTGCCCGCGCGAGATGCGCCATGAGGGCGGGCGAGCCCGGATAGAGCGCAAGCGGAGAGCCGCCAAGCGCGCGCACGGCGTCGAGATAGACGCCAAGCGCGGGGTGGGGATCGGCGGCGGCGAGAAGGCGCGCGATGCCCTGGCCATATTCGCCGGTCTTTTGCGCTTCCTCGCCCGAAAGATCGGTCATGCCGGTGCCCGCATGGGTGTCGAGCAGGAAGAAGGGTTTCTCCTTCTTCTTCAGATGTTCAACGACGAGTGCGAGAACGGCATGTTTCATCACATCGGCGAAATTGCCGGCATGATAGGCGTGGCGGTAGTTCATGCGAGTCCGAGGGTGGCAAAGACGGCGGCGATGCCGCCTGCGGCGAGAACGAGCAGCGCAAGCGCGGGAACGGCGCCCGCGCCGCGCCCGGCGAAGGTGAGAATGTAGACGCCTTTGAGCACATTGTTCGAGGAGGCGGCAATGAGAATCGCGGCGGCGTCGAGCGAAAGCGCTGCGGGCCCATGCGCCGCCTGGGCGATGGAGAGCACCAGCGGATCGACATCGGTGATGCCCGCCAGCGCGGCAAGCGCGAAAAGGCTTTCCTCGCCGAGATTGGCATTCGCCCAGCCGACGGCGAGCGAGAGCGTGATGAAGAGCAGCGCGAAGATGACCGCCGTCTGGATTTCGAGCGGGTTCGAGGGCGGGAGAACCTCATCCGCGCTACCCGGCTGCGCGTCGTCCTTGCGCCAGTAGAGCGCGGCAGCGATGACAAGGCCGACGGCAAGGAGCGCGAGGAGCGAGGGGGCGAGCGCGGAAGCGAGATCGACGTTGAAGATCGCGACGACGATCAGGATGCGCAGGAACATGACGCTCGTCGAGAGGACGATCGCCGTATGAAGCGCGGGCATGGCGCCCGCCGCCCCGCTGCCTGCCAATCGGGCGCGGCGCGAAAGGACGACGGTCGTCGCCGTGGAGGAATAGAGACCACCAAGCGCCGCCGAATAGAGAAGGCCGCGGCGGGGCGCGACGAAACGCTGCACGATGTAGCTCGCATAGGAGAGCGTGCTCACGACGACGACGGCGAGCCAGACCTGGTAGGGCGTGATGCTGGTGATGTCGGTGACGGGCTCGTCCGGCACGAGCGGCAGGACGATGCCGATGATGATGAGAAACTTGGCGAGCGTGGCGAGTTCGCCCCCGCCGACCGTTTCGGCAAAGGCGTGAAGACGTTCGCGCGCGCCGGTGAGAAGGACGGCGGCAACGGCGATGGCGACCGGCACCCAGAGCGGCTGCGTGAGCGTCACCGGTCCCAGAAGATAGGCGATGAGGTTTCCGACCAGCGCCATGATGCCGCCGTCGAGGCGGATGCCGGGCTCATGCTCGATGCGCGGTTCAGCAAGCTGGATGGCGAGGCGATGCCAGTACCAGATTGACAGCCAGGCGCCGAGCACGACGAGGCCGCCGAGAAAGAGAAGCGCGGTTTCGGGCATGAGCGCATAGAGAAGCGCACCGCTGAGCGCGAGGAGCGGAAAGGTGCGCACACCGCCGGGCGCCTTCAAGCGGCGGGCGCCGAAATATTCCTCGAAGGCGAGGCCGAGAAAGAAGCTCAGACCCAGCAGGACGAGAAGCCGCTCCGGTTCGAGCAGTGCTTCAGGCAGTTCGGCGAGAAAGGGGACGGCGCTTTGCTCTTCCATCGCTGGCTCACTTCGCAAGGATGCCGGCACCGAGAAGCGCGGGCTCGAAAGGAATGACGATGCGGGGATCGGGATGGATACCGTCCGACGGTTTGCCGCGATAGTCGATGCGGGCGAGAATATCGCGGATGAGATTGAGCCGGGCGTGGCGCTTGTCGTCGGCGCGGACGACATTCCATGGCGCGACCTGAGTGTGCGTGCGCAGGAGCATCTCGTCGCGGGCGCGGCTATAGGCGTTCCAGTGCTTCAGGGCGACCTGGTCGACGGGAGAAATCTTCCACTGCTTGAGCGGATCCTCGCGCCGGTCCTGAAGGCGCTTCTTCTGCTCGGGTCTGGAGATGTCGAGATAATATTTCACGAGCTGGATGCCGGAGCCGACCAGCATGTCCTCATACATGCCGACCGAAACCATGAAGCGCTCATAGTCCTCCTCGCAGCAAAACCCCATGACGCGTTCGACGCCGGCGCGGTTGTACCAGGAGCGGTTGAAGATCACGAGTTCCTGCGCGGCGGGAAGATGCTCCGTGAAGCGCTGGAAATACCATTCGGTCTGCTGCCGGTCGGACGGCTTGCCGAGTGCGACGACACGCGTCTCGCGCGGTGAGAGGTGTTCGACGAGGCGCTTGGCGATGCCATCCTTGCCGGCGGCGTCGCGTCCCTCGAGGATGACGAGGAGCTTGCGGTTTTCGGCGATGATGTCGCGTTGAAGCTTCACCAGCTCGACCTGAAGGCGATAGAGCTCGTCCTTGTATGCCTTGTGGGAAAGCTCTTGCGGCAGCTTGGGCGGCTCGCTGGAGGTCTTTTCCTTCTTTTTCTTTTCGCTTGCTGACATCGCTTCCGGCGGCCTCCGAAGCAGGTACAGGGAGAAGCTAGCCGGTATTTCCCGCACCGTCACCCGATGCCCGCTCAGGGGCTTGACCGGAGCGGCGGGGTCTGCCATTTCTTGAGATGTTATAACGTAACATTATCTCAGGGGGCAGTCATGCGGGCCGGGGAGCATCTTTGCGCGGATCGGAAAGAGGAAGCGCGCTTGCGCCACGGGGAGCGCTCACGCGCGGCGCTTCTCGGCGTATCGGTTTTCGCGCTTGCCGCCATGTCCTTTTCCGCGTTTGCCGCGAAACCGGCTTTCGCGCAGGAGATCGCGGCCGGAGACGATACGGAGGAGGCAGCGGCATCACAGGCCGCCGTGGACCTGCCCGAAGTCGTGGTGACCGCCTCGCCGCTTGCCACGCCCATCGACGAGCTTGCGGCGCCCGTCGACATCGTCACGCGCGACGGCATTCTCGGCTCCTCCGCGACGACGCTCGGCGCGCTGCTCGGCGACCTGCCCGGCGTTACGCAAAGCTCCTTCGCGGCGGGCGCGAGCCGGCCGATCATTCGCGGCCTCGACAATACGCGCGTTCGAATGCAGGAGAACGGGATCGGCGCGGGCGACGTTTCGGCGGTGAGCGAGGATCACGGCGTGCCGATCGATCCGCTCTCGGCCGAGCGCGTGGAAGTGGTGCGCGGGCCGGCGACGCTGCGCTATGGAAGCCAGGCGATGGGCGGCGTGGTCAACGTCATCAACAACCGCATTCCAAAAGCCGTACCGAAAGGCGGCTTTGCCGCAGAGGCGGGCGCGAGCTACGACAGCGTGAGCGACGGGCGGCAGGGCCACGGCAAGATGGAGGCGGCGGCGGGCGATGTCGTTTTCCATGTGGATGGTTTGGCGCGGAAGACGGACGATTACCGCATTCCGGGCGCGACGAGCCGGCAGAGCGAAACCTGGACGGAAACCTCCGGCGTTTCTGGCGGCGCTTCGGTCATTCTGGGCAATGAGGATTTCGACGGCTATGCGGGCGGATCGGTCAGCTATTACGACAGCAAATACGGCATTCCCGCGCCGGGCGATCCGCTGAACCCCGTGCATATCGACATGCACCAGACGAAGGTTCAGCTCGCCAGCGAACTTGAATTCGCAAACGGCTTCCTTGCGGGCATGAACCTCGCGGGCGGCTATAGCGACTACACCCATGGCGAGGTCGATGCGGCGGGCGTCACGGGGTCGCGTTTCGACGACGAGGAATGGGAAGGCCGCGCGGAGTTCCTGCACCGGGCGGTGGGGCCGTTCACGGGCGCCTTCGGCGTGCAGCTTCACCGGCGCGAGATCGTGGCGTCGGGCGAGGGCGGGGAACTGCTTGCGCCGAGCGAAACGGAATCGGCGGCCGCGTTCCTCTTCGAGGAAATGCCGCTTGCGGGTGAGGCGCTGAAACTGCAACTGGCGGGGCGCGTGGAGCATGTCGATGTTTCGGGCCGCGCGCTCGATGCGAGTATTCCGCTTGCGCCCACGGATTTCGCCGTGTCGCGGAGCTTCACGCCGACCAGTGTTTCGGCGGGACTTGTCTACAGTCCTGCTGCGAAATGGGTGTTCGGCGTGACCGCGCAACATGTGGAGCGCGCACCGGATGCGCTCGAACTTTTCTCCAAGGGACCGCATGAGGCGACGGAGACTTTCGAGATCGGCGATCCGACGCTCGGCAAGGAGAAGGCGCTGAGCTTCGAGATCAATGCGCGGCGCGAAGGCGACGACTATTCCTTCGAGGCGGCGGTGTTCCACACCTCGTTCAGCGACTTCATCTACAAGCGGCTGACGGGTGAGGTCTGCGACGACAGTTTCGATACCTGTACGCCGCATGGCGCGGGCACGGAGCTCGACCAGGTGCTGTTCACGCAGGAAGATGCGACGTTTCGCGGGTTTGAAACCAAAGGCAGCGTGACGCTGATGCGCCGGGGCACGGCGCGGGCGGGTATTACCGGTCAGTTCGACATGGTGCGCGCCGAACTCGATGCGGGTGGCAACGTGCCGCGCATTCCGCCGATGCGGGCGGGAGCGGGCATGTTCTATGCGGGCGAGCGGGTTTCGGGCCGCTTCGGTTTCCTGCATGCCTTTGCCCAGGACCGGTTGTCCGCAGGCGAGACGGAGACGGGAAGCTATACCGATCTCAAGGGCGAGGTCCGCTATCTGCTGCCGCAAGAGATGACGGGCGGAAACGCCATCGAGCTCGCGCTGGTTGGCGAAAACCTGCTCGATGCCGACATCCGCAACCATGTGTCGTTCAAGAAGAATGACGTGCTGCAGCCGGGACGCAATGTGCGCTTCGTGGTGACGGCGCGGTTCTGACCTTCAGAGCCCGATGAAGGGCTGGAGAAGCTTCGCGATCCAGCCCTTGAAGCGCGTCGGACCTTCGGTGACGGCGAGGCAGATGCATTCTTCCTCGCCGCCGATCTTCAGACCATGCGAGAGGCTGCCGTCGCACTCCTCGACGTCGCCTGTGTGGAAGATACCATGCGGGTCTTCGAGGCTTCCCTTCAGCACGAGGACGAGTTCGGTGCCGCTGTGGCCATGCTCGGGAATCTTCACGCCGGGCGCGGCGCGCAGCATCCAGAGGCGCTGGTCGTTCGGGCCGCCGCGCCAGAGCTTCACCTTCTTCATGCCCGGACCAAGATAGCTCCAGGGAAGTTCGTCCACGCTCTTGCCGCCGAGCCAGGCACGCAGCGGCGGCGGCAGGGGATCGCCGGGCAAGGCATGTGCGGCGCGCGGCGCGGGCGCGGGCGCGTCGAGAAGAGCGAGCGTCCTTGCCAGCGCGTCGGGCGACATGGTGTCGGGCCGGAGGGCTTCGACCAATGCGCCGCCCGCCGCCTCGGCCGTGGCAAGGCGGGTGGCCGCGTCATCGAGATAGCTCAGATGCGAGGCGACGAGCAGCGACTGGCCCTCGCTCAGCGTCCCCGCGGCATAGGCCATCAGCCACTCGTCGCCGAGGCGATGCGTTACCGTTCTGCGCTGCGTGCGGGCGTTCATTTCAAATCCTCCAGCGCCGTCCTGAGACGGGCGAAAGCAAGTCTCAACCGGGATTTCACCGTGCCGAGAGGGAGACCCAGCCGCTCGGCGATGGCCGAATGCGGCAGGCCCTCGAGAAAGGAAAGCTCGACCACTTCCGCCTGATCGGGCGGAAGCTCCGTGAGCGCGGCGCGGACGCGGACACTGATTTCGGCGCCGGCCATTTCCTCGTCGGCGGGACGCGCCTCCTCTGGCTGCAGCATCGGGTCCAGAGGATCGAAGTCGGGCCTGCGCTCGCGGCGCACCGTGTCGATGAAGCGGTTACGCGCGATGGTGAAAATCCATGTGCCGGCGGACGCCTTTTCGGGATCGAAGAGCGCCGCCTTGCGCCAGACGGTGAGCATCGCTTCCTGGGCGAGGTCTTCGGCCAGACGCTCGTCCACGCGCATGCGCCGGAGATAGGATTTCAGACGCGGCGCGTAATAGCCGAACAAGCGGGCGAAAGCCGTCCGGTCGGCATCGCGGGCGATGGCGGCGATCAGCGCGGCCATCTCCTCGGGGCTCTCCGGGGGCGTTTCTTCCGACGCTTGGTCGCGGTCCATCAGGCCCAGCTTTCTCAAATGCGGCCGCCAGTTCTGGCGGACGGTTCGGGCCGGTCTGATCTCGAATGCGGTTTGCATCGGCATATGGGGCATACGCGCGCCCGGCCGGTGCGGATCACCCGGAAGTCGGCCTTCGGGCCTGAGTCTAGGGAGAAAAACGCCCCGGCGAAAGCGATTGCGGGCGGACCTCAAGGCGGGTCTGTGATCCGCGGCCAGGGATGCCGCGTAAGCAAGGCAGTTCGCGTTCATTCTCCAGAGGCTTCATTCATGGTTCCCTTCGACGACCGCGCCGCGTCCCCCATCGAGCGGCGCTCCGGCCCAAGGCTCAGGATCGCCGTCGCGGGAACCGGCATTTCAGGTCTTGCCGCCGCATGGCTTCTCTCCTCGCGCCATGACGTCACGGTTTACGAGAAAGCCGCGCGACCGGGCGGACACTCGAACACGGTCGTTGCCGATTGTCCGGAAGGCGAGGTGCCGGTCGATACGGGCTTCATCGTCTACAATGAAGCGAACTACCCGAACCTCACCGCGATGTTCGCACATCTCGGCGTCGCGACGCAGGAAAGCAACATGTCGTTCGCGGCATCGCTCGATACGGGCGGGCGGCGGCGCTTCGAATATTCGGGCTCCGGGCTCAACGGATTGTTCGCGGACCGGCGCAACATCGCTTCCCTTCGCATGTGGCGGATGATCGGCGACATCGTGAAGCTCTATCGCGCGGCACCTGCGCTCATGTTCGCGGAGGGGCTCGACGAGAAGCCGCTCGGCGACTTCCTGCGCGAGCAGGGTTATTCGGCGAGCCTGCGCGACGATCACCTGTTGCCGATGTGTGCGGCGATCTGGTCGCTCCCGGTCGAACAGGTTGAGCGGTTTCCGGCGCTCGCCTTTCTGCGCTTCTTCGACAATCACGGGCTGATGCGCCTGAAGAACCGGCCGGCCTGGCGGACGGTGACCGGCGGCTCGCGCGAATATGTGAAGAAACTCACGCAAACGCTCGAGGGGCGCATCCGTTGTGGCGCCGGCGTTGCCCGTGTCGAGCGCGATGCGGCGGGCGTTACGGTGAGGGACGAGCGCGGCGGGAGCGAGCGCTACGATCACATCGTCATTGCCTCGCATAGCGACGAGGCATTGGCGATGCTCGGCGATGCCGGTCCGGAAGAAACGAATATTCTCGGCGCGATGCCCTATCAGCGCAATGTCGCCTGGCTGCATTCCGATGCGAGCTTCATGCCGCGCGAGCGGCGCGTCTGGGCAAGCTGGAATTACATGGGCGGCGGTGCGGGAAGCCCGGTCTGCGTGAGCTACTGGATGAACCGGCTGCAGGCTCTGCCGACGGAGCGGCAACTTTTCGTCACACTCAATCCCTCGCATGCGCCCGCGCCGGGAACCGTCGTGACGCGGATCGACTACGATCATCCGATCTTCGATGCGGGCGCCTTTGCCGCGCAGCGCGCGCTCTGGCAGCTTCAGGGCAGGCGGCGGACATGGTTCTGCGGCGCCTATTTCGGCTCCGGCTTCCATGAGGACGGATTGCAGGCCGGACTTGCGGTGGCGGAGGAGCTTGGTGGCGTGCAACGGCCCTGGACGGTCGAGAATGCGTCGGGGCGCATCCATCTCGCGCGACAGGCGAGGGAAGCGGCGTGAGCGGAGAAATGCAATCGCGGCTCTATGAGGGTGTGGTGTTCCACAAACGCCTTCGCCCGCGCGCGCACGAGCTTTCCTACCGCGTCTTCTACATGCTGCTCGATCTCGACGACCTGCCGGACCTCGCACGGCGAACCCGGCTGTTCGCGCATAACCGGTTTTCGCTTTTCAGCTTTCACGACCGCGACCATGGCGACGGCTCGGGGCGGCCGGTGCGGCAATGGGTGGAAGCACAACTTTTGCGGGCCGGGATCGACACCGGCGGCGGGCGCATTCTCGCGCTCAGCTTTCCGCGCATCCTCGGCTATGCCTTCAATCCGCTGACGCTCTATTTCTGCCATCGCGCGGACGGATCGCTCGCGGCCATGCTCTACGAGGTCAACAATACGTTCGGCGACCGGCACAGCTATCTCATTCCGGTCGAGGACGGGGAAACGGAGACGCTGACCCAGGAATGCGACAAGGCTTTCTATGTCTCGCCTTTCATTCCTGTTGGCGGGCGCTACCGGTTCAAACTGCTCAGGCCGGGAAAGCGGTTCGCCATGACGATCCGCGAAAGCGACGGCGAGGGGGCGCTGCTCACGGCCTCCTTCTCGGGCAAGGCGGTGTCTTTCGGCGATGCGGCGCTTCTCAGTGTCTTCTTCCGCTATCCGCTGATGACGCTGAAAGTGATCGCGGGCATCCATGTCGAAGCGTTCCGGCTCTGGCGGAAGGGCCTGCGGCTGGCCGCGCGCCCGGCCTCACCGGCAAGTCCGGTAACAATCGTGCCGTTTCGGGACAATCAAGGCGCACAGCTTCCGCCGGCGTAACTCAATTTTAGGGCCCTTCCCATTATAAACGGCTGAGTTCACGCAACAACCGGCTTGTCCGGTTTCCCGACGCGGAAGGACAGAAGTGGCCGAGCGAGGCACGGGAGAGGGAGCCGAACCCAGACCGGTTTCCCGTCAAGATGCAGGTGCGTTGCCGCCATCCGCGAGACTGCGGGCGGCACACGCCTTGTTGCGCGCGAAAATCTCGGACCATTTCGTTTCCGTTCGCGCCAAGGTGGTGAGCTTGCTCACGCTGATCGGCGCCGTCATGCTCGTGCTGAGCGGCGCCTATACGCTCTACGATTTCCGCACAAGCCTTGAGCTCAGGGCATGGTCGCGCGCGGCGGGTGTGGGCGATGCCATCGCCTATGCCGCGCGGAACGCGGAGACGTTTGCCGACATCGAGCCGGTGATCCAGGCAGTGGCGGGCGCGACGACGCTCAAGGGCGCGGCGGTTGCGGACGCCGATGGGTTGATCGTGCTGTCCTCGCTTCCCTCATGGAAGGGCAAACCGGTCGAGATCGAGGACGACCTCGAACCCGGCAAAACGCAGGCGGTCGCGCAGCAGAGACGGCTCGGCGGCTATGGCCGATATCCCGGCGACTACGCGCTCGCCGCCGACTTCCCGCGCATGAACCGGATTGCGACTGTTCTCATCCGCGTCGATACGGACCTGCTTGCCTCGCAGACCGTGGCGGACGCATGGCACCTGATGACCTGGCTCGTCATTGCGGTCATCCTCGCGATCCTGTCGTTGTCGTTGCTCGTTCACCGCGTCGTCGTCGCGCCTATCGAGGCGCTCAAGCGCTATGCCGAGACGGGCGGCGAGGGCAAGGCGGAAGCGGCGGGACCGGACGACGAAATCGGCATCATCGCTCGCGCTCTCTCCGACTCTTTTCGGGCAAAGTCGGACGGTGAGGCGCGGCTCGTTGTGCTTGCCGCGACGGACGGGCTTACCGGGCTCGGCAACCGGGGGCATTTCAAGGCGCAGCTTGCAGCCGATGTCGGAGCGGGCGAAAAGCTGAATGGGCACAATGCCGGAGCGCGCAATGTCGGGGTGATGATCCTCAATCTCGACAATTTCAAGGATGTGAACGACACGCTGGGACACGATGCGGGCGACAAGCTGTTGCAGCGCACGGCGGAAATCCTGCGCGGCTGCGCGCGCGAGGGCGATACGGTTGCGCGCATCGGCGGCGACGAATTCGGCGTCATCATGCCCGGCATCAAGAATGCGGATGACGCGCTGCAGCTTGCGAGCCGTCTCGTGCGTGCCGTCGGTGCTCCTTTCCGGCTCGGCTCGCAGGATGTGCAGCAAGCAGCCTGCGTCGGCCTCACGCTCTATCCGCAAGATGGGCGCGACGCCGATGTGCTGATCAAGAATGCCGACCTTGCGCTGTCGCGCGCGAAGCTCGAAGGCGCGGGAGCCTGCGTGCTCTACAGGCACGAACTTCATTTGCGCGCGATCGAGCGCAACACGATCGAGCGCGACCTTCGCGCTGCGCTCGCAAAGGATCAGCTCACGCTTTTCTACCAGCCGAAGGTCGACGTTACGAGCGGCCGCGTCGTCGGCGCGGAAGCGCTTGTCCGCTGGCGTCACGAGGAGCGCGGCTATGTGCCGCCTTCGCTCTTCATTCCTGTCGCGGAGCGGAGCGGGCTTGTCGTGCCGCTGACGAAGTGGGTGCTGAACGAAGCCTGCCGGCAGAACCGGGAATGGCAGGACCAGGGATTGACGAAGATCGGCCTGGCGGTGAACGTTTCGGCCATCGACCTCAGGCGGACGGACCTGACGGATACGATCGCGAATACGCTGATCCGGAACGGTCTCTCGCCGCAATATCTCGAACTCGAAGTCACCGAAAGCATGGTGATGCAGGATGTCGACGTGGTGATCGGCACACTGCGCCGTCTGCGCGGGCTCGGTATCGGCATCGGCATCGACGATTTCGGCACGGGTTATTCCTCGCTCGCCTATCTCAAGCGCTTCCCCGTCAAGCGGCTCAAGATCGACCGCAGCTTCGTTCACGATGTCGCCGACCGGCGCGACGGGCATGTGATCCCCAAGGTCATCATCGACCTTGCGCATGCGCTCGGTATGAAGGTGGTGGCGGAGGGTGTCGAAACGGCCGACCAGTACGAGCGCCTGGAGGCGCTTGGCTGCGACGAGGTGCAGGGATATTTTGCCGGACGCCCGATGCCCGCGGCCGAATTCGAGGTCTTCCTGCGCAATTCGCCGGCAGGGGGCCTGCGTGGCGAGGCGAAGGCAGCGGGCACGGCCGCCTGACTTTTCCGGAATCCCATCCCGATTTTACGCAAGGTCGCGCGGCGGATTTTGTTTCCCGCGCGGCGCTGCTTTACGAAATCGTTAGGGACGCTAAACTTCCCGCCAGATAACTCAGAACAGAGTGCGGCTCACAATGCCGCGCCGACGGGAGACGGCAATGGATCTCGCTTACGGGCCCGAATACGACGCTTTCCGCGCAGAGGTGCGCGATTTCATTGCCAGGCACAAGGACAAGGCGCCGAAACGCTTCGGCGTGGCGCGGCCTTCCGAGGAATCGCTTGCCTGGCAGTGCCTGCTGATCGAGCACGGACTTACGGCGCGGACGATCCCGAAGGAATATGGCGGTTATGGTGCTGAGCCCGACATCCTGAAGTCGCGGATCATCGCGGAGGAGTTCACGCTCGCGAAGCTTCCCATGGGGATCGCGAACCAGGGCATTTCGATGCTGGTGCCGACGCTTCTCGAACTCGGCACGGAAGAACAGAAGAAGAAGTGGATCGAGCCGACGCTCAAGGGCGAGGTCGTCTGGTGCCAGGGCTATTCGGAACCGGGTTCGGGCTCGGACCTCGCTTCGCTGCAGACCAGGGCGACGGAAGACGGCGACGACTTCATCATCAACGGCCAGAAGATCTGGACCTCGACGGCGCATGCCGCCGACATGATCTTCTGCCTTGTGCGCACGGAGCCCGACGCGAAGAAGCATGAGGGCATTTCCTATCTCATCTTCCCGATGACGACGCCGGGGATCGAGGTGCGTCCCCTGAAGACGATGACGGGACATGCCGAATTCAACGAAGTCTTCTTCACCGATGTGCGCGTGCCGCAGAAGGACATCGTCGCCGGACGCGGGCAGGGCTGGTTCGTGGCCAATGCGACGCTCAAGCATGAGCGCGGCATGCTTGGCGATCCGAACCAGGCGGGAACGCGGCTGAAGGAAATCGTCGACCTCATGCATGAGGAGACGGTGGACGGAACGCGGCTGATCGACCACCCGGTCTATCGCGACCGGCTGATGCAGTTGCAGGCGCGGGTGTTCGCGATGCAGTTCCACGGGCTCCGGCTGCTGACGGCGTCGCTGAAAAAGGAAGATCCGGGTATCGCGCGGCTGATCGTGAAGTTGCAGGGCTGCGAGATCAATCATCAGCTTGCCGCGCTCGCCATCGACGCGCTGGGCGAAATCGGCGTGCTTTACGGCGACAGCCCGCATCTGCGCGCGCATGGGAGCTGGCAGCACCGCTACATGTTCGACCTCGGCCTCATCATCGGCGGAGGCACGGCGCAAATTCAGAAGAACATCATCTCGGAACGCGGGCTCGGCATGCCGCGCGAGCCGAAACCGGCGAAGGCTTGAGGGAGCGGGAATATGGAATTCGGATTGTCGGAAGACCAGAAACTGCTTCAGGAAAGTGTGCGGGGAACGCTGGAGCGCGTGTCGCCGCTGGAGCGCGTGCGCGCGGCGGCAGACAAGGGCGAAACGGACGCGGCGGATATCGCTCACGCGCTCGCCGAACTCGGCGTTTACGGCATGATGGTGCCGGAGGCGCATGGCGGGATGGGGATGACGCTGCTCGACGCGGCGCTCGTTGCCGAGATGCTCGGGCGCTATGTGACGCCTGCGGGTTTTGCGGCGACGGCGGTCATGGCGCCCATCGCGATTGCGGGCGCGGGGTCCAAGGCGCAGCAGGAAGCATGGCTGCCGAAGTTCGCAAGCGGCGAAGCGAAGGCGGGCGTTGCCCTCGCGGAGGCGGCGTCGGGCGCGCGCGAGGGTGCGGGCGTGACCGCCGCCGGGGGCAAGCTCAACGGCAAGTCGCTCTTTGTACTTGAGGCGGAGGCGGCAGACGTCCTTGTCGTTGCCGACAAGGCGGGCGGGCTTCATCTCGTGAAGGGCGATGCGAAGGGGCTCACCAAGGTGAGGCTCACATCCATCGACCTGACGAGAGGGCTCAGCGAGCTTCAATTCGACAATGTGGAAGCGGAGGCACTTTCGTCTGGCGACGCCGCGGCCACGCTTCGCCGCATGATCGACGCCGGCCGGGTGATGCTTGCCGCCGACACGCTGGGCGCGGGCTGGATGATGATCGAGAAGGCTGTGGCCTATGCGGGCGAGCGCAAGCAGTTCGGCCGCGTCATCGGCTCCTTCCAGGCGGTGAAGCATATGTGCGCCGAGATGGCATCGGAACTCGAACCCTGCCGCTCGCTCGTCTGGTATGCGGCGCATGCCTTCGACACGATGCCCGACGAGGCGAGCCTGATGGCGGCGCATGCCAAGGGCATGACGGGCGAGGTCGGCCGCTTCGTCGCGCGCACCGCGACGGAGGTGCATGGCGGCATGGGCTTTACCGATCTCCTCGGCCTGCATTACTGGTTCAAGCGGATCGGGCTCAACCGGCAGTTGCTGGGTTCGCCGGAGCGCGTGCGCCATGAGGCGGCGGTCATGCAGGGCTGGGCGGCATGAAGATTCCCAACAAAGCGACCGAAAAGGCCATCCGGGAATTGGAGCTCGGCAAGGGAACGAAGTTTGCGTCCGTCGGCGCACTGTTTCGCGATGCCGGAATTCGTGCCGGTTCAGTGAGCGCCCCCGCCCCAAACGGCCTGCGATAGTCTGCCTTTGCAGACAAGCTGCGCCGACGGGCCGTTTGACCCGCCCCCAGGGGCGGGTGGGAAGAGAGGCAGTGCCTGAGGCTCTTGCCAACCGATGGGGCGAGGCGTCATATGCGCGGCGTCCGTTCTCCTTTTCCGGTGCTCCATGAGCTTTATCGGTTATGTCGCGGCCTTCCTCACGACCTTCGCCTTCCTGCCGCAGGCGCTGAAGACCATCAAGACAAGGGATACGTCGGGGCTTTCGCTCGCCATGTATGCCTGCCTTACCGTCGGCATTTTTCTCTGGCTGCTGCATGGCATCCATCAGCGCGACATGGCGCTGATTGGCGCCAATGCCATCACGCTGCTGCTGGCGCTGCCGATCTTCCTGATCGTGCTTGCGAATACGCTGGCGGCGCGGCGGCGCGCGGGCGAGAATAAATAGACCTCAGTCTATTTATTTTCTTGCGCGGAGACGCCGTGCCTGCTTGCATGTCGCCAACAAGAAAACCTGGAGGACGAAGCATGCGCGCAGCCATTTTCCGCAACGGCGATCTTGTCGCCGACGAGATGCCGGAACCGACGCCCCAAGGGGGGCAGGTGCTGGTGAAGACGCTCGCCTGCGGCATTTGCGGGTCGGACCTGCACGCCTTCCATCACGCCGACAAGATGGTGGAGGCGGCGCGGCGCTCGGGCTCGAGCTTCGCGATGGACACGAAGAGAGACATCGTGTTCGGGCATGAGTTCTGCGCGGAAGTGCTGGACCATGGACCGGGCACCGAGAAGAAGCTGAAGCCCGGCACGCGCGTCTGCTCCATGCCGCTGGCGATCACGATGAACGGCGACAAGGCGAAGGTCGATCCGGTCGGCTATTCGAACACGATGCCGGGGGGCTTTGCCGAGCAGATGGTGCTGAACGAGCTGATGCTGCTCGAGGTGCCGAACGGGTTGCCGACGGAACAGGCGGCGCTGACGGAGCCGATGGCGGTCGGCTGGCACGCGGTCGAGAAGGCGAACCTCACGCCGGACGACATTCCGCTCGTGATCGGTTGCGGGCCGGTCGGTCTGGCCGTGATCGCGGGCCTGAAAATCAAGGGCGTGCATCCGATCATCGCGGCGGATTTCTCACCCGCGCGGCGCAAGCTTGCCGAGCGGATGGGCGCCGATATCGTGCTCGATCCGAAAGTCGAGGCGCCTTATGCGCGCTGGACGAAGGAGGCGACGCCGGAAGGCTACGATGCCGACAACATCATGACTTTGCTCGGCATGGGGCCAAAGATCCGGCCCGGCGTCATTTTCGAATGTGTGGGCGTGCCGGGGGTCATCCAGCAGATCTTCGAGGGGGCGCCGCGCGGCGCGCGCGTGGTCGTGGTCGGCGTCTGCATGGAGCAGGACCGCTTCGAGCCGTTCTTCGGCATCAACAAGGAACTGAACGTGCAGTTCGTGCTCGGCTATACGCCGGAGGAATTCGCGCTGACGCTTGGCCATCTCGCGGAAGGCAAGATCGACGGTTCGCCGCTGGTGACGAGCAAGGTGGGCGTCGAGGGCGTGAAGGAAGCTTTCGCAGAACTCGGCAATCCCGAGAAGCACGCGAAGATTCTGGTCGAGCCTTGGCGCTGATGTTTTGCGGGCGCTGATATCTCACGCGGGCGGTGCGGTTTCGGCGAAGGAGGGACGCTTCGCGAAGTCGCGCCACCAGCCGGCGAGTTCTGTCTGGTTGTTCTGCCAGCCGAGCCCGCCATGGCGGAAATCGAGATAGCCGAGCGCGGCGCCGACGGCGATGCTGCCGAGATCGACCGGCCCGTCGAGCGACACAACTTCATCCTCAAGGACGGCAAGGCTGCGCTCGATGGCGCGGCTCCAGCGGCCGATCCACATTTCCGAACGCTGGGCTTCGGGCCGGTTGCGCTCGAAGACGATGGAGACGGCTGCGTCCATGATGCCGTCCGCCAGCGCCTGATGGCGCAGAACACGGAAACGCTCGACATGCGACGCGGGGATCATCGAGGGGCCTTCGAGCGTCACGTCGAGAAATTCGCAGATGAGCGGGCTGTCGAAATAAGAAGAGCCGTCCGGCATGATGAGTGCGGGGATCTTGCCGAGGGGGTTCGCCTCGTGGAGCGATGCGGGGTCTTCCATCGCCGAGACCGTTTCCTCGGTCACGCGGGCGGTCGCGCCCTTCTCGCGGATCATGACGCGAACCTTCCGCGCGAAAGGCGAGGTGTGCGAGCAATAGAGCTTCATCGGGAAAGTCCTTCAAGACGCGGGCCGGGAGGAGAATCGGCGTCATCCTAACCCCAACCGGCGGCCGGGCGGGTGCAAATAACGGCTGGCGCGGAGAGATTATCGGCTAGGATTGACCATCAGGTATTCGCGGCGAGGCGATGCCGAATTGGACGGCGCGAACGACAGATGCGCCAAGGGGGAGGGGCTCGGCCATGGATGGCGGACTGGTTTTCGTACTTGTTGCTCTGGCGCTTGCGTTCGCATTCCTGCTGCGCGCGGTCAAGATCGTGCCGCAGGGCCATGTCTATACGGTCGAGCGGTTCGGGCGCTACACGCACAGCCTGACGCCGGGGCTTGGGCTCATCGTTCCCTTCGTCGACAGCATCGGCAACAAGGTGAACGTGATGGAGACCGTGGTCGACGTGCCGAGCCAGGAAGTCATCACGCGCGACAATGCGATGGTGACGGTGGACGGCGTCGTCTTCTTCCAGGTGCTCGACGCGGCGAAAGCCTCCTACGAAGTGAACTTCCTCGAAAACGCCATTCTCAACCTCACCATGACGAATATCCGGACGGTGATGGGTGGCATGGACCTCGACGAATTGCTGTCGCAGCGCGATGCGATCAATGCGCGGCTGCTCAATGTCGTCGACGATGCGACGCATCCCTGGGGCGTGAAGGTGACGCGCATCGAAATCAAGGACATCGCGCCGCCGCGCGACATCGTGGACAGCATGGCGCGGCAGATGAAGGCCGAACGCGACAAGCGCGCCGCCATTCTCGAAGCGGAGGGTAAGCGGCAGGCGTCGATCCTCGCGGCCGAGGGTGAGAAGCAGGCGGCTATTCTCGAAGCCGAAGGACGCCGCGAAGCGGCCTATCGCGATGCCGAGGCGCGCGAACGCGAGGCCGAAGCCGAAGCGAAGGCGACGACCGTCGTGAGCGAGGCTATTGCGGCGGGCGACGTGCAGGCGATCAACTATTTCGTGGCCGGCAAATATATCGAGGCACTGAAAGCCATCGCGACGTCACCGAACCAGAAGCTCGTGCTGATGCCGCTCGAGGCGGCGAGCGTCATCGGCGCGATCGGCGGCATCGGCGACATTGCCCGCGAGGCATTCGGCGATGGGGGCCCGGGCGGCGCACCGCGCCGCGTTTCTTCCGGCTCGGTGCCGCGCACCGGAGGCGAGTGAGCGATGGAGAGCGATGCGACTATCCTGGAGCTTCTCGGCCGCTGGATATGGTTCATCATCGGCGCCGTGCTCGCCATCGTGGAGCTTTTCGCGCCGGGCGTGCTCGCGATCTGGCTTGCCATTGCGGCGACGCTCGTCGGCGGGCTGCTGCTGGTAATCGACATGCCGGTCGCGGCGCAGATCGCCCTCTTCGCCGTTCTGTCCATCATTCTCGTGTGGGCCTCGCGGCAGTTTCTCACGCGCCATCCCATCGAGAGCGATCATCCGACGCTCAACCAGCGCGGCGTTTCCTATATCGGCCGTATATTCGTCGTGGAGCAGGACATAAGAAACGGCAGCGGGAAGATCCGCGTTGGCGACAGTCTCTGGCTTGCGGAAGGCGAGGACGCCGAAGCGGGCGCGCGGGTGAAGGTCACCGGCGTGAACGGCTCCGCCCTTGTTGTGGTGAAAGCCGACTAGAGGCAGGCCGTACCGGAGGTGTGGCCGTTCATCGCGCGGATGGTGCGCCATTCCACGAAGTCGCGACAGGTGCGTCCCCGTTCGTCGGTGAACTCGCGAATGGGCGTCACCTTGCCGTTCGCCTTGTCCTGCGCCGTGAACCAGGTGACGGGCTCACGGAGCGGGACCGTCATCATTTTCGCAATGGCTTCGTTGCGCGCGCTGGATGCCATGCCGGTGAGCGAGGGCCCTTCGGAGCCGCCCACGATGTAGCCGGCGGCAACACCTGCCGCGACAGCCCATTCCGTACCGCCGCCCGAGCCGATGGCCATGCCGAGCATGGCGCCGCCCGCCGGGCCGACAAGGCGCGTGCCGCTATCGTCGACAGGCGCATCGACGAGCCCCTGCGGCTTGCGCATGGTGATCTCGGGCTGAGGCAGGGCCTGCTGCGCGCAGGCGGCGAGAGCGGAGAGGGCGAGAACGGCGGCGGCCACGCGGATACGCATGAGGCTCAATCCTTCCGCAGGAAGGGCATGAGGAAGCGCCTCAGGGCAGGGCTCGTCGCGGCAATCGCGCCTATAATAATTGTGATGAGCGGCAGGCTGCCGCTGCCGCCCTTGACGAGGCCGAGCACGCCCAGCGTGAGGTCGTTCAGCGTGCGCTCGATGGTGTCGAAATCGCGTTTCACATCGGCGCGCGCCGAAGCGATCGTCTGGTTCGCGAGTTCGAGTTCGAGCCGGTCGGCGCGGCCCGGCGCCTTGGCGGCGAAAAGGAGTGCAACGAAGGCAAGCAGCGTCAGCACACCGCCGGTGATGAGCGCGCCGAGCGGATAGCCGTAAATTTCCGACAGATAGAGAAAGCCGGCGACGATCAGCATGACGATGGCGAAGAGCGCGATGAAGGCGGCCATGCCGATGAGCGAGAGGCGGCGGGCAAGGCGGCGCGCCTCGAGTTCGGCGCGGTAGAGTTCGGCCTCGGCGAGGGCGCGGACTTTGGGTGTGGGGTCGATCACGAGGCCTCTCCTATCTCGTCAGAAGACGGCCAATGAGGAACCCGAGCCCGAAGGCAAGAAGCGCGCTTGGCACGGGATGGGCGTCGATCTGCCCCTGAATATCCTGAAGACCTTCCTGGACGCGTTCGCGCACCGCTTCCGCGTCGGCGAGAATGCTCTCGGCCTCTTCGGGCGCCGCCGCGCGAGCCTCTTCGAGCGCCTTCTGGAGCGCTTCGATCTGTGCCTGGAGCTCCTCGACGGTCGCTCCTTCGGCGGATTTCTTTTCGGTCATTTCAGCGCCTCCCGGAGAGAAAGTCTGTGAACGCGATTATTCCTCCGCTTCCGATCGAGCATAGTCCGGAAAAAGACGTAGACAAGGGACGTCGAAACAGCGGTTTTTCATTAAAAGCCAATTTGTAACGGAAAGGTTTTTTCTCCATCCTCGTCAGGACGGGGGGCTGACGGTAACGATCGAGGCGTCCCGTGTGGCGTGCACTGCTTGAGCGGATGGTCTTCTGGAGGAAGCCTGCGGCACCGGCGGGCAAGCCGGTCGACGACCGTCTTGCAGAGTTGTTCCGGCAGCGGGGGAACGGCACCGCGCTTGTGGGCGAACTCATTGTGCTCGACCTGGCCGAAGCCCGGCAGCGGGTAGGTGAGAAGTGGCCTTTGGTATCCCGGCATGTGCATCTTCTGGTCGAAAATATCCTGTCGCGACGGATCAGGGGAAATAGCCTCTTCTTCCAGTGCGGCGAGGGCGTCTTCGCCATCACATTCGCCGACAAAACGCGGGAGGAGGCGGAAGCCGAGTGCCAGCAGATTGGCGAAGAGATCATGGACTATCTCTTCGGCCAGGCGCTCTCCGGCATCGCCGGAAGCGAGGCGGGAGAGAACGATGTCCACCTCACGGTGCATTCGGAGGTCTTCGAGGTCGAGTTCAAGGCATTCGCCAATGCGGACTCGCCCTCGGAAGCGATCAAATCCCTCATAGCCGAACGATTGGCCAAGCGTATCGCCGCCGCGGATCCTGCCCGGTCGGTCGATGCGATGCTGCAGGATGTCGAGCGCAGACTGCAGAAGCTAGCGCTGACGCCCGGCGACGACGATCCGCCGAAGCTGGTGCAACAGCTTGAAACGCTCGTCTCCCGCCTTCGCGACCTCGAGCGCACGATGCGCCTGGCGAGACCGGTGGAGGCGGGAATGCAGCCGGGGAAGGGTCTGGAAAGCGGATGGATGCCGATCGAGCGGCCGCCCGATCCGGAGGCACGCCTCTCCGCTCTCATCGAGCAGACCCTGACCCAGATCGCGGAGCTGAAGGCCGAAGAAGCCGCCCTGGATGCCGGACAGGAGGCGGTGAGCGGTGGAGCGGAGGAAAGCGATGTCCAGTGGCTCAGCCTCGCCGAACACAAGATCGACTTCGCCGTCGATTATCTGCCGCTTCTCGACATAACGGCAGGCATCAAGGGCATCTATCTGTGCCGGATCAAATTCAAGATCGGCGGACTTGCCTATGAACCCCGACAGCTCATGGAGATCGAACAGGACAAGGACGTCTTCGTGATCGCCGACCGGCTGGCGCTGCGCTATCTCGTGCAGGGGCAGGGCGATGATGAGCATGAGGCCGTTCGATCCGTGTTCGTGGTGACGCTGCATCAGACGACACTCGAAAATCTCGTCTCTCGCCGCGTCTACATCGAACTCGCTTCGCAGCTCTCGGCGGAACAACGCCGAATGGCTTTCTTCGAGATCGTGCTCGATGAAGGCTGGAAGACCAGCCGTCTCCATGCATGGCTGACCCAACTGAGGCCCTATTGCCGCGGGCTGTTTCTCCGCTTTCCGGGCAGTCTCCTGCCGTTGCCTGCCGACCTTGCGGCGCTCGACCTGCCGTCGTTGCGACACCGCAGCGGCAGCGCGATCGGCATCGATGCGCGAGATCCGGTTCTTGCCGACGAAGAAGTCCGTCTCCAGGCTATGCGACGGCTCGGGCAGACGGCGAATGAGGCCGGACTGCGGACCTATGTGCTCGATGTGCCGGACCTGCGCGGGATCACGCTGTGCCGTGCCGCGGCTATACGCTACCTCTCCTGCGAGGCGGGGATGCCAGCCACGTGGCGCTCAGGTGCGATCGAGCGGATGACGGTGGACGATCTCATTGCACGAATGGAAGCCCTGGAACAGGGCCGCGCCGCTCAGAGATAAGGCGAAGCGAGCCGGAAGAAGGAATCGCGGATGCGCAGCGGCAAGGCGCGGTTCACGAGGTCGTCATAAGTGACGGGACGTGCGGTCGAAATCTTCCGCTCGATCAGCCCGTCGAGCTCGCGGGCGAATTCCGACCCGTAACATTCGAGGTTGAACTCAAAGTTGAGGCGGAGGCTCCTATCGTCCCAGTTGGCGGAGCCGACCATCGCCCACATGCCGTCGACCGTCATCATCTTCGAATGATCGAAGGGGCCGCTTGTCTTCCACACACGGCAGCCGGCGCGAGCAAGCCATGCTAGTGCCGGCGTCGAGGCCCAGTCGCAGAAGGGCAGATTGTTGGTGCTTGGCAGGACGATATCGACGATGACGCCACGCATGGCCGCCAGAGAAATGTTCGTCCTGAGTGTCCCGTCCGGAATGAAGTAAGGCGTGACGATGCGAACATTGTGACGGGCCTCGGCAAGCGCGCCAAGGAGCGTCCAGCGGATCGGATTGAGGCCCATGTCGGGGCCTGCGGGAAGGCCGCGCGCGACAATGTTGCCCACGCTTTCGATTTCCGGGAACCAGTCGTCGCCTTCGAGAACCTCGCCCGTGGTGAAGTTCCATTCGTGGGCGAAGGTGTGCATGAGATGCGAGACGACCGGGCCTTCGACCCGGAAGTGGGAATCGTGGATAGGCTTGCGCGGATCGCTGCCGACCACGTTGCCTTCGGCGATGTTCATGCCGCCGGTGAAGCCATGACGTCCGTCCACCACGAAGATCTTCTGGTGGTTGCGCATGTTCAGATAAGGCATCTGCCAGGGCATGAAGGAGTGAAGGAAGCGCGCGTAGTCGATGCCTCTCTGTTCGAGGAGGGGAATGATCGAGGGGCGCGAGTACCATGAGCCGACGCCGTCGATCAGGAGACGCACGCGAACGCCGCGATCCATGGCATCCGAGAGCGCATCGACGAAGCGCCGGCCGACAGAGTCATTGTTGAAGATGTATGTCGAGATCGCGATGGAGCGCTCTGCTCGCGAAATCGCCTCCAGCATCGAGGGATAGGCCTCGTCACCATTCAGGAGGACGCCGACGGCATTTCCCTGCGCGAAGCTTTCGGGAAGGATCTTCTGGCCGAAGCGCGCAAGGCCTTCCAGCTCGCGCAGGCGGACGACGCCCTCGGCGGCGCGTTCTTCAGCTTTCGCGGGGAGCGGCGCCAGAAGCAGCATGTCGTGTTTCTGGCCGCGCAATTCGCGCGCGCGGCGCTGGATGCGGTTCACGCCGAACAGGAGATAGACGATCCAGCCGACGAAGGGGACGAGCACGACGAAACCGACCCAGCTGGCGGCAGCGCGCTCGTCGGTCTTGGTCAGCATGACGTGGATTGCCGCTCCCGCCATTCCGCCGAACTGGATGAGGGCCAGCAGGAAAGGCCAGATATCCCAGAATAGCGTTCCCATGGGCCTCCATATTGGCCGCTACACGTGTTGCCGGATGCGCCGGTCCGGTCCGGGCCGTTCAGTAGCGCAGCGTGAGGCCCAGATAAAGGCCGCGGTCCTCGCCGGGGAAATACCGGGGTTTGGCGGACATGACATCCGCCCGGTCCGCATAGCGCGTATCGAAGATATTGGTCAGCTTGCCGAACAACGCAAGGTTCCCGGTCACGTCATAGTCCGCGCGCAGGTTGAAGATGTCGTGGCCGTCATATTCGACCGTGTTGGCGGCATCCATCCAGTAGGAGCCCATATGGACCCATTCGAGTTCCGCCCGGGCGCGGCTGTCCGGCGGGGTATAGCCGAGACGGACATTGGCGAGCGTGCGGGGCGCGGTGTCGACATCGTCGCCGTCGCGAATGATCTCCGATCCGGCGATATTGTCGAAGGCATAGGTGTGGCGCGCATAGGTGCCCGCCGCAGCAATGTCGAAGCCGAAAGCGAGGGGTGCGGCGAGTTCGAGCTCGATGCCCGCGTGGTTCGTCTTCCCATCAGAGACGTTGAAGCCATTGGCGTCGCGGAAATAGTAGTTCTCTTTCCGCATGTAGAAGACGTTGGTTTCATAGGAGATGCTGCTCCAGCGTCCGCGAAACCCGACCTCGATGCTGTCGAGTTCTTCCGACTTCGCCTCGCCCGGCACCTGCAACCGCTGCAGGCGATAAAGGTCGGTCGTCTGCGGCGCCCGCGTTCCACGTGCGATGTTGACGTAGCCGGTCACGGCATCGTTGAACTCGTGCAGAATGCCGATCTTGGGTGTCACGTCGCCGAATTCGTCGACGCGGCTCGGAATGCGCAGGTAGCGGCCGAGAATGCCGTTCGCGGTGTGGTTTTCGTAGTCGTAGCGGGTGTATTCGAAGCGCAGGCCCGCGGTGAACAGTGTCTTCGGCGCAAGCTGCCATTCGCTGTGTATGTAGGGCGCGAGGACCAGCGCCTTCACCGTGTAATCGTAGTGAACGCCTTGCGGTGTGTCGTTTGGCGGCGGAGGGGACACGGGCGTCGGGGTATACTGGATTTCCGTCAGCGTGCCATCCGTGTATTCGGTATCGAAGCCGAAGATCAGGCGGTGCCCGCCGTCGAGCCTCGTCACCAGGCTTGAGAGGAAGCCGCCGCTCCAATGCGCGTTTTCCTCGACGGGTTGCCCCGGCAGGAAGTGCATGAGGAAATTCATGCTGTTTGTGCGCGCATAGGGCGTGAGCACAAGCATCGTTTCGTCATCGAGATCGCGCTCGATGCGGACGGCGGTGCGCACCGCCCAGGCGTCGCGATAGGCTTCCGGATCGGGGTTTGTCTTGTAGAGCGCCGGGTCCTTGTAGGCGTCCTGTCCGACAACGAAGCCGGCGGTTTCCTGGTTCGTGTTGACTGCGGTGAGCGTTGCCGCGATGCGCGTGTCCGGCGCGTCGAAGTCGTAGCGCAGGCGTGCCTTCTGCTGTTCGAGGCCGGAATCGGCGCGGAAGCCGCCATCCTTCGAGACGGCGAAGCTGCCCCGAAAACCATGGGTTGCACCGTTCTCGCCTGCGATCGTCTGACTTGCCGTGCCGGAGGATTTGTAGAAATCGTGCGGGCCGCCCCAGATCGTCAGTTCCGCGTCGCCATCGGGCGAGGGGGGCAGGCTCAGGAAGTTGATGAGGCCGTGCTCCGCGTTCGACCCGTAGCGCGCACCGCCGGGCCCGCGCACCACTTCGATGCCGCCCGAGACTTCGTCCATCGCTTCCATGAGTGCGTTGACGTTCGCGAAGCCCGCGGCGCGCATCGGCACGCTGTCCTCGAGGTAGAGGAAGGAGCCCGCGCCCGCGCCGCCGGTGAGGACGGGCGAGCGGATGGCGGTCAGGTGTTCCGCGCCGCTGCCCTGCTCGATGCCGACGCCGGGCAGCCGGTTCAGCGCCTCGGCGGGCTGGGCCGGGCGGATGAACTCGACTTCGGGGCCCGTAATCTTGGAAATATTGCCGGTATGCGTGGCGCGGGGCGTGCCGAAGCCGGTGGTGGTGACAGTGAGCTCGTCGAGCATCAGCGTCGCTTCGTCCTTTTCCTCCTCCGCGGAGGCCATGGTCGGCGCGAAAGTGAGACCGAGCCCAACGAACAAGGCGACATGCAGCCGGACAAGCGCATTGCCGCGCTCGACCGGCCCGAAACGGAAACCAGACACTTCAGATACTCCCCGGGGCTTCGCCCTCTCCCTCGACTTCATGGCGCGGCTCCTCCCTGCCGGGGCCGCCATGCCTCATTGTTACCATGATGAGCCCGGAGGTCGACTCCACCTTTTTCTCCGGAATCCGCGGGTAAGCGCGTCAATCGGCCACGGTTGAGCGCTTGTCTGCCCGGAGGGAGCGCCCTAAAGTTCGGCCACCATGAAAATTCGCAGAGAATCCATTCCTCCGGTTGCCCTGTCGCTGACGATCGTCGCCATCGCGACGGCAGGTGTCGCCTATTCGCCGACGCTCTATCGGATGTTCTGCGCAGCGACGGGCTATGGCGGCACGGTGAGCGTGAACAGGGCGCTCAAACCGCAGGAGACCGACAGCATCGGTCCCGAGATCACGGTGCGCTTCGATGCGAACATCTCGCCCGGTCTCGAATGGGACTTCAAGCCGGTGCAGCGCTCGGTGCAGACGCATAGCGGCGTGCCGACGACGGTCTATTACCGGGCGACGAATACCAGCGACCATACGATCGTCGGGCGGGCCACATATAATGTGACGCCGGATTCGGCCGGCTATTACTTCAACAAGACGGAATGCTTCTGCTTCACCGAGCAGAAGCTTGCGCCGGGCGAGAGCGCGGACATGCCGATCGTCTTTTTCATCGACCCGGAGATGGCGACGGATATCGACACGAGGAGCATCCGCACGATCACGCTCTCCTATACGTTCTTCCGGCAGGATTCGAGCGAAGAGGCGATCGCGGCGGCGAAACCCCTGCGTGAGGAATCCGAAGCCCGCGCGAGAGAACTCGCCACGGCCGAAACGGCGGAATTTTCCAATCGGACGCCGCATGCGCGCTGATCCGGGCCAGAAAGTCTCTTTCGGCAGCACGCAAAGCCTGTAGGCTTCAAGCTTCGTTCGTCAACGGAGCACCGGCTGCCCATGTTTCCCATCTCAGACGACAATCCGGAGCCCGGCGTTCCTATCGTCACCTGGACGATCATTGCGATCTGCACCGGCGTCTTCCTCCTTCAAGCCTCGCTCGGACCCACTGAGGCGGAACTTGCCGTCTATCAGTTCGGGCTCATTCCGGGCGTGCTTTTTGGCACGACCGAGATGACAAATGCGCCGGTGCCGGCATGGGCAACGCTCTTCAGCTCCATGTTCATGCATGGCGGTCTCGCGCATCTCGCGGGCAACATGCTCTATCTCTGGATATTTGGCGACAATGTCGAGCTTGCGATGGGGCGCATGCGCTTCGTCCTGTTCTATCTCGCGACGGGCATCGCGGCGGCGCTCGCGCATTCGTTTCTCGTGCCAGCCTCCACCGTGCCCCTTGTCGGCGCGAGCGGAGCGATTTCCGGCGTGCTCGGCGCCTATCTCCTGCTTTATCCGCGAGGCCGCGTGCGCGTTCTCTTCCTGCCTTTCCCGATCATCATCCTGCGCACCTTTTATGTGCCCGCGCTTCTCGTGCTCGGGCTCTGGTTCGTCATTCAGGTGCTGAGCGGTCTTGCGAGCCCCGTCGAGGAAGCGGGCGTTGCCTTCTGGGCGCATGTCGGCGGCTTCGTTGCGGGCATGGTGCTCGTGCCCTTCTTCAAGCGTTCCGATGTGCCGCTCTTTCATCCGGCGCAGCCCAGGGTCTTCGATGCGCGGACGGGCGCGCGGCGCGGGCCCTGGGGTTAGCGCCGCTCCACGAGGAAGCGGCAGCGAAGCGTCATCGTCTCGCCGGGGGCGAGGCTCACGAGGCCCGTCACTTCCGGGGGCTCCGCGCGGTTCACGGCGTCCGGCGCATGGCTCACGGGTTCGGCGCAGAAGAAATCCTCGCCCGGCGGCGCGTAGACGATCGCATGGGGCGCGCCTTCCGCCTCGATCCGGAGCGCGAAGGGGCGGTCCTCCCAGGCGATGGCGAAGCGGCCCCCGCTGCCCGAAAAGCAGTGATCGACCTCCACGTTCTTCATCGGGCGGCCCGCGTCGAAGCGCCATTTCTCCGGCGTGCTCGCGAGCCCGACGGGCACGCCGTCGGCTCCGCTTTCCCAGACGAAGGGAAGGGAGGCGGTGAGCCGCGCGCGGGACCGCGCCTCGAAGAAAGGATGAAGGCCGAGGCCGCCCGGCATCGGCTCGTCCGCACGGTTCATGAGCGTCATGGTGACGGTGAGCGCGCCGGCTGTGAGCCGGAAGTCCTGTTCGCCCGTGAAGCTCCATGGCCAGGGCCAGGCAATGTCGCCACCCTCATGGACGAAGCGTAGGCGCGCATGGGCGGCATCCGTTTCCATCACCTCCCATGATGTCCGCCAGCCCCGCCCATGAATGGCATGGGGCACGCAGATCTCGTCCGGCGGGAGGCGAACCTCGCGCCCGCCGAAGGAAAAGCGGCCATTCGTGATGCGGCCGGAAAAGGGCGCGAGCGGATAGCAGGCCATGTCGAGCGGTCCCGGCGCCTCCACACCGGCGGGGAGGGGACGCAGCAGCTGCTGCACGCCGTCCTCGTAGCGGGCGGTGAAACGCGCGATCGACCCGCCCGTCTCCGGCGCGAGCGTCGCTTCGAGGGCACCGCAGGCAAGCTTCAACATGATCGGGGGTCCGTGTGCGGGGTCTGCTCAAACAAAAGGCAGAGGCCGGGCGCGTCTGCTTGATTTCTGAGCCTGCACCGGGCGCGCGCCGCCGCCAAGCCCCGTTTTTGCGCTGCAGCGAGCTGGCACGGCGCTTGCGATGTATGTCCATGGCAGCGGCTAGGGTTCCGGCTTCGCAAGAGCGATACACGATTTGGCGAAGTGCTGGTCCGAGAGCCGCACCCTGTCCGGTGAACAGCGGGCAGGTACACGGCGGGATAAAAGCCCGGGAGACGGATGTAATGCGAGGGTTGGCATTGCAGAACCGCCGTGACGCCAATCCTCCGCTTTTTGAAACGCGATCACTCGATCCGGAGGACTGGCTATATGACTTCTTTCAGACTCTCATCTCTCAGGTTGTTTGCCGCGGCATTTGTCGCGACCGCACTCGCATTCACCGCGCTTTCGCCCGCGCATGCCGAAGCGAAGAAGGACTTCAAGGTCGGCTGGTCGATCTATGTCGGCTGGATGCCCTGGGGCTACGCGATGGACCACGGCATCGTGAAAAAGTGGGCCGACAAGTACGACATCAATATCGAACTCGTTCAGTTCAACGATTACATCGAAGGCATCAACCAGTTCACGGCGGGCGCCTATGACGGCGTGATGGCGACGAACATGGATGCGCTCGCCATTCCGTCTGCTGGTGGCGTTGACTCGACCATCCTGCTGATCTGCGACTATTCGGACGGCAACGACGTCATCATTCTCAAAGGCAAGGACAAGCTCGAGGACATCAAGGGCCAGAAGGTGAACCTCGTCGAGCTCTCCGTCTCTCACTACGTGCTTGCCCGCGCGCTCGAAAATATCGGCATGTCGGAAAAGGACGTGACGGTCGTGAACACGTCGGATGCCGACATGATCGCGGCCTATGCGACGCCCGACGTTACCGCCATGGTGACGTGGAACCCGATGGCAGCCGAAATCCTGAACGAGAAGGGCGCCTACAATGTCTACGACTCGACGAAGCTGCCCGGCGAAATCCAGGACTCGCTCGTCGTCAACACGCAGACGATGAAGGACAATCCGGCCTTCGCCAAGGCGATGACCGGCATCTGGTACGAGACGATGGCGCTGATGGCGGGTGGCGATGCGGCGGCCGAAGCCGCGAAGACCGCGATGGGGGTTGCTTCCGGCACCGACCTCGCGGGCTATGAAGCGCAGCTTGCAGCGACCGAGATGTTCTACAAGCCCGAGGACTACATCAAGTTCACGGAAGGCAATCTCGTCGAGCTCACTCAGTTCGTCACGAAGTTCCTCTTCGATCACGGGCTGCTCGGCGATGCCGCGACCTCGCCCGGCTATATCGGCATCGAGCTCGCGGACGGAACGATCGTGGGCGACGAGAGCAACGTGCTTCTCCGCTACACGACCGAATACGCAAAGATGGCCGCCGAGGGAAAGCTCTGACGGTCACCCTGTAACAAGGTCGGTAAAGCCATGCGTAGACTCATCAACAGGCAGCCGGATGTCGCGGTGCGGTTCGGGCTCATGCTCATCCCATTCATCGTCGTCGTCATCGCTTACATGGTTGCCTCGGAAGCGAGACTTTCGGTCAATCCGAACGACAAGCTGCTGCCCGGATGGTCGACGATCGCAGCCGCGATCGAGCGCATGGCCTTCCTGCCCGACCAGCGGACCGGGAGCTATCTGCTCCTGCAAGACACGATATCGAGCCTCTCAAGGCTCGGTATCGGTGTCGCCGTGGCAACGGTCATCGGCGGCGTATTCGGCATCCTGCAGGGCCTCATTCCCTACTTCAGGGCGACGTTCAATTCCTTCACCGGCGTACTCTCGATGATCCCGCCGCTCGCCGTGCTGCCGATCCTCTTCATCATTTTCGGTCTTGGTGAACTCGCAAAGGTCGTGCTGGTGGCGGTCGGCATTGCGCCCTTCATCATTCGCGACCTGGCGCTGCGGACGGAAGAAATTCCACATGAGGAGATCATCAAGGCGCAGACGCTCGGTGCGTCTACCTGGCAGATCATCCTGCGCGTCGTCGTGCCGCAGATGCTGCCGCGTCTCATTGACGGCGTGCGGCTCTCGCTTGGCGCGGCCTGGCTCTTCCTCATCGCCGCCGAAGCCATCGCGTCCGACAGCGGGCTCGGCTATCGCATCTTCCTGATGCGCCGCTATCTCGCGATGGACGTGATCCTGCCTTATGTCGCGTGGATCACGCTTCTCGCGTTCACGCTCGATCTAGCGCTGCGGCTTTTCCAGCGCATCGTCTTCCGCTGGATGTACCGGGGTAACTGAGTATGACGCGCGTCACCGTCGAGAATGTGTGGAAGGTCTATGGCGATCAGACCGTACTCGAGAACGTCAATCTCGAGATCGAGCCCGGATCGTTCATTGCGCTGGTGGGGCCGTCGGGCTGCGGCAAGTCCACTTTCCTGCGCATGATGCTGGGCGACGAGGCGCCGTCGCGCGGCCGCATCCTGCTAGATGGTGAAGAGCTCGATGCCGAGCCCTCGCCCGATCGCGGCGTCGTCTTCCAGAAATATTCCGTCTTTCCGCATCTGACCGCGCTTCAGAACGTGATGCTCGGTCTCGAATTCGCGGCGAGCCCCGTCATGGGGCGGCTTTTCGGCAAAGCGAAGCGCAAGGCGAAGGCGGAGGCGCTCGACATGCTGACATGCGTCGGCCTCGGCCATGCGGTTCACAAGTACCCTTCCGAGCTCTCCGGCGGCATGCAGCAGCGCCTTGCCATTGCGCAGGCGCTGATCAAGAAGCCGAAAATCCTGCTGCTCGACGAACCCTTCGGCGCGCTCGACCCGGGCATTCGCGCGGAAGTGCATGAAATTCTGCTCCGGCTCTGGAGGGACGAAGGTATGACCGTCTTCATGGTGACGCATGACCTGTCCGAAGCCTTCAAGCTCGGCACGCGCGTCATCGCTTTCGACCGCGTGCGCACAAGGCCCGAAGAGCGGAAAGCCTATGGCGCGACCGTGACTTTCGATCTCAAGGTCGACGGCAAGAGCGTGCCGCCGCGCCCGGAAATGCGCGACGTGCTTGCCGCGGCCGCGCAATAGGAATTCCGGACGGGACGGCCCGTCCGGTTCTGCGATGCCCCTTGAACCGGGGCGAACCGCCTGGACGGCCAGGCTTCGGCCCGGGGAAACCCGGCGCGCAACAGGAGACGCGCGATGGCGGAAGCATCCCGCAGCGAAAAATATACCGGTCCCTATGCCGCCCAACAGGAACGCTACTACCGTCTCTTCGGCGGCGCGAAGGCGAAGGCCCGCGATTTCAGCGAAGCGACGGGCAACCCACCCGTTCTCGACGAGGGGCTGATCCGCTCACGCGAAACCGTACCCGGCGGATGGGCGCATGCCCTACCGCTCGCGCGCGGCGAGACGCTTCGTGTCGTCAATACGCAGGGAACGTCGGGCGTCTCGCTTCTCTTCTACAACGCGAAGGACAGAAGCGAGCGCTTCAACGCCGGCGACACGGTGAAGATCCAGTGGAACGCAAGGCTCTCGCGAGGCCGTGTCCTTTTTTCCGACATGGGCCGTGTGCTCGCGTCGATCACGGACGACACATATGGGCGCAACGATGCGCTGACCGGCGGCTCGTCCAGGACGACCAATGCAGCGCGCTACGGCGATGCCTCGCTTCGCAACACGCGTGACAATTTCATCCTGCTCGCCTCCAAGCACGGACTCGACAAGCGGGATATCCCTCCTTGTCTCACGCTCTTTGCGCCGGTCGGCGTCGACGGGGCGGGACGTTTCCGCTGGGAAGGCGAGGGCGCGGCGCCGGGCGGCTATGTCGATCTCCGCGCCGAACTCGATCTGCTCGTCTTCGTTTCCAATGCGCCGCATCCACTGGCGCCCGGCTTTTACGAGCCAAAAGACATCGACCTCCTCGTCTGGAAATCGCCGCCGCCGGCGGTGGACGATTTCTGCCGGACCGCAACGGAAGAAGCGATCCGCGGTTTCGAGAACAATGCGCGTTATCTCGCCGCGCTCGGGGAGGAATGACAGATGACCCTTTCGAACAGACACGAGGAACAAGCCTTCTACGATTTCACCGTGCCGGCGCTTCGGCCCTGGTCGCATGTCGTGAAGAAGGGCCAGATCCTGCGCATCGTCGATCTCGAGGGCTGCCAGGCGGTCGACACGCTCTTCTATAGCGCCGCCGATCCCTCCGAGCGCTACAGCGCGCAGGACACGGCGCTCGCGCAAGGTTCGCCCTATGTGACGGCGGGCACGAAGCTCATCTCGAACGAAGGCAATGTGATGGCCGTTGTCATTGCCGACACGGCGGGCAGTCACGACACGTCGGCGGGCGCCTGCTCGGCGGAAGCGAACACCGTGCGCTTCGGGCACGAGACACGCTACATGCATAGCTGCCGCGACAACTTCGTGCTGGAGCTTGCGAAGCACGGGATGAGTAAACGCGACATTGTGTCGAACATCAATTTCTTCATGAACGTGCCGGTCGAAGAGGACGGAACGCTCGCCATCGTCGATGGCGTGTCGCGCCCGGGCGACTATGTCGAGATACGCGCGGAGATGGATGTGCTCTGCGTGATCTCGAATTGTCCGCAGGTGAACAATCCCTGCAACGCCTTCAACCCCACTCCCGTTCGCACCCTGATCTGGGAAGCGTGAGCTTGCCCCCGGCGGCGCTGTCCGCCGGGCACCATCGGAGGCCAGATGTTCGGCAAGGTACTGATCGCCAATCGCGGCGAAATCGCGCTACGCGTCATCAAGACGCTCCGGCGCATGGATATTCGATCCGTCGCAATCTATTCCGAGGCGGACCGCTTCGCGCCGCATGTGCGGCTAGCGGATGAAGCGGTCTGCGTCGGTCCGGCGCCGGTCGCGGAAAGCTACCTCAACGTGGAGGCGATTCTCGATGCGGTGCGGCGAACGGGCGCAGAGGCTGTGCATCCGGGCTATGGGTTTCTCAGCGAGAACCCCGAATTTGCCGCGGCGCTCGCGCGGGAGGGCGTCGTCTTCATCGGGCCGCGCCCCGAGCATATGCGCGCCTTCTCGTTGAAGCATACGGCGCGCGAGATCGCGGAGGAAAGCGGCGTGCCGCTGCTTCCCGGGTCGCCCCTCATCGTCGACCTCGACGATGCACTGACGCGCGCGGAGGAGATCGGCTATCCCGTCATGCTGAAGAGCACGGCGGGCGGTGGCGGCATCGGACTGCAGCTCTGCCATTCGGCGGCGGACCTGCCGCGCCTCTACGACACGGTGCGGCGCCTTGCGCTAGCGAATTTCAAGGATAGCGGCCTCTTCCTCGAAAAATATGTCGCCCAGGCGCGCCATATCGAAGTGCAGATTTTTGGCGACGGCGAGGGCAAGGTCATCGCGCTCGGCGAGCGGGATTGTTCGGCGCAGCGGCGCAACCAGAAGGTGATCGAGGAAACGCCCGCGCCCAATCTGGGCGATGCGGAGCGGCGCGCGCTGCACGAGGCGGCGGTGCGGCTTGGGCGGCGTGTCTCTTATGCCTCCGCCGGCACGGTCGAATTCATCTATGACGAGGCGGAGAAGAGGTTCTACTTCCTGGAAGTGAATACGAGGCTCCAGGTCGAGCATCCTGTGACGGAGGAGGTGACGGGGCTCGATCTCGTCGAGATGATGGTCAGGCAGGCTGCGGGCGAGCTGGGCGACCTTGCCTCATACGCCCGCCCGCCCGAGGGGCACGCCTTCGAGGTGCGGCTCTATGCAGAAGATCCCGGCCGCAATTTCCAGCCTTCCTCCGGCCTTCTCACCGAGGTCTCGTTTCCGGACGACGTGCGTATCGACGGATGGATTTCGACGGGCACGGAAGTGACGCCTTTCTACGATCCGATGCTCGCCAAGGTGATCGTGAAGGGGAAAACGCGCGAAGAGGCGGCTGCGAAGCTCGCTGCCGCGCTCGATCAATCGCGTGTCTACGGCATCGAGACCAATCTCGACTATCTGCGCGCGCTCGCGCGCGCGCCGGAATTTCTCGAAGGCCGGCTCCTCACCTCGACGCTTGCCACTTGCGATTATGAGAGCCCAGGCATCGACGTGCTTTCGTCGGGCGCGCAGTCGAGCCTGCAGGATTGGCCGGGCCGTGTCGGCTACTGGGATGTCGGCGTGCCGCCTTCGGGGCCGATGGACGGGCTGTCGCACCGGCTGGCAAACCGGCTGGTGGGCAATCCGCAAGACGCCGCGACGCTCGAAATGACGCTGAACGGACCGGTGCTGCGTTTCCGGACGGATGCGACGATCGCACTGGCGGGCGCCGAAATGCCTGCGACGCTCGATGGCGAGCCCGTGCCTTTCTGGTGCGCGGTCGACGTCAAACGCGGCCAGACGCTTGAGCTTGGCCAGGTGCCCGGGGCCGGCCAGCGCGCCTATCTTGCCGTGCGCCACGGCTTCGATGCGCCGCTCTATCTCGGCTCGCGCTCCGCCTTCACGCTCGGGCGCTTCGGCGGCCATGCCCCCGGCGCACTCAAAACCGGCGACGTGTTGCGCATCAATCGGGAGGGCGCCATCGGCGAGCCCGTTGCGGAGCCGCTGCCGCCATCCGCGCGCACGCCGCTCACGCGCGAATGGGAGATCGCGACGCTTTACGGGCCGCATGGCGCGCCGGACTTCTTTCTCGACGAGGATATCGAGACGCTGTTCAACATGGCCTACGAGGTTCACTACAATTCGGCGCGCACAGGCGTGCGCCTCATCGGGCCGAAGCCGAAATGGGCGCGCAAGGACGGCGGCGAGGCGGGGCTTCATCCCTCGAACATTCACGACAATGCCTATGCCGTGGGCACGATCGACTTCACGGGCGACATGCCGATCATTCTCGGTCCGGACGGGCCGAGCCTTGGCGGTTTCGTCTGTCCGGCGACGCTCGCGAAGTCCGAACTCTGGAAGATCGGTCAGTTGAAGCCCGGCGACAAGGTTCGCTTCCACCGCGTGACGGAAGGGGAAGCGGCCGCCATGCGCCATGCGGAAGAAGCGTGGGTTTCCTCGCTCAAGCGCCCTGTCGCGCCGCTCACGCAGCAGAGATGGAAGGAGGACGCCGTTCTTGCGCGGCTCACCGACCTTGAAACGGAAGTGACCTATCGCCGCGCCGGCGACGATTATCTGCTTGTCGAATATGGCCCCATGGTGCTCGATTTCGCCTTGCGGTTTCGCGCCCATGCGATGATGACGGCACTTCAGGCGCGCGCGCCGGAAGGCATCATCGAGATGACGCCCGGCATCCGCTCGCTGCAGATCCATTTCGATCCCGACGTGCTGCCCTCGCGCAAGCTGCTCGCCATGCTGGAAGAAGTCGAGCGTGCGCTGCCGCCGAGCGCCGATATCGAAGTGCCGAGCCGCATCGTTCACCTGCCCCTGTCGTGGGACGATGAGGCGGCGCGCGAAGCGGTGCGAAAATACGGTACGCTGGTCAGGCCCGATGCGCCCTGGGTGCCGTCCAACATCGAGTTCATCCGCCGCATCAACGGTCTCCAGGATATTGCGGAGGTCAGGCGCATCCTGTTCGAAGCCGACTACATGGTGCTTGGTCTTGGCGACGTCTATCTCGGTGCGCCGGTCGCGGCACCGCTCGATCCGCGTCATCGCCTCGTCACCACCAAATATAATCCAGCGCGCACATGGACGCCGGAAAATGCCGTCGGCATCGGGGGAGCCTATCTCTGTGTCTATGGCATGGAAGGCCCCGGCGGCTACCAGCTTGTCGGCCGCACGGTGCAGATGTGGAACGGGTGGCGCCGGACGGCGAATTTCGAGAAACCCTGGCTGCTGCGTTTCTTCGACCGGCTCAAATTCTTCCCCGTGTCCGCGCAGGAACTGCTGGAGGCGCGCGAAGCCTTCCTGCATGGCGAATATGAAGTGAAGATCGAGGAAGGAGCATTCCGTCTCAGCGACTATTTCTCCTTTCTTGAGGACAATGCGGAAGAGATATCCGCCTTCCGTGTCTCGCAGCGCCGTGCCTTCGAGGAGGAGCGCAAGCGCTGGGAAGAGCAGGGGCTTGCCCTGATCGCGGACGAGCCCGATGCGCCGGCGCTGGAGGAGGCGGCAGAGCTGCCGGAAGGCGGACGTCTCGTCGAATCCGGTGTGCCGGGCAATGTCTGGTCCATCGGTGTCGCGGCAGGCGATGAGGTTGCCGCCGGTCAGATGCTTGTGGTGCTCGAGTCGATGAAGATGGAAATCGAGGTGCGCGCGCCGGTCGCCGCGCGGGTTCACGAGGTGCATTGCGCGCAGGGCCGAATGGTGCAGGCGGGACAGGCGCTCATCACACTGGTGCCGCTCGATGCCGAGGCGCCCGGAATGGAGGTTGCATCGTGAAGGGTCTTTGCTTTTCTCTCGCTTCGCTTCGGGCCGCTTTTGCCTCCGGCGTTCGCGCGGAAGACGTGGCGCGCGAGGCGCTGGCCCGCGCGGCGGCCAACGAAGATCCCGCCATCTGGATTTCGCGCTTCGATGACGAGGCGGTTCTCGCCCGCGCCCGTGCGCTCGATGCCTTGCCGCGCGAGGCCCGCGCGCGCATGCCGCTTTTCGGTGTCCCCTTTGCGGTGAAGGACAATATCGACGTCGAAGGGCTGCCGACGACGGCGGCCTGTCCCGCCTTCGCCTATCGGCCGGAGGAAAGCGCCTTCGCCGTGGCGCGGCTGATCGAGGCGGGTGCCATCGCGCTCGGCAAGACCAATCTCGACCAGTTCGCCACAGGCCTTGTCGGCACGCGCTCGCCCCACGGAAGTCCGCGCTCCGTCTTCAATCGCGATTTCATCTCGGGCGGTTCGTCGTCGGGTTCGGCCGTCGCCGTTGCGGCGGGGATCGTTTCCTTCGCGCTCGGAACCGATACGGCGGGCTCGGGCCGCGTGCCGGCCGCCTTCAACAATATCGTGGGTCTGAAGCCCACGCGCGGTCTCCTTTCGATGCGCGGTGTCGTGCCCGCCTGCCGGTCGCTCGATTGCGTGTCGATCTTCGCGCTCACCGCCGCCGATGCCGAGGCTGTGTTCGACGTGGCGGCGGTCTTCGACGGGCAGGATATCTATTCCCGCGCCCGCATGCCGGAGGTGAAGCCGCCGCTCGGCGGTGACTTCACCTTCGCCGTGCCACGCGCATCCGATCTCCAGTTCTTTGGCGACGACGAAGCGGCGCGGCTTTTCGAGGAAGCGGCGAACCGGCTGGAGGAACTTGGTGGCCGCGCGCGGCGGATCGACTTTTCTCTTTTCGCGGAGGCAGCGGCACTTCTCTACGAGGGGCCTTTCGTTGCCGAGCGCACAGCCGCCGTCGGCGGCTTCATCGAGGCGCACGAGGCCGAAACCGATCCCACCGTGCGTGGCATCGTGCTTGGCGGCAGAGGCCGTAATGCCGTCGAGACTTTCGAGACGCTTTACAGGCTTGAAGCACTGAAGCGGCGCGCGCTTGCGCTCTTTGCCGATATCGATGTGCTCGTCGTACCGGCCGCGCCCACCATCTACCGCGTGGACGAGGTGATGGCCGACCCCGTGAAGCTCAACAGCCGCCTCGGCACCTATACGAATTTCATGAACCTGCTCGACATGGCGGGCATCGCCGTTCCCGCAGGCATTCGTGCGCAGGGCAGGGCAGCGGGGCTTCCCTTCGGCGTGACGTTTTGCGCGCCTGCCTTCTCCGATGGGAAGCTCGTTGCGCTCGCGGCCGCCTTCGAGGCGGCGCAGGGGCTTGCGTCCGGTGGACCCGTGGCGGTCGAGAAACCGGATGAAGGCTTCATCGAACTTGCGGTCGTCGGCGCGCATATGTCCGGCCTGCCGCTCAATCACGAACTCACCTCGCGCGGGGCCATGTTCGTCGAGCGCACGCGCACGGCGCCCCGCTACCGCTTTCATGCGCTGGCTGGCGGACCGCCCTTCCGCCCCGGTCTCGTGCGCGTCGCGGAAGGCGGCGCGGCGATCGAGCTCGAAGTCTGGCGCGTGCCGCGCGCCGCCTTCGGAGGTTTCATGGCGGGGGTGCCGCAACCGCTTTGCATCGGCACGCTCGATCTCCAGAACGGGCGCAGCGTGAAGGGGTTCCTCTGCGAGGAGAGCGGTCTTGACGGTGCGGAGGACATTACGGCTTTTGGCGGCTGGCGCGCCTTCATGGCCTCGAAGGCGGAGAAAGCGGCGGGCTGACGGCCATGCTCTTCGCGGTCGGTTTCGTTCTTGCGGGGTTCGCGCGGACCACAGGCTCGCTGCGCGCGCCCGCCATCATGCATGGCGCTTACAATGCGGTGCTGCTCGGTCCGGGCGTTCTGTTTGCCTTTACGGGCGTACCCGCCTAGCCGAGGTTCTGCTTCAGCTCCATCAGGCGCATGATGTCGCGCAGCGCGACGATGCCGAGGAGCTTGCCGCCTTCCACCACCATGAGCCGCGAATGACCGCCCTCGCGCATCAGGCGAAGGGCGGCTTCCGCGTTTTCCTGAGGCGTCACCGTGTTCTTGTCCGAGAGAGGGTGCATGACGTCGCGCACTTTCTTGCGCTCCCATTCGGTGCTGTCCGTGCCGCGCAGATCGGAAACGCCGATGCTGCCCACAAGCCGCTCGCCTTCCATCACCGGAAAGGTCTCGTGGAATGAGCCGTAAACATAATTGTCGACGAGTTGGCGCAGCGTGATGTCGGCCGGCGCGGTGACCGGGTTCTTGGTCATGAGGCGCGAGACGGGTTCGGCCTCGAGCAGGACGTGGGCCTGCAATTGCGCATAAGAAGCGCGCGATGCCGTGTGGAGGAAGAGGCCGATCAGCCCCCACCAGAGGCCGCCGATGACGTTACCGGAGAAGAGGCTCACGACGCCGAGCGCGATCAGGATGAGGCCGAAGGTCTGGCCGGCGGCGGAAGCGCGCCGCGTGGCCTCGTTCAGGTCGCCGAGCTTGCCCCAGAGCCAGGCGCGGTAGACGCGGCCGCCATCGAGCGGGAAGGCGGGCACCATGTTGAAGACCGCGACGATCAGGTTGATGAGTGCGAGATAACCGGCAACGCCCGCGACAGTGTCGCCGAGGCCCGCGGCGAGAGCGGCGGACGCCATGAGATAGAAGAACCCCGACAGGGCGAGGCTCGCGATCGGCCCCGCGATCGCCATCAGGAATTCCGAGCGCGCCGTCGGCGGCTCCTTGGCCATATGCGCGACACCGCCGAAGATGAAGAGCGTTATGCCGGTGATCGGAATGTCGAAACGCCGGGCGACGAGCGAATGGGAAAGCTCGTGCAGGATGATCGAGAGGAAGAGGCCGGCCGCGCCCACGATCCCCATCGACCAATAGGTAAGCGGTTCGAGCCCCGGATATATCCCGGGGAAATAGCCGGTCGCGAGCGTCCATGAGACGAGCAGTGCGATGAAGACCCAGCTCAGGTCGAGCATCACATCGAAGCCTGCAAGGCGGAACAGTTTGATCTGACTTCCAAACATCGGTCTCCCCTTCGTTTTGCACATGTTACACGAAAGAGAGCGTCTCCGCGCTTTGTCCGCGAGGCCATACGCCGCACATGAAAACGCCGCGATCCTGACGAAAAGCGGTCAAGAAATTCGGCATGATGAATTTTCTCATCTGCGGAATCTCGCCATCCCCACGGCATCATCGGGTTGGACCCATGCTGGTCCGGATTTTGGAGGCCTCCATGACGGAAACAGTCCCAAGGCCAGAAGCGGCCTCTCGCCTCGACGTCAGACGGGCCCGGCCGTCGAGCTTCGAGTGGAAAGAGGCGGTGGCACGGGCGGCCGATATTGGGCTCGTTCCTCTCGTTCTTCTGTTTGCACCCGTCGCCGCCGCGCTCGGACGGCTGCGGCACAAGGCGCCGCGGTCGCGGGCGATCCTCGACAGGTTCAATGTTGCCATCGTGCGGCATCACTACTATGAGCCGATTCTCTATCCAGGCGATCTCAGGCACAGTCTCGCGGAAGAACGGCCGCTACCGGGCCTCGATCTGAATGCCGCCGGCCAGCTCCGGTTTCTGGAGCAGTTGCGGTACGGTTCCGAACTCCGCGCCATACCGCGTACGGTGTCGCGCGAGAAACGCTACGGGTACCGGAACGACTCCTTCAAAGCCGGAGATGCCGAGCTTCTCTACAGCATGATCCGCCACTTCAGGCCGCGCAGGCTCTACGAGATCGGCAGCGGTCATTCGACGCTGATGGCGCGGGAGGCGTTGGTGCGAAACGAAGAGGATGGCGCTCCTGTTTGCGAGCATGTCTGCGTCGAGCCATATGAGCATGGCTGGCTCGAAGACATTCCGGTGAAGGTTGTGCGGGCGAGGGTCGAGGATCTCGATCCGGCATTTTTCGACAAGCTCGACGCCGGCGATATTCTCTTCATCGATTCCTCGCACGTCATTCGGCCGCAGGGCGATGTCGTTCACGAATATCTCAGCCTTCTCGGACGGTTGAAGCCGGGGGTTATCGTGCATGTGCATGACATCTTCACCCCGCGCGACTATCTCGAAAGCTGGGTCGTAAACGAGAGGCGTATGTGGGACGAGCAGTATCTGCTCGAGGCTTTCCTGAGCTTCAACACAGAATTCGAGGTGATCTGCGCCGCCAACTGGCTCTGGCACCAGCACCCGGAGGAAACTGCGAAAGCCTGTCCGGTTCTCGCCGAAGAGGGCGGGGAACCGGGCTCGTTCTGGTTTCGTCGTGTCCCGATGGAACGCTAGGCGGAGACAGGGCTGCCCGGTTTGCGCGCGGTGAAGACGGTTTCGCCGCGCGTCAGTCCGTAGCGCGCGGCCAATTCCCCGTGGGCCGTAAACTCGGAGAGCGTCTCGAAGCCCGTCTCCTTGACGCGGCTGCGGAAGTCGCGACCGTAGAAGCGAAGGTGATCGCGCTGGTTGAAATGCAGTTCCCGTTCGCGGTGGGTCCGGATTCCTTCATCTTCATATGTGCGTGTCCACGCCTCGACGATGGGCACCATCAGGATGGCGGTCCCGCCTGGCGAAAGGATCCGGTGAACTTCCGATAAGGCCTGCCGGTCGTCGACATGTTCGAGAACGTGGCTGCAAAGGACAAGGTCGAAGGAATTTGAAGGCTTGTCGATCTTCTCGATGTTGAGCCGTTCGTCGACAGCGGGTTCATGAAGATCGGCGGTCACATAGGCGGCGAGAGGCGCACTTTGGAGTGCTTGTGCGATGCAAGGCTCCGGCGCGAAGTGAAGCACCCGCCGTCCTGCGAGCAGGCTTTCCGCCTGGTCGAGAAGATAGCAGCCGAGGAGCCGATGACGCTCGAGCGATCCGCAAGCCGGACAACAGGCGTCGAAGCGGGGCGGCAGGCCATGCGCCCGGAACATGCCTCGATGGCCGCACAGTGGGCATTCCCGTTCATGCACGCCTTCCATGCGGCGCAAGACTTCAAAGCGGTATCGGAGCCGGCTGACCGGCTCAAGGCTTGCAATCTTTCTGAGAAAGGGCATCCGGCATCTTTCGCGTCCTGGAGATGTACAGATGACACGCTCCCGTGGAAGTTGCCCGCGCGCGAGGACATCGTGAGATGCTCCTCGCGGTGAGAGCAGCGGTCGGGAGCGACGGTGAAGCCGACCAGGTTCCTCAGCAGCTATCGGAGGAATCGAGGTTCGGCGCCGCTTGATCCGCGACGACGGGAGCGGTGGCTTGCGCAGGACGGGGCCGGCTCATGGCTTTGGCGAGCTTCGTCCAGCGGGAAACGCTGCGGTCCGTGGCGTCGGCACCGAACGCAATGTCTCCCAAATCTTCCGGGGCGACCGGGTCTTCGAGTGCGCCCGAATGGCGCCAGCGGTATCCGACTCCGCGATGGTTTTCGATCTCCGCGAAGCTCTCGTCCACTGCCTTGAATTGTTGTCGCACGCGCTTGATGAGAGAGCGGACATTCGTCTGGTAGCCGTCCTCGCCGTCTCCGGCATGGAAACCGGGCTTGTGCACGACGTCATATATCTGGCGATAGGTGAGATTCTCACCGGCGCGCCGGGCGAGAAGGTGAACGATGTTGAACTGCGTGACGGTCAGGTCGAGACGGTGTCCCTTCCATGTCGCGCTGCTCGTTCGGAAGTCGAGGACGAGCGGGCCGAGTTGAGCGATCCGGGGTTCCGGTCTGCCGGCACCGTCTTCCGCAGCCGCCGAGCCCGTGCCCGGCAAAGCCATGGACATCGAAGCCTTCATCGAGCGGACTTCTTCCGAACTTGCCGCGGGGACAAGGCCCGAATGCGAAATACCCGCCGGTGCAGTCTCCTTGAGCTCGGCGGCCCCCGCTCGAATTGAATCACAGTCGAGCAGGACGAGGTCGCAGGAATTTCCCTGCTTCAGGAAGCGAACGAATTCACCCAGATTCTGGAACTCGAGGAAGTCCATTTCCTGTGCCGATGTGGCACGCGCAATGAGGTCGAGCGAGGCGCCGTTCGGATTGATGAGCGCGACAAGGGCCTTCGGCGCGGAGCGGGACTGGTCCTCGACCGAGGTCGCGAAATCGTACTCCTCATCCGTACTGAGATCCCCATATGCGCTGTATGAGAAGCCGGATCGGGTGGCCGTGGCGGCGCCCGCATGGAACCCGGACCCGGTCCATCTTCCAGACCACATCGAGCGTCCGAAAGAGGAAGCAGATCGGCGAAGCTTCCTTCTCAGCAGCCTCAGCGTCATGACGAGCGACCGCGTGGATGGCCGAAGTCTGACGGTGGGCGATGGATCGGGAACGCGAAAGTGATGTTCGGGTATCTGATGATCGTACGCTGTTACCAGTCTCGACATAAGCGACCTCGTCTCCGTTTATCTCCGCGTCCTCCCCGTTTCGTGCTGTTAAAGACCAGTCCCGTGGCGGATTTATTCCAGACTCTCCGCCATTAACTCGCAACCTTGGTCACACGACTTGTTTATGTTGAGAAAGGCCTCTGCATTATTGTCCATATGGTCCGCCTACAGAATGATTTGTGTTTTCACTGTGGCAGAAAGAAGAACAATGCGGCGACCGGCGCACTTATCCGCTGAATCTCCAATGTACCTGTTCGGTCCGCCGCAAGCGCGCCACAAGGCTGCTGTCGATCTCTCCGGTCGCGGGGAGCCCGGCATCGGTCTGGAAGGCGCGTATGGCGTCGCGTGTCTGCTCGCGCAAGGCACCGTCGGCGGGGCCCGGCGCGTAGCCCAAGGTAGAAAGGCGCGTTTGCACTTCCGCCACCATTTCGCTTCCAGCAGGTGAGGGTGTCGTTGCCGCTTCGGGCGGTTCGAGCGTGGCCTCCGCCGATGCGAGTTCGCGCGGTGCCGGCGCGCGCTCCGCCGATTGCGGCGCAGCCTTACTGGATGCTGGCGGTGGTTGCGAGACGGCGCGTTTCTGTTCCTTGTTCTCGGGTTCCGCCTCTACCGTCCCGGGTTCCACTTCCGGCGGCGGGCTTTCCGCTGCTTCGTCGTCAGGGTCGCTCGGCCGGACGCCGGCTGCGGGCGGGACCGATTTTTCCACCTTGCCGCCGGCGGCTGCCGGCGGTGGCAGAGATGCCACCTCATGCTCCTGATGCGGCTGCGCGGCGCGCGGCGTGGCCACCTTATCTGTGAATGCCTGGTCCAGCGGTTGCCGGGCCGGCGATGGCTCGGTCGAGGAAACGAGGTTGGGCAATTTGGAAGGCAAGTCTGCCGTCATTTGGGAAGCCAGAACGGCGCCAACGCCGACGGCCGCAAGCAGCAAGAGGCCCGCGGGAACGAAGGAGGGTCCCGCGCCATGGCGGATGTCGCGAACCTCGGTGACAGGTGCCTGTGACGGGCGACGGTTCGGAGGATCCAGGCGCGGCCCGGTGACGCTCTCATCGGCCGGCGTCGGCCATGCCGCGGCGAGACGGACAGGCGCAGCAGGGGCTGAAGACTTCCTCTTCTCCGTCTTCACCTGCTCCGGCGGCAAGGGGAAGGGCGGCGGATCGAGGCGACGCTCCGGATTGCCGTCCCGTCTGGCCGCTGCCTCAGCCGGCACGTGGGCGTCGGATGCCGCGCGCGCGAGATCGTCGGCAGGGCGGGGAACTTGCGTCCGCTGGAGAGGCGGTCTCGGCGCTTCCGCCGGCGTTGCGGCTTTCGAGGCCGGGAGTGGGTCGGCGGCAGCAGGCTCCGCCTTTGCGGGCTTGGCGTTTGTGGACTTGGCGCTTGTGGATCGGGTTTCGGGTGCCACCTTGCGCTTGCGGCGTTTCGATTTCCGTTTCGCGTCGATCCGGCTGATGCGTGCGAAGTCCTCGTCTTGCCAGGGGACGTCGACTGGCGCTGCATCGCCGCCTTTCGCCGCGCCGCTCTGCGAAGCCTTCCGGCTTCGTTCGCTCCCCCATTGGTGCTCGCCTGAATCTGTCATGTCTTGTCCGATTTCACTCGCGGCAGGCTGTAAACACTGCGCGTTACGTCCAACGCTAGTTTTGCCGAACGGTGCTGCCGGAAACGATCTATTTTCTGTGGTTTCTTCGTGACTGGTCGTGAATCGAAAGGTCATGCAGGCGCGAGACCGGCGCAAAGCTGCCACGGGAAGCCAAGTGCGGCTGCCTTCCGCTTTCCATAAGGTGCGCGGCCAAGCATCCGCGAGGCCAGGTTCCCGCATCTTCGTTTGCGGTCCCTCCATCGGTGCATCGAGCGCGCCGCTTCACCGGCCACGTTTTGATCACTCGTCCTCAAGATGTGCTTGCGTGTTGACTGGAAGAACGCAAGGGCGAGCGATCCGCTCCATTTCGTGTTGGTGCGATCTCCCGGAACAGCGGAGGCAGCTTTCCTCCAGAGCGCCTTGCAAACCACAGTGATCGATCCGAACAGGAGTAGTTCCATGCAGAGGAAAGTTGCACTCATCACCGGCGTCACAGGACAAGACGGTGCCTATCTCGCGGAGTTTTTGCTCGGAAAAGGTTATGTGGTGCATGGCGTCAAGCGCCGCTCCTCCTCGATCAATACGCGGCGGGTGGATCACCTCTACGCCGACCCGCATGAAAATGAGGGGGAGAACTTCTTTCTCCATTATGGCGATGTGTCCGATGCGACCAACGTCATTCGCCTCGTCCAGGAAACCAAGCCGACGGAGATCTACAATCTCGCGGCGCAGAGCCACGTTCAGGTGAGTTTCGAAACGCCTGAGTATACCGCCAGCGCCGATGCCCTCGGGGTATTGAGGCTTCTGGAAGCGATACGCATCCTCGGGATGGAATCGGACGTACGCTTCTACCAGGCATCGACCTCCGAACTTTTCGGCAAGGTCGCCGAGGTGCCTCAGCGCGAAACGACGCCCTTCCATCCGCGCAGTCCCTATGCCGTGGCGAAGCTCTATGCCTACTGGATGACGGTGAACTACCGCGAGGCATACAAGATGCACGCCTCGAACGGCATCCTCTTCAATCATGAAGGACCGACACGCGGCGAGACCTTCGTCACGCGCAAGATCACGCGAGCGGTTGCCGCAATCGAGCGCGGTGTGCAGGACCGTCTTTATCTCGGAAATCTCGACGCCACGCGCGACTGGGGGCATGCGCGCGACTATGTGGAAGGCATGTGGCGAATCCTGCAGCAGAAGGAACCCGACGACTATGTGCTTGCGACCGGTGAGACGCATTCGGTCCGCGAGTTTGCGGAACTCGCTTTCGGGCATATCGGCCGGCCGATTGAATGGATCGGTCATGGCGTCGACGAAAAGGGCGTTTGCGCGAGAACGGGGAAGATCCTGATCGAGATCGATCCTGCTTATTTCCGGCCGACGGAAGTGGAGACGCTCCTTGGAGATCCGGCGAAGGCGCACCGTCGTCTCGGCTGGCGGCACAAGACGAGCTTCCCCGAGCTGGTTGCGGAGATGGTCGAAAGCGATCTTGCGCTGCTCAGCGAGGAAACGGGAGTGCTTGAGACGGCGGAACAGCGTTCGCGGGCGCAGATCAAATGGAGTGCCGCCGGTGCATAAAGATCCGTTATACAGCCTGAAGGGCAAAAGCGTTTGGGTCGCCGGCCATCGAGGCATGGTGGGGTCGGCCATCGCCGATCGCCTCAAGAAGGAGGATTGCGAAATTCTCGCGGTGTCCCGGAGCGAGGTCGACTTGCGGCGGGCCGAGCAGGTCGAAGCGTGGATGGAGCGTATGCGGCCGGACGCCGTTGTTCTCGCGGCTGCCCGCGTTGGCGGCATCTTCGCGAACGATTCCAGTCCGGCGGATTTCATTTACGACAACATCATGATCGAGGCGAATGTCATAGACGCCGCCCGCCGGTTCGACGTCGAGAAGCTCGTCTTTCTCGGTTCCTCCTGCATCTATCCGCGGCTTGCCGCGCAGCCGATATCGGAAAGTGCGCTTCTCTCCGGTCCGCTGGAGAAGACGAACGAGTGGTATGCGATCGCGAAGATCAGCGGCGTCAAGCTCTGCCAGGCCTACAGACGGCAGCACGGGTGCGATTTCATCTCCGCCATGCCGACCAATCTCTATGGGCCGCGTGACAATTTCGACCTGATGACGAGCCACGTTCTGCCTGCCCTGATTGCAAAGGCGCATGTGGCGAAGGAGGAGCGGGCGGCGTCTCTCGATGTATGGGGTTCCGGGTCGCCTCGACGGGAGTTTCTCTATGTGGACGATGCGGCGGACGCGGTCGTGCACCTGATGAAGCACTATTCGGGCGAGGAGCATGTGAACATCGGCACGGGTGTCGACCTGCCCATTGCAGATCTCGCCCAGCTCGTTTGCGACGTGGTGGGCTTCCGGGGCGCGTTGAGGTTCGACGTATCGAAGCCTGACGGCACGCCACGGAAGCTGCTCGATGTAAGCCGGATTGCGGAACTCGGCTGGAGGGCGCGCGTCTCTCTCGAGGAAGGTATCGAGAGAACTTATCTCTGGTACCTGCAGAACCAGGCGGGACCTCGCGTGCGGGCACATGTCGAAGCGTGATCAGAACCGCTATATCGGCATCGATCATCTGCATGACGATCTGGCGGGCCGGTCGACCCGGGGCGGCGCCGTAACCATCTTCGCCCAGATCGTCAAGGTGGTCGTCCAGCTCGGGACGATCGTGATCCTGGGGCGTCTGCTCAATCCGCATGCCTTCGGCTTGATCGCGATGGTGGCGGTGGTCCTGACCTTCGTGGAGGCGTTCAAGGATCTCGGTCTTTCGACGGCAACGATCCAGCGCCAGAACATCACTCACGGGGATGTCAGCACCCTGTTCTGGGTGAACGCTTCGCTCGGCACCGTGGCCGCTCTCATCGTCTTCGCTGCGGCGCCGCTTCTGGCGTGGTTCTATGGCGAGCCGGAACTCACCGGGATCACGCGCTGGCTCTGTCTCGGTTTTGTGCTGGGCGGATTGTCGACACAGCATCTCGCCTTGCTGCGCAGGCAGATGAAGTTCTCGGCATTGGCCTTCATTCAGGTCGGGGCCGAGATTGCAGGCATGTCCGCGGCCGTGTTTGCGGCATATGAGGGAGCCGGCTACTGGTCGCTTGTCGTTCAGCGCCTGGTATGGGCGCTGTTGATGCTTGCGGGCACCTGGGCCTTTTGCGGCTGGCGCCCCGGTCCTCCGATGAGACTCGGCAAGGTGAAGGAGTTGCTGGGGTTTGGCGGCAACGTGACGCTGTCGAACCTGATCAATTATTCGACGCAGAATCTCGACCAGGTGCTGATCGGCTGGTACTGGGGCGCGGCGCCGCTCGGCCTTTACGATCGTGCGCACCGGTTTCTCCTCGTGCCCATAAACAATCTCAACACCCCTCTCTTTGCCGTCGCGATGCCGGCGCTGAGCCGGCTCGCGGGCGATGCGGTGCGCTACCGGCGGGCCTATCTGATGATGATCGAGAAGCTGATCATGATCACAATGCCGGGTGCGGCACTGCTGATCGCGATTCCCGATGTCGTGGTGCGGGTCCTCTTCGGTGAGAAATGGCTTGGCGCCGCGCCCATTCTCGGCTGGCTCGCGATCGCCGCTCTCTATCAACCCGTGAGCTACACCTGCAGCTGGCTGCTGATGTCGCAGAACAGGACGGGCGAGATGCCGGCGCTGGGGCTGATCGGCTCCTGCGTGACCGTTCTTGCGGTGGTGCTCGGTCTGCCTTTCGGTGCGGTGGGCGTTGCCGCGGCCTATGCGCTGAGCGGACTTTGCTTGAGAGTGCCATTCCTGTTCTGGGTGGTGGGACGCCGGGGGCCTGTGAGTTCCTCCGATCTCTACAGGGCGATGATGCCTGCAGCGGTTGCTTCCGCGCTGGTGCTCGTTGCGATCTGGTCGCTGCGGAAGCTGCATATCTTCGCCGCGATGACGCCGCTCGAAATGCTGTTTGCGACCGGTTTCATTGCGATGGCGCTCGCCTTGGCCGCCTATCTGATCCTGCCGCAGGGGCGCGAGGCGATGCGGGATTTCCGCAGGCTCTCCGGCTTTTTTCTGAAGCGGGGGGCGAATGCGTGACATGGAAGCGCGAAGGCGGCCGCAGGCCGAGGCCCCGATGACCATTGCCCTTGCACAGCGGCCCTTGCGCATAGCGGTCTTCGCCTATGAATTTCCGGCTCTGAGCGAAACTTTCGTCCTGAACCAGGTCACGGGGCTCATCGATCGCGGCCATCACGTGACGGTGTTCGCCACCGCCGCGCGTGCCGATCCGATGGTCCATCCGGACGTCGTCTCCTATGGGCTCGACGCCCGCATTCGCTACCGGGCGATGCCTGCCGGCCGGATAGAGAGAGTGATGTCGGCGCCGGCCTTGGCCGCCCGCGCCGGCCCTGGAAACGCGATGTCGTTTCTCAGGTCTCTCAACGTGGCGCGTTATGGGGACGATGCGCGCTCGCTCAGTCTCTTCTATTGGTCTTGTGCGTTGCAGGCGCGGGAAGAGTACGACGTCATTCATTGCCACTTCGGCACTGTCGGACGCGAGGTCGCCTTCCTCCGCGAAATCGGTGCGATAAGCGGCAAGCTCGCGGTGAGCTTCCACGGGGTTGATATGAGCGCATGTCTTGAAGCGGGTGACGGGCTCTACCGCCACCTCTTCGAGAATGCCGATCTGCTTTTGCCGATCTCCGAACATTGGCGGCGCCGCCTTCTCGAAATGGGCGCCGATCCGGCGCGCATGCGGGTTCACCGGATGGGGATCGACCTTGAACGATTTCCCTTCAGGCAGCGGCCTGCCTCGCGCGACCGGGAGTTCCAGGTTCTGACGATCGGCCGTCTCGTCGAGAAGAAGGGAATTGAATATGCACTGCGGGCCGTAGCCGGGCTTGCGGACAGCGGCGTGCCGGTGCGTTATTCCATTGTCGGGGATGGCCCGCTGCGGCGACAGCTCGAAGAGCTTGCCGCCGAACTCGGCATCGCCGGACAAGTACACTTCCTTGGATGGAAAGATCAGGCATGCGTTGCCGCGCTCATGAAAAAGAGCGATGTCCTGCTTGCGCCAAGCGTGACGGATTCGCGCGGGGATCAGGAGGGCATTCCGGTTACGCTGATGGAAGCCATGGCGAGCGGGGTACCGGTGGTCTCAACCCGGCATAGCGGCATTCCCGAACTCGTCATCTCGGGAGAGACGGGCTTGCTTCTCGAGGAGCGGGATGTCTGCGGCCTCCGCTCCGCGCTGGCGTTTATCTGGCAAAATCCGCGGCATGCAGAGGAACTCTCCGTGGCGGCGCGGGCGCGAGTTGCCCGCGAGTTCGACGTCCGCATACTCAATGCGCGGCTCGAAGCGCATTACAAGGGCCTTCTCGCCGCATCGGGAACGGCGGAAGGCCAGCGTTCCTGAAGCTTTAGGCCTTCGCTCCGCTGTGCGGATTCGTCCCCGACATCGGTGGGAGCGATCAGCTCCGCGACGTGGCGAGCTGCGTCGGCGGCGCTGCGGCGTTCCTTGTCCACGGCGTTCCAGACCGCCTCATGGCGCGCGCGCCAGACAGGCAATGCCGCCTCGAAAGCCTCGATGAGCCGTCCGGAGCTGATCGTCTCGATATCGAGCGCCAGGTCGCCCAGACCGAGACGCTCGAAGAGTTCGGTCGTCTTGAATTCATACGCGATCGGGAGAACGGGCGTACCGGCGCAGAGCGACAGAATCGCGAAGTGAAGCCGCGTGGAGACGACGAAGTCCTGCTGCCGCAGATGATCGAGGAGCTGGGCCGTTCTGTGGAAGCCGCGATCGCAGACGACGTGTTCGGCGACGTGCTTCGGAAGACGGGCGGCGATGCCGGCGGCCACGAGGCCATCATCTGCCCAGTACTCCGGTGTCCCCTGGCAGGTCGATATGAAGGTGACCTTCGCACCGTGCCGCAGGACAAGATATTCGGTGAAGTCCGCCATGGCGGAGAGATAGGCCTCCATTCCCTCCTGTGCCGGGCGCGAGTGGAAATGCGGCCAGGTCCGCACCGAGATCGCGACGCTTCGCGGGCTCTCCTCGAAGGTGGGAGCGGTTTTCGCGATGTCTTCGGGGGCGAGGAAGAAGGCAGCGTCGGCGCAAAGCCTTGTCCGGCCGGCGTCGATGCCGAGCGCTTCCAGCGCTTGCCGTGATCTTTCGTCGCGAACCAGAACAAGATCGGCCTTGTTCAGGACAAGGCGCATCAGCGACCGCCGCCTTCCGGCAGGGAAGGGGCCAAGGCTCTGGGTAAAGAGAACAAGGGGGCGCTTCATCGCCCGGGCAAGGAGAAGATTGAAGAGCTTCGAGTAGACCTCGTAATGCGGGACGAGATAGGTGCCGCCCGACGAGACGACGAGATCGGCCGCCGCATAATCGTCGAGACCGCGCCTCATGCCGGCCGGCAGCCAGGAGGTCAGCCATCTTCCCGTCGCCGTGCGGCGTAGCGGCGCCAATGCCAGAAGACAAAAGCTGATCGCGATCTGCGCCTTCCGCCGTGCCGACAGGCGTTCCACATGCGCAAAGAGCTGAGGGCGAAACCGGACGCCGTCGTGATAGCGGGAAGCTGCATCCGCGTCGATGTCATGAACGACAAAGGAGGTGTCTTCGCCCAGCATGCGTTTCAGCATCGCCATGGTCGCCGTGAGGATCGCGGCATCGCCCCCGTTCAGCGCCGCGGCATTCAGGATGAGAACCGTGCGTGCCTTTCCTGGCTGCACGTTCGACCCCCTTTCGGCGTTGCTCATGCTTCGTTCTCCTAGGTTCCAACGAGTTTGCCGTCATCGTCTGCAACGGGCGCTCCCCGCTTCATGCGAAGATTGCCGCCCGCGTCGACCCAGAGGCGGTAATCGCCGAGGTGAACGAGATTCATGCCGTTCCAGTCGCTGCCGAAGACGGCCCCTGCCTGTTGTCCGATGCGTACGCTCCGAAAGGCGCCGGTATGATCGATTTCGCCGCGACACCCGATCACAGTCGCGCGGCCGGTGCCGCTGCTCTGCAGGGCGGCGAGCCTGGAGCCGGATGCACTGCAGCCGATCATGGTCACGTCGCCGACGATGTAACTGCGGACGAGATGGGTCTGGTAGTGAATCGAGTGCGAGGTGCAGCCGACAAGCGCGCCGAAGTTCGATATCCGCGCTCCTGCATCGCCAGTGGCCTTGCTGCCGGCCTTCATGTGGTTGTTCTCGAAGCCGCAATGCGAGAGAAGAGGGCAACCGTTTGCTGCGGAAAGGCCGAACAAACCGTTCTCGAGGAAGTAGCAGCCGTGGAAACTCGCATCGTTCGCGGGACTTGAAAGAACGGCGCCGTGGTTTGCATTGCCGCCGAAGACCGAACCGAAAACATGGATCGCCGAGAGCACGCCTCCCGCATCGCCGTGCTTCAAGACGGCTCCGGTGCCTCCGTTATCGCGAAAATAGCAGTTGAAAATCTGGCCCTCGAATATGTTGCCGATCATATTGAGGCCGTCGCTTCCGCAATTCTCGACAAAGATGTCGCGAAGGCAAAGGTTGTAGATGTAAGCACCTTCCCGGTTGCAGTCGAAGACGAGCCCGCGCCCTTCGCTGCGATTTCCACGTATGGCAAGCCCTTCCATCAACAGGAAACGTGTCGTGGCGTGGCTGGTGATGGTGAGGACGTCCGAGCCGTCGGTGATGCCGGAAAGGAGCGTCGCGCCATGCGCAAGAATGCCATGCGGCTGCGTGACGTTTCCTGTGGTCTCGCGCCGGTATTCGATCCGCAGCGGACGGCTCACCCTGTAGCGGCCAGGCGGGATAACAAGAAAGGAGGGGGTGGCCGCATTCAGTACAGTGTCGATTGCGCCTTGCAGCGCATCGGTTACATCGGTGAGGCCGTCACCTATTACGCCGAATTCGAGGACGGAGCGCAGGCCGACGACGCCCGCGGCGGCGGGGGCCAACGGCGCGGCAAAGGCGCTCGGGCTAGTCAGCAGCAGAGCTGCGGCACCGCCACTCGCGAATAGATCCCTGCGATTCATCGCGGCCTCTCATGCATTGCCTGTAAAGGGAGGTGTAACGGTGGGCGACGGCGTGAATATCGAACTCCGCCTCGATTTTCGCGCGTGCGGCGCCGCCGAGGTTCCTGCCGCGTTCGATCTCGTCCATGCACCATGAAATTCCGGCGGCGAGATCTCTCGAACGGAACGGCTCCGCCAGATAGCCGTTGAGGCGATGGTCGACGATGTCGAGAGGGCCGCCGCTTGCGAAGGCAACGACAGGGGTACCGCAGGCCATGGCCTCGATCAGTGTCTTGCCAAAGGCTTCCTGCAAGGAAGGCATGACGGCGACATCGGCTGCCGCGTACAGGCTGGCGAGCTGGTCGTCCTGGCCGACATATCCGACAAGCTTCGTCTCGATGCCGGTATCCGGCAGTTCTTCGGGAGAAAGGTTCCCGAAGACGACGAGCAAGGTGTCGCTCGCCCGCGCTGTCTGACCGAGCTGGCTGAGGGCGAGGATGAGTTCGGGAAAGCCTTTACGGCGATCTTTCGTGGCGTTGATGGCGCCATAGAGAAGAATGCGCTTGTTCGGCGGCAGGTTCCACTCCCGGCGCGCCGCCTGCTTGTCGATAGGGCGGAAGTGCGTCGTATCGAGTCCGTTCGGGATGACCGTCAGCGGATAGTCGCGAAGCAGAGGGCTTGCGCGGGCGCAATCGGCGAGCCAGCCGCTGATCGGCGCCAGATGGAGATCGAGGGAGCCCCAGTTCGCCTCCTTGAGGCGCCAGGTTTGCCGGCTGAGATCGTCCTCGTCGAGCGACCGGAGCTGCGGGCAGCGTCCGCAGCCCACGCGGTAGCGTTCGCACCCGGCGGTGTAGTGGCATCCGCCGGTCAGGGGCCACATGTCGCGCAATGTCCAGACGATGGGCCGGCCGATCTGGCGCAGGCCTTCGATTGGCAGGAAGCCGGCGCCCACCCAGTGGAGATGCACGACGTCGGGGTCGACCTCGCGGATGATGTGATCGACGCGGGCGGGAATCCAGCCGAGAGACCAGAAGGATTCTTCCGTCTTGTCGTAGCGGTAGAGGGGGAGGCCGTCGAGACGTCCGCGCAGGCGGGCAGCCAGACGATCGGTCCGCGTCGGCAGGGGCAGGATGGTGCCGTCCGGACTCGTCTTGCGTCCGACCATCATCACGGAGTCGACGCCCTGCGCCCGAAGTGCCTGGTGCAGCCAAAGCGATCCGCGTGCGGCGCCGCCATCCGCGTCGAATGTGCTGAGGTGAAGAACGCGCATGGGCCTGGTCCTCATGTGGTGGCCTCGCGGGCGGTCCAGCCGGTTTCCCGCATCTGCGGTGCGTCCGCTCCCTGACGTCGCCCAACCGGCTGCCGCTTCGAAAGAATGGCGATGACGGAAGCGAGAAACATGACCGACCATGTTCGCGGTGAGACATAGGCCCCCATCGATTGACCGAACACGATCCATGCGACCCAGCAGAAGGTGACGGACGGCACATCGAGGCGCTTCAGGAACCAGCTGAAGGCCGCGACGAGCGCCAGCCCCCAGCCGAGACCGAAGTAGATCCAGTGGGACCAGAAATAATTGGTGATGATGTGTGCGACGTCGTCGGTCGCCCAATCCGGCGAGAAGGCGGGCGAGCTCATGTAAATCGCGACGATGTCGTTCCCAAGATATTCTTCGCCGGTAAGTCCAATACCCGTGAAGGGATGCCTGGCTATGGTCGCGAAGGCGGTGAGCGCCGGTCCGATCTCGCGATAGAAGAAGCTCGGGTCCGAACCGAGAAGAACCGCGTCAAGCCGTTCCGCGAAAAGGGTCGCACCCGCCCAGAGCCCGACGCCCAGCAGAAACAGGGCGAGCGCGGGCAGGGCGACGAGACGCATGGAAGCACTTCCCGCGCCCTCCGCCCTGCGCGCGTTGAGCAGGAGTTCGCAGGCCGCGATAAGGGGCAGGACGAGAAGCAGTGTTGGCCCGCGCATGAGAAAATAGGCGGCGGCCAGAAATGCCAGGGCGAGCGGAAGCCTGAGCTTTGCCGTCGAGAGGCCGTACCAGCCAAAAAGCAGGAACGAGAAGCCGAAGGTGAGATAGGAAGGTTCGGAGGTGAAAAACTTCGGCCGGATCATTCCGTAGAGAAGTTCATCGCGCCTGTCCGAAGCGTAGACGCCGAAGTCGTAGAAGCGTTCTCGGAAGCTGTCGCTGACGGCCTTGAATGCAGTGTAGTTCTCGAGTGCCGTGCCGGCCAGAATGAGCAGGCAGAGGATGAGGAAGATGCGAGCCAGCGCCGCCCGGTCGTACCGCGTCGCGACGATGAAAAAGCCGTAGCCGGCGACAAATGAATAGGCGAGCTGGATGAAGCCTTTCAAACGTTCGGTGAAGAAGGCGTAGTCGGGCGCAAAGAAGATCGACAAGAGGTAGAGAAAGAGAACCAGAAGAAGCGCTCCGAGGTGCCGTTCCTCGATCCAGTTCACGTGCCGCAGAAGCAGAAGTCCGCTGGCGGCCGCTGCCGAGAGCGCCGGAATGGGTACGCCCGCACCCAGCGACACCTTGAGACTGAGGTAGATGCCGATCAGGAATCCGGCAACCAGGATGCTGTCGAGGATGTCAGGCCGCTGCGTCATCCCGGAGACCTTCAAGGGCGTTTATCGATGAGCGGAGCCGTTCTCCGCGTTCGCGCCAGTTGAAGGCATCGCGGCAGTCTTCATAGGCGCGGTTCTGCAGGCTGTTGAGCAACTCGAGGTTGTCGATGGTGTCGGCGATGCCGCGAGCGAGAGACACGTAACTGTCGTGGAACAGCCCGCTCTTTCCGGACACGAGCGGCGTGCCCGCAATCGATCCGTCGAGCGCGGCGATCGGTGTGCGGTTGAAAATGTAGTCGAGCACCTTGAGCTTGAAGCCGCCGCCGCTGAGTTCGGGGACAACGGCGATCCTGGCTTCCTCGAAATAGGATGTCGTCTCGGCGACGCGTCCCACGATGTCGACGCTCGGATGCTTGAGGCGCAGGCCGTCGAGAAAGGCCTGGTTGCCCCCACCGACGACCTGGAGCTCGATATTCTGCGCGGCGAGGACCGGTTCGGCCACGGCGAGGAAGTCGGCGAGGTTCATCTGCTTGGCAATCCAGTCGAAGCTGCCGACGAGGACGGCGCGCCGCGGGACAGCGTCCGTTATGTGTCTCGTCTCCCTCTTGCGGCCGGCGTAGCCCGGCGTCAGGACGTCAATGGGCGTTCCGGGCGCTTCGGCGCGGAACTTCGCCGCATCCTCCGGCGTAATCGCCGTCACGAGATCCGAATGGGAAACGAGCTTGTGCTCGAGCTGGCCGGCCTTTTCGGCGTCGTACAGAATGATCGGCTTCTTTGCGGGGTTGCCGGCATAGTTGCGAGCGACAGTCGTGCGTGTGCTCTGCTCATGGTTGTGCGAGATGTAGATGAGGCGCGGGCGCTGGCCGTCGGCATAATGCGCAAGGCAGTGGCTCAATGCCCAGCCGCTGTGAAGGCCGTCGAAGATGATGCAATCCCAGGTCTCGCGCGCGAGCAGGAGGTTCAACCGGTCCCGCATGGCAGGCGTTGCCGGACGGTGGGCAATATGGGGCAGCGACGAGAAGACGCTGAGCCATGGCAGGTAGCGCTCCGCCGGCACCAGCGCCCAGCGGATGTTGCCCTCGACATGGCCGTCCCGGCGGTGCGAGGCGTGATGCGCTGTGCTGAGCACTGTCACCTCCGCACCTGCAGCTGCGAAGGCGTCGACGAGGCGGCCGGAATAGATGCGCTGACCGTCATGTTCCGGCCAGGGATCGATCCATGTGAGCCACAGACATTTCATTGAGGTTCCCTCCGCTCCTGTGAACGCGCTACCCGCTAGAAGGCGTTCTTGCCGGTGAATCCTCCGACGAGGGTCATGAGGATGATCTTGAGGTCGAGGCCGAGCGACCAGTTCTCGATGTAAACAAGGTCGTGCGCGACGCGCTGGCGGATCTGGTCGAGCGTTTCCGTTTCGCCGCGCCAGCCGTTGACCTGGGCCCAGCCCGTGATCCCGGGCTTGACGCGGTGCCGCGCCGCATAGTCCCTCACGGCATCGTCGTAGAGCGTTCCCGCCGCCTTCGCGGAGATCGCGTGGGGGCGCGGCCCGACGATCGACATTTCGCCCCTGAGCACATTGAAGAACTGGGGAAGTTCGTCGAGGCTGTACTTCCGCAGGATGGCGCCGATCCTGGTGACGCGGGGGTCGTTGCGCCTTGTCAGAACCTCGGCCGTCTCGTCGCGCATGTCGTGGCGCATGGTGCGGAATTTCAGCACCTCGATGAGATGATTGTTGAAGCCGTAACGCTGCTGCCGGAAGAGCACGGGTCCCGGACTGTCGATCTTGATGAGAAGGGCGATGGCGGCAAGGACCGGGCTGATCAGCAGCAGAATGAGCGCGGCGAGCACCCTGTCCTCGATCTGTTTGATGACGGATTGCCAGCCCGCGAGCGGCCTGTCGAGGACGTTCAGGAGCGGCAGGTGCGCGAGATGACTTACCGCGGCTCGCTCCAGATGAAAGCTGATCGGGCCGGGGCAAAGACGAATGTCCACCGGAAGCGACTTCAGCCTCTGCACGGCTTTCAGTATGCGTGTCTCGTCTTCCGGCGGAAGCGCGATCACGACGGTGTCGACGGCCTGGCGGCGTACGAGCTCGACCAGACGATCGATGCCGAAAGTGCCGCCCTCCGTATCATGTTTTCCGGAACGTCCTGTCTCGCCGTCGCGGAACACGCCGACGACGCGAACGCCGTCGGCGCCTCGCGCTCTCAGATAGGAGACGAGGCGCGCGCCGACCTGCGTATCGCCGAGGATGGCGACGTCGCGTGTCAGCCTGCCTTCATTCACCCAGGCGAGGCTGCGCAGATATACCGTAATCCGGATAACAGCCAGCGACATCCACCCGGACAAGAACCACAGTGCAGACCAGGTGCGTGAATAGTCTTCGGAGGATTTGGTGAAGAAGCTGACAGCCACGAGCGTGACGCCGACGCTCGACCAGGCAACCGTCATCCGCTTCAGGCTTTCGGTGGCATTCGTCAGAACATCGAAACTGTAAGCCCGGAATGCGTGAAAGAGGTTCACCGCAACGAGGGCGCCGAAGAGGGTAACGAGAACGTAGTTCGGCCAGAAGATGTCAGCTGCCCGCACGAGCCAGAGGGAATAGGCAAGCGCACTCGCCGTTACGATGGCGGCCATCTCGACAGCCGCGACCGCCCCGCACACCACGGGCTCGGATATTTGCTTCGGGGCGCCGCGCGCGTTCGCGGCGCTTGCCTTGATCGACGATACCGATCCTCTCATGTGAGACTCTCACTATTCATGGACCACTCGATCCTGTTTGGCATCGCGGCGGCGCAAATGGTGTGATCATGGCGCGCGCGAGCGTGACCAGTTCATGGCTGACGCATCGCCCTGTGTGACCCTTTCGGGCTTTGGCACCGGCGCGGGGCCATGGAACATGCCGTTGAAGAGTTGCGACGAGAACGTCCGCGGCGTGCGTCCCGTCAGAAAGCGGGCAATCCCGCAGGGATCGCAAAGCGTTTCCGGGCCCGCCGACACGGCCGCCTCGATGGCGAAGGCAAGTTCCGAGGGGGACGTCGTCTCGCAGGTGGTGCCGAGGCGGTAGTCATGCGCGAGCTTTCCGAGAAGACCATAGCCCTGCGTGAGGACCGGTTTTCCCGCACCGGCCGCCCAGAGCAGAATGCCGCTCGAGCCGACGAAGCGCTGATAGGGCGCGAGCACCACATCGCAATGCCGCGTGAATGCCGATATCTCCTCCGTCGAAAGATGCCGGTCCTCGACTTCGAGCCAGAGCTCGGGATTGTTCCGCTGCACTTCATCCTGAAGTTCTTTGACGGCGGTTCTGATCTCGGGAGCGATCTCGCCGGCGATGAGGATCGCAGTGCGGCGAGAGGCGTTTTCGTCGAGCGCCCGTAGCGCTTCGAGAAGCACGAGCACGCCCTTTCTCTCGGTGAGCACGCCGAAGAGGAGAAAGGACGTCCTGCCGGCCGGAAAGGGAGACGGAGACGACGCGGCGGCGGAGCCCTCGTCGCGCGGGTGTGCCGGATCGGAAAGCGGCTTCGTCTTGTCGCCGCTGACATAGCGCCGGATGCTGTAGGAAGGAAAATAAGGATCGAGCGAGAACACGGCCTTCACGGCCCGGTTGCGGAACATGAGGCGGTAGAGAAGGTCCTTCCGCAAATCCCGCAGGCGCTCGCGAAGGCTGAGGCGGCCCGGATTGTCCGCCTGGTAGTGAACCGAAGGGCGAAACAGGATGCCCGAAACCTTGCGGCCGCCGAAGCCGAGCCCGAGGGCGAGGGGCAGCGACAGGTGATCCATCCCGAGGAACAGGCCTTGCGGCGCGCCGCTTTCGGCGAGATGCCGGCGCATCGTCCACCAGCGCGCAAGCCCGCTGACGGCAAGACGCCGGTGCATGCACAGCTCGCTCTCCCGCGGAGAAAGCGGGTGCAGTTCCGCGTTGTGCAGATTGCGTGTCTTCATCCAGGCCGAAAGCTTTTCAGCAAGCGGCGCGGGAACGGCAAGGGCGAGCCTGGCGGGATGCCGGTCCGTCGCCGAATATTCGACGATGTGCTGCAGCCACTCGAAGGCATGGCCTCGCGCATCCGGCTCCAGAATCAGCAGCTCTGGCGGCATGTCATGTTCCCTTGCGGTTGCCGTCGCATTGCGTGACGGCGTTCGTGAATTCGCGAAGTACGTTCGCCTTCGTGTGATGGGCTTCCACATAGGCGCGCCCGCATTGGCCGAGCCGGTTGCGCCGCGCCGGGTCCGCCGCGAGGCGTCTGACGGCGTTTGCGAAGGCGTGCGGGTCGTCCGGCGGCACGCAGAGAAAGGCATTCGTCGTTTCGTGGAGGCGCCATATCTGGCTGCCCTCGCGGGCGGTCGCGATGAAGGGCCTGCCTGCCGCCATGATCGCGTAGATCTTGGAGGGAACCGCGAAGTCGGCCCCGTCGGGATTTTGCGGCACGAGATGTATGTCGCCTTCGCTCAGCGCCTCGTTCAACCGCTCGGGCGGCGCGAGCGGCTGGAACGCCACATTGTCGAGATTCTTTTCCCGCGCGCATTCGGCGAGCGCATCGGCCTCTCTGCCGCCACCCCGCAGGACGATCCGGATGTCCGGGTCCGATTCCTTCAGAATGCCCGCGAGCCCCAGCACCTGGTGCAGCGATTGCTTGCGCCCGAAATTACCGCTGTAGAGCAGTGTCAGCGGGCGGTTCGCGGGGGCCGGCAGCGGATGGATGGCTTTCGTGTCGATCCAGATAGGAAGTGTCCGGATCGGGCGCTTCACATCGAGCGCCTCCAGTTGCCGTTTCATTTCCTCCGACAGGACGATGATGAGATCGGCGCGGTTCAGCGCCGTCCTCTCAATCCGGCGCAAGGTCTTGATGAAGACGTTTCCGCCTGCGATGCCGAGACCCCCGGCGAGCCCGGATTCGATGTCGTGAACCAGAACGATGTGGCGTCCATCGCGCGCGCAGGCGCAGATGGCAAGCACGACCGAAAAGATCGAGGGCGAAAGCGAGATGACGAGTTCCTGCCTTGCCACGCCGCCGCGCGCAAGCAGTGAAAGGCCTTGCACGAGGAAATAGCCGGCGGAGGCGGCCCTCTGAAGCGCGCCGCCGCCCTTCGGCACGCGTGTGGGCAGGCGCCGCACAGCGACTTCGTTCAGGATCTCCCAGTCCTTCTCGCCCGATCTGTATTCTTCGAAGACCTCGTTCGCGGGGTAGTGCGGTCTCGATGTCAGCACTTCCACGGCAATGTCGTTCAGCCGCAGCCATTCGGCCATATCGCCGCAGAACGGCGCCGAGCCGATGAGCTCCGGCCGGTAGTACTGCGTCACGAAGAGGGCGGGGGTGGGAAGCGGAACGCTGCTCATCTACTGCAACCTCGCCGCCGTCTTCTGTCTCGCTGGATATCGATAGTGAAGGCCGACCTCCGCATAGCGCTTGTAGAGCCGCGGGTTGACCTGCGCGAGGGCGACGCCGGCGATCCGGGCCTGCGTTCCAGCAAACTGGTGAAGCCCGTCGAGGACGACGTTCTTCGGGGTCTTGCCCCACCGCACGACGAAGACCGTCGCGTCGGTCATCTGCGCGTAGTGAATGACCTCCGCGCCGACAAGGACGGGCGGTGCGTCGAGGATCACCGTGTCGTAGTGCTTCGAGAGAGACGCGAGCAACATGCGCAGGCGCTGAACGTCGGGCAGCATGTTCTCGCCATTTGGAGAACGCCCCGCGAAGATAGCGTGAACGCCGGAAGCTTCGTCGCGGTAGACCGCTTCGTCCGGCGTGGAAGTGCCGTTCAGAAGATCGATCAGGCCGGGGCCGTTCTTCGTGCCGAGGAGCTTGTGCACCGAGGGGCGGCGCAGGTCTCCATCGACAATGATGACGCGGCGGCCGGCATAGGCGAGCTGGCGCGCGAGCGACACCGATATGCGCGATTTCCCTTCGTCGGGAACGGCGGAGGTGAACATCGTCACCTTGGGGGGATCGCCCGGCTGCGAAAACATGATCCGCGTATGGAGCTTGTAGATTGACTCGCTGAACGGAGATGCCGGGTCGTAGGCCCGGTTGCCGGCGAGTTCGGATTTCCGGAAGGTCGGCACAAGGGCGAGGTTCGGCAGGCCCGTTGCCTTCACCACGTCGTCGCTCGTCCGGAACGTGCGGTCGAGGGATTCCATGAAGAGAACGAGAAGCGTGCCGAGCAGAATCCCCATGAGCGTCGTGCCCGCGAGAATGGGGGTCTTGGGTGGGAAGCTCGGGCGAACGGGCGCCGCGGCCGGAGAGATGATCCATGCCGAAGCCTGCTTGAACTGCTCCTGGGCGGAATTCCTCTTGTAGCGCTCCAGAAAGTTCTCGAAGAGCGTGCGGCTCGCGTCCGCCTCGCGCTGGAGCTGGCGAAGCTCGACGGAATCGACATTCGATTCGCTGACTTCGGATTTTGCGGCGTCGAGGCGCGCGTTGATCGCGTTGTAGCGTGCTTGCGCGGTAAGTGCGGAATTGCGGACGCTGCTGACGATCTTTCTCACCTCGGCATCGATCTTGCGCTTTGTGTCTTCCTGCTGCGCCTCAATATTCGTGATGCGCGGATGCATCGGTCCGTAGACCGAGGAAAGTTCCGCAGCCTGACGGGCGATTTCGGCCTGCTTTTCTTCAAGAGCCTGTATCAGTGGTGAGTTCACGACCTCGGGAATGCTATCGAGCTCGCCTCCCGAATTCAGGACTTCCTGGGCCTGCGAGAGGCGGGCTTCCGCCTGCGCCTTCTCGCTTTCGGCAAGAACGAGCTGCGTGTTGAGTTCGGCGAGCTGCTGGTCGCTCACCGTCGATGCGTTCGCCTCGTAGAGGCCATGCTTGCGCCGGTATTCCTCGACCGCGCGTTCGTTCGCGTCGACCTGCCTGCGAAGCTCGTCAAGCTGCCCCCCGAGCCATGTGTTTGCCTGCTGCGCCATCGTGGTCTGGCGCACGAGCATCTGCTCGATGTAGAGCTCGGCAAAGGCATTGGTAATGCGGGCGGCAAGGTGCGCGTCCTCAACCTCCGTCTGCACGTTGAGAACATGCGAGCGGTCGGTCGGGCCGGCCGATACTTTCGACAGAAGCACCTCGGTCGTGAGCGCGACCTGTTCTTCCCGTGGTGCCTGGCGTTTGTCCTCCGACGAGTTGCGCATGAGGATCGTGTCGAGAAGGCTCTTGTCCTCGCGCAGATAGGGATTGAAATCCGGATCCCGGTCGAGGGCCAGTTTCTCGACGACGCGCCTTGCGATCGTTCTCGACGTCACGATCCGCGCCTGGCTTTGAACCGCTTCGCTATCCACGCTCTGCCGTTCACCCGGCGCGAGCGAGCTGCCGGCATCGTTCACCGGAGCGCCGATCAGTATTTCGGCGGTGGCGGTATAGAGCGGCGTCAGGCTTCGGACGGCGATCATGGCGACGACGAAAGCTGTCGCCGCGACGGCCAGCACGATCCAGTAGTGGCGCGCGAGCTTCCGCAACGTTGCGAAAAGATCGTCGGACGACCTGCCTCCTTGCGCTGGCGGCGCCGCGAAATGCGCGTTGCTCACCGGCAGCGGATCCCGGGGGTTCTGGGGCGGACCTATCATATTCGGCATTGCTAAAACCACCTTTCGTCAACGGTGATGACATCGCCCGGCTGGATGAGCGTTTCGGGCCCCGCGTCCACAACGCCGGTCTTGCCGTTGGCGGTGCGCTTGATTTCGAAATCGTCCTCGTCGGCGCGGTAGGTGAAGCCGCCCGCGAGGGCGACAGCGTTGATCGCCGTCATCCCGTTCACATAGGCGTAGCTGCCGGGCTTGCTCACCTCGCCGACGATGTAGAAGGGGCGGTAGGAGAGAATGTCGACGCTCGCATTCGCGTCCTTCAGGTAATTGGGCGTCAGCTTCGCGACGATCCGCTTCTGAAGTTCCTCGGCCGACAGTCCCTTCGCGTCCACGTTGTTGATGAGCGGCATCGAAATGAGGCCGTCGCCATCCAGCCGGAAGACGCCCGAGAGATCGGGCTGCCCGAAAACGATGATCCGCACCTGATCGCCCGGCCCGAGGCGGTAGCCGCTGTCGGGAGCGGAGCCGGAGACGTCCGGCCCGGAGGGTGTGTTCATCGGATCGCCTTGAGTGCCCGGCATGGCGTCGAGTGCGCTTTGCGTCTGCGACCCCTCCGCGCGCGCGACGGCGGCGCTTGCGAGAGAAAACGCGAGCGTGCAGACGAGGATTGCTCCGAAATGTCTTGCAGCCATGACTTTCCACTCCACGGAAGTAACGGGATGCGATCGAGCCTCGCATCCGGAGACGGAAACTATGGAGGGGGCGGGACGCAGAGGCCCGTGACCAATGCGGGGTCTTGGCGCGCGCCGCGCTCGCGCCGCGCTTGTCTGTGTGATCGGAGAGTGACCGGAGGGACGAACCGTTTCGCCAGTAGGAAAATGCAGGTTTCGTTCGCGAAGCCGAAGCGCCGTGAGAGGAAGAAGTGACCCCCGCGCCGCTCAAAAAATATTTCAGTGTTGCAACAACGCGACGGCGGGAAAGCGCGAGAAACGCTTGTGGCACAGGGACAAAACGCTTTCCCGCGAACCGGTGCACGTGCTGGCCTCATATTCGCCACATATCCGCCTATCGGCGGTCATAGGTCGATGAAAATGTTGCCTCGTCACGAACCGCAGTGCTGGACGCCGACTGCGTGGCGGAGGGTAGCGTAATGACCGATCTCGCGGACGGCCTGGACGACCACATCAGGAGCCTCACGCTCTATGCGAGGGTCCTGGTCGCCAACCCGGCCGACGCGGACGATCTCGTACAGGAGAGCTTGAGGCGCGCCCTCACTTATTCGGATCGCGACCGGGCCTATAACTGGCGGGCTTACCTGTTCCGGATTCTTCACAATGTGCGCGCGGATCATCTGGCGAAGAAGGCGCGCGACAGGGAGATTCCGATCGACGATTATGTCGGGCAGCTTTCCTATCCAGCCTCCCAGCACGGCTTTATCGAGTTCAAGGATGTCGCCCGCGCTCTGGTTCTGCTCTCGAGCGAACAGCGCGAGGTTCTCCTGCTGGTCGGACTGGAAGGTCTCTCCTACGCCGAGGCGGCGGAGACGCTCGGCGTCCCCGTCGGCACGGTCATGTCGAGGCTCAATCGCGCGCGTCAGTCGCTGAAGCATATCCTTTCCGATCTCAGCGACGGACAGCCGGGCCGGAATTCGCGATAGAGGGCGAGTTTCTTTCCCGGTCGTCGTCGGGATATCAATCTCGTTCGAGGTCCATCCGGCGATGCGGCCGGATGGCTCGCTCGAGTGCCAGCAACATATGCGCCTCGATCTCCGCGCGCATGGCGGCGCGCTCCGGGCGCGTGCCCGGCATGACGAGGTAGAGGTCGACCAGGTTGGCGATCAGCACGTTCATGAAATGAAGCCGTGCCGGATCGGATTGCGCGGCGGGGGAGAATTTTTTCAGGAAGGGCGCGATGAGGTTGCTGGCGATGGTGACATTGGCGGCATCCTGCTCATCGCCCATGGGGCGGATCGAGCGCATGACCTTCAACAGGCCCGCATGGGCCGGGATCGCTTCGGCGATCTTGAGATAGACCTCCAGCAGGTGGCGGGCTGCTTCCTCGACCGGCGTGTCCTCGTCGAGGCTCGCCAGCTTTCTCGCACTCGCGGCCGCGATGCGGACAACTGTTGCGTCATAGGCGGCAAGGAGCAGCGCATTGCGATCCTTGAAGTAGCGATAGAGGCTGCCGACGGAGACGCCCGCGCGTTCGGCGACGCTGGTTGTCGTGACCGCCTCCACGCCTTCTGCCGCGACGATGTCCTCGACGGCCTGGAGCAGCGCCATGCGCGTTTCCACCGCCCGTCGCTGGCGGGGAACCTTCTGGCTGCCCCCCGCGGCTGCCGCCGCCGTGTTTTCTGCGGTGTGTTCGCCTTGTTGCATCGATCCCCGGTCCGGTATGGCGCTTCGTAGAAAGTGAAAATATTTCATTTTTGTTGACAGGAACAGGGGGCAGGCAGCATTTTGCCTGCGATGACGCCGGGCCAGCGATTGCCCGGGCCGTCGGCATTGGGGGAGACGCAGATGAATTCGGTTGTTTCAGCGGGTGCGTTCGCACTCGCGATCGGCATGTTGTCCGCCGGGGTGGCGGACGCGGCGGAAGTCCGGCTGAGCCCGGCCGACGGCACGGAAAAGCTCGTCGAAACGCTGATCATGGCGGAGGAGGGCGACACGATCCTGCTCGAAGCCGGGCTCTGGAACCTGACCGACGGTCTGGTCCTCGACGCCGATGGTGTCACGATCCGCGGTGCGGGGGCCGGGGAGACCGTGCTCTCGTTCAAGGAGCAAACCGGCTCGGGAGAGGGCCTGCTGATAACCTCGGACCGCGTGGTGCTCGAGGATTTCGCCGTCGAGGATACGAAGGGTGACGGGATCAAGTCGAAGGGGGTCGACCTGATCACCTTCCGCAACCTGCGCGTCGAATGGACGAACGGGCCAGACGAGAAGAATGGCGCTTATGGCGTCTATCCCGTTTCCTCCACCAATGTACTGATCGAGGGCGTGACGGTGCGCGGCGCATCCGATGCAGGCATCTATGTCGGCCAGAGCCAGGACATCATCGTCCGCAACAGCCTTGCCGAATACAATGTCGCCGGCATCGAGATCGAGAACTGCTACCGCGCCGACGTCTACGGCAACATGGCCCGCCACAATACCGGCGGCATACTGATCTTCGACCTGCCCGGTCTTCCGCAGCAGGGCGGTCACGACATTCGCGTCTTCGACAATGATGCGGTCGACAACGACACGCCGAACTTCGCGCCGGAAGGCAACATCGTGGGATCGGTGCCAACGGGCACCGGCATCATGGTGATGGCGAACCGGAACGTCCACATCTTCGGCAACCGTCTTTCGGGTAACGGGACGGTGCATGTCATCGTCGCGGCCTATCCGAACGATTATGACGACGACAACTACATGTTCGTGCCGCGTGGTGTTTACATCCACGACAACACCTATGGCGATGGCGGCAACGCGCCCGATGGAGAAATCGGCGGCCTCATCGCCGAGCGGACGGGTGCGCCGCTGCCCGACGTCGTCTGGGACGGCGTGACGCGGATACCCGAATGGTTCACATGGGTCGCGGCGGAAAACCGCGTCTATGTCAGCGAGGCCGAGGGCACGACATTCGCGAACCTCAAGATGATCTCGCACATGCTGCTGCCCTGGGGCGCGAGCCCGGATCGCGACATCGGGAATTATGCGGGCAGCCTGCCGGAGCCCGCGGCAGTGAAGCTTCCACAGGACGAACAAGGCTGACGATCATGGCGGCGACCGGATCCCTCACGCGCCTTTCGTTGTTGCTGCGGCGGGTGTTGCTCGGCACGCTGCTGCTCGGCGCGATGACGGGGGCGGCCGCCGCCGTCAATGACGAGGCGATCCTCGGCGCCAAGCCACCGCAGAGGCTTTCGGCATTCGGCTTCTTCGCCGATGCTCCGCGCCAGGTTCCGGCATCGGGCATCCTGCCTTTCGCGCCGGCGACACCGCTCTTCACCGATTTCGCGGAGAAGCGCCGCTTCGTCTATGTACCGAAAGGCGAGAGCGCGGTTTATGACGCGCACGAGTCTTTTGCCTTCCCCGTCGGGTCGGCGCTGATCAAGACCTTCGCCTATCCGGCGGCGGATCGTCCCGGGGGGTTGAAGCTCGTCGAGACACGCGTGCTGCTGCATCATGAAAAGGGCTGGCAGGCCTGGGCCTATGTCTGGAACGACGAGCAGACGGATGCGGAACTCAATATCGCGGGCGCGAAAATTCCGATGACGGTGGAGACGCCGGAGGGAAGGGCGGAAGATTTCGTCTATGCCGTGCCGAACAAGAACCAGTGCAAGGGATGCCATGCGATCGGCGGCGAGGTGGCGCCCATCGGCCCCAAGGCGCGCAACCTCAACCATGTCTTCGCCTATCCCGAAGGTCCGCAGAACCAGCTCGCGCGCTGGGCGGATGCGGGGTTCCTCGCAGGCCTGCCCGATCTGGCGAGCGTGCCCTCCGTTCCCGACTGGCTCGATGAAACGGCACCTCTCGATGCAAGGGCGCGCGCCTGGCTCGACATCAACTGCGCGCATTGTCACCGCCGCGAAGGGCCCGGCAGTAATTCGGGCCTGTTCCTCACCTGGGACGAGAAGAACCCCTCGGCGCTTGGTGTCGGCAAACGTCCGGTGGCGGCGGGGCGCGGCGCGGGCCACCTCTCCTTCGACATCGTGCCGGGCGATCCCGATGCGTCGATCCTTCTCTACCGCGTGGAGAGCACGGAGCCCGGCGTCATGATGCCGGAGCTCGGCCGCTCGCTGACCGATGCCCGCGCGGTCACGCTTCTGCGCGACTGGATCGCCGCGATGGAGTGAGGGGGAAGCCCAGGCGTGCCCGGCGCTTCACGATCAGGCGCGGATGAGGTCTCCTGTCGCCGGTGTGCCGCTGCTGTCGGGGAAGATTTTCGTTTCCAGCGTGCGGCTGCCGATCTTCATGTGATCGTGCAAGACGCTCTTGAAGACGGCGCGAAGATCGATCGCGGGATGAAGGTCGCGCTGCTCGTAGAGATACTTCTCCTCGAGGCCGCGCCAGTCATGCAGCACGCGTCCGCCGTCGACGGCGCCGCCGAGCAGAAACGCCGCGCCGCCCGTACCGTGATCGGTGCCGCCGGTGCCGTTCATGTGCACGGTGCGGCCGAATTCGCTCACCGCGAGGATCGCCGTTTTCTTCCAGCGTTCCGGCGTCAGGTCGCTGGCGAGGCGTCCCAACCCGCGGTCCAGTCCTCCCATCAGGCGTTCGAGACGTCCCGTCGCGGCGCCCTGACTCGAATGCATGTCCCACCCGTGGACCTCGAGCGAGACGACGCGCGGACCATTTTCCGCATTCATCATCCGCGCGGCGATGGCGCAGACATGTTCGAAGTCGGGCCGTCCGGGCGGCGGGATATCGAGCATGCGGTCGGTCGCGCGGCTCTCGTGCCAGGCGGGGCCGAGTATGTCGTCCGTCGCGTAGAGACTGTCCATTAGCGAAAGGAACGTCTCGTCCGGCGCCTTCGCCACGGCGGGCATCCATGACGCGACGGGGGCGTCGCCGCGCAACAGGAGAGGCACGAGCCCGCCGACGGAAATGGCGCGCATGCCGTCCAGACCCATCGCCGGCATCGCCCGGTTGAGCCAGCCCGTGCTGCCGGCCGTCTCGGCCGTCCCGTTTTCGAGCATGTCCTGCGCGTCGAAATGCGAGCGTCCGCGATAGGGGGAGGCGACGCCGATCATCGCGATCAGTTCGCCTCGCCGGTAGAGCGCGTGTCCCTGCGTCATCGCGGGATGCAGGCCGAAGAAGCCGTCGAGATCGTTGAAGCCATCCGCTTCGCCGGGACGCGCGATGGCAAGGCCGGTCCTTGCCCGGCGATAGCCGGGGTCGCCGTGAGGACCGATCGCGGCAAGCCCGTCCATGCCGCCGCGCAGAATGACGAGGACGAGCGATGGCCGGTCGGGGCCGGCGGCGAAGGCGGCCTTCAATCCGAAAAGCGGTGCGGCGGCGGCGCCCGCTGCCAGCATCATGAAATCCCGCCGGTCGAGAGAGGTGCTTCCCATGTCTCATCTCCTCTGGAATATCGGCGAGGCAAGCAGGATCGCGGCCGCCTCGCGGCGGGTCGGCGCGCGCTTCACCGCAAGCCGTGTGTCGCGGTCGAGCCGGGAGCCGAAATTCCGTTCCATGGCCGCCCCCGCATCGAGGTCGCCGCCGGTCCGCCGCGCAAGCTCGACGCCCCAGTCGATGCGCCGGCGCAGCGAACTCGGATCGCTCCAGTCGGCGGCGGTGTCGTACCAGCCTTGCGGGCCGGGCGGCATGAAGGGCGGTTGGCCCATCGCCGCCTGATGCTCCGCCGCGAGCGTTGCGAGTTGCGGCGTCATGTCGATGTCGAAGGCCCTGAAGGACGAGAGGACGAGATCGCCCGGCTGCTTCAGTTTCGAAAAGAGCGAATGGCGCGCTTCGTCGAGACCGGCGAGCGTCTTCGATACCGCGGCAAGGTCGCCCTCCGTGTCGAGATAGACGCGCGCCAGCTTCTCCACCGCTTTTTCGGGCGGCTTGTCGTCAACGAAATGCCGGACGAGTTTCGTGGCGAGATGGCGCGCGGTTGCGGGGTGGCGCGCCAGATCGCGCAGCATGAGTTCGGCCGTCTCCACGCCACGGTCGGGATAGGTCTTCCCGAGCAGGGTCAGAGGGCCGGGTTCATGCCGCTCGGCGCGAAATTCGAAGTCCCAGGCCTTTTCCTCATCGATCAGACTGTGGAAGGCCCAGCCGGTCAGTCCCTTGGCGAGCGAAATCACGTCGCCCTGTGTGTATCCGCCGTCGACACCGAGCGTGTGCAGCTCGAGAAGCTCGCGGGCGAGGTTCTCGTTGAGGCCCCGTCTCCTTTCGCGGCCTTCCGGAGAGTTGGGGCCGACGGAGTAGATGCTGTCGAGATAGATCTGCATTGCCGGATGGCGAATGGCGGAGAAAAGAAGATCCGCGAAAGGTGCTGTCGCGAAGGGTGCGATCGCGGCTTGCGAAAAATAGGGCACGGCGGATCGGGCCAGGCGGTTCTTCGGCCAGACGGAAAAATGATTTGTCCAGAAGCCGGTCAGACGTTCCCGGTAAGGCGTCTTCGTCGCCGCCATCCGCATTGCGACATCGAGCTTCTGCGCCGCGAGCGTCGCGTCGATCCGTTTGGCGACCGGTACGTATCGTCGGGCGATGTCCTTGGCCGCGATCTCGTCGCCCGCCCGCATCGCATCGCGCTCGGCAACCAGTTCCCGCTGGAGGTGCGCGCTGTCTCTCCTCAGCTCGTCCGCAACAGGCGGCGGGGTGGCAGGCGCCTCGTCGACCTGGCCGGCAAGCCAGCCGCGCGGATCGTCGCCCATCGCTTCGATATCGGCGGAGGATGCGCCGAGACCGAAGCGGGCGGTGGCCGTGAGCCTCTCGGTTTCGGCGTTCAGCGTCACCTTGATCGCCCTGGTGGCAGGAAACCCGATCTGTCTGAAATTATAGCGATCTATTCAGGCGAAATTTCGGCTGGCCGCAATCGCGTTCAGGATCGCTCACGCATCCGCCTCCTATATGACGCCCGCCTTCAGGAAATCGTGGATATGAACGACGCCGACGGGCTTGCCGCCCTCGACGACGAAGAGGCTTGTGATCTTCTTCTCGTTGAGGAGCTTCACCGCTTCGGAGGCAAGCATGTCGGGGCCCACCGTTTTCGGCGACGGGTTCATCACATCGGCTGCCTTGCGCGAGAGGAGGTCTACGGAAGAATGGCGGCGGATATCGCCATCGGTGATCATGCCCTCAAGCTTGCCCGTCCCGTCCACGATGCCCGCGCAGCCGAGGCTCTTTTGCGACATGACGAGCAGCACCTCTGACATCGGCGTCTCGGGCCCGGTGAGCGGCAGCTCGTCGCCGACATGCATCACCTCGCGGACATGGGCGAGCATCGCGCCGAGCTTGCCGCCCGGATGGAAGACCTTGAAGTCCTTGGCCGAGAAACCCTTCTTCTCAAGCAGTGCGATCGCGAGCGCGTCGCCAAGCGCAAGCTGCATGGTGGTCGAGGTCGTGGGTGCGAGCTTGTTGGGGCAGGCTTCCTCCGCGCGCGGCAGGATGAGCGAGACATCGCCCGCGCGGCCGAGCGCGCTCGCCGCTTCCGCCGTCATGGCGATGAGCGGGATCGCAAACCGTTTCGCATGAGAGATGATGCTGGAGAGTTCTGCCGTCTCGCCGGACCAGGACAGCGCGAGGATCACGTCGCTCGCGGTGATCATGCCGAGATCGCCATGGCTCGCCTCGCCGGGATGGACATATTGGGAGGGCGAGCCGGTGGACGCGAGGGTCGCCGCGATCTTCCGCGCGACATGGCCGGACTTGCCCATGCCCGTCACGACGATGCGGCCTTCCGCGCGGCCGAGCGTTTCCACCGCCTCGATAAAGGGACCGTCGAGCGAGGCCAGCAGCGCTTTCAGACCCTCGATTTCGAGCGAAAGCGTCCGGCTGGCGGAGGCGAGGTGGCCGGCTTCGGCCGTCGGGTTGTTCGTCGTGCGGGACAAGCGTCGCTCCTGTGGGCGCATCTGGGCCGGCCCGTGCTCTTCCGGGGCGGCGCCGAAGTGATTTGGCTCTTTATATCCCAATTGGCTGGCTACTCTATAAGAGGCGCTCTGTAACCACCGCAGCGCGGCACGGGTGAAGGGGTGCGGCGAAACATCCCGACAGCCCGGAATCGGGCCCCGTGGTGGTGTATCTCCTTGTTTACACATCGCAATCGGCTAACCTCAGTCACTGGGGGCTGACTGACGGAGCGGCATGCGCAGGCATGCCCGGAAGGAACGCGTGATCGGCGGACTGCTCAACCGGCTCAAGGGTGCGTTTCAAGGCGGCGAGCCCGCGTCCGTACCCGAGGGCATGAGGATTTATGCCGTCGGCGACATTCATGGCCGCGACGATCTGCTCGCGCGTCTGCTCGGCCAGATCGAGGCCGATGCCCGTTCTCGCCCGTCTCAGCGTAACCTTTTGATTTTCCTTGGAGATTATGTCGACCGGGGGCTCCAGTCGAAAGCCGTGCTCGACCGTCTGACGGGGGTGCCGCTTCCCGGCTTCGAATATGTCTTCCTCAAGGGAAACCATGAGCAGGCCATGCTCCAGTTCCTGGAGGACGCCGCCTTCGGCAAGACATGGAAATATTACGGCGGGCTCGAAACGCTCCATTCCTACGGCGTTACCGAACTGACGCGCACGGACGATCCGGCCGCCTTCGAACAGGCGCGCGAGCGGTTCCTCGACGTGCTGCCGGTGTCTCACCTCAACTTCCTGAAATCGCTAAAACTTTCTGCCGAATTCGGAGGCTATTTCTTTGTTCATGCGGGGGTGCGGCCGGGCGTGCCGCTCCATCGTCAGATCGAGGAAGACCTTCTCTGGATCCGCGAGGGCTTTGTCGATTCCGGCAGGATGTTCGGGAAGATCGTCGTGCATGGGCATACGCCGCGCGAGGAAGTTGTCATCAAACCGAACAGGATCGGTGTGGATACTGGCGCCTATATGACGGGGGTTCTCACGGCTGTCGTGCTGGAAGGAACGTCGCATCGCTTCGTGCAGACATGCGATGCGGAGGTGCCGCTTGCGGCGACGGGTTAACCAGCGGGTTGGATTTTTGGCCGTTTTCTGCGTTTCGTCTCTATTTTTAGCGCGCGCTGATGGTAGAAAACGGGCGCGGAGGCCGCTTCGCCCCGAAAGGTGGAGCATATTGAATTTGTCCGCGATGCATCTCCCCCGGGACTTGGGGTTCCGGTTGCGCGCAGACCAGACGAAGAGGGCTATTCGATGAACCATTCTGCGGCGGAAACCGGCAGGAACGGCTTCGAGGATTTCTGCGGGCGAAGGATTTTGATCTCTCTGCGGCGCAAGGCAGCGGCTGTTTTTGTCATGTTCGCGGTCGTCGCGGTGGCGGCTTGCACCGACGGGCCGCGCACCAATGCGCCGGCGCCGGTGGCTCAACAGGCGGTGTCGGAGCCGGCGGACACGCCCCTGCCGCCTGATGCGGATATCGACTATGAACTTGGCTCGGGCGACCGGCTCAGAGTGATCGTTTTCGGGGAGCCCGACCTTTCAGGCGAGTTCGACGTTGGCGGCTCCGGCGTGGTGGCGTTGCCGCTCATCGGGCAGGTCCGGGCCAACGGGCTTACACTCAGTGCCTTCGAGGATGCGGTCGAGGCAAAGCTTCGGGACGGCTATCTCACCAGCCCGCGCGTCAGCGTGGAGGTGATGAATTACCGGCCCTTCTACATCTATGGAGAGGTTTCGTCGCCCGGTCAGTATCCCTATACCAGCAGCATGACGGTGCTCAACGCCGTTGCGGTGGCGGGCGGTTACACCTACCGGGCCAATCAGGGCAAGGTCTACATCACCCGCGGCGAGGGCAACGAGGTCGAGTATCCGGCCAGCCAGGCGGTCAGGGTGCTGCCCGGCGATGTCCTGCGGGTGCCCGAGCGTTTCTTCTGATCCGGGGTACCTGACCCGGGAGCGGATTGTCCCGAACCGGGTCATTAACCGTAAAACCTTACTCCGTATGCGAATTTTAACTTTTGAAGGCGAGGTATTTCGGCCACTGCAAAGTGGAAAAGCGACGTCAAATGGCCAGAAATTCGCGCCTGCGGCAGCTTGTACATCGAACTCGCGCCGTGCTTGTGCTATCTTTCAACTAACGTGCAATGGTTAGCGGGCGGGGGCGATCGCTAACCATGTATTCGCGCAGTCTAGCGGGAGCCTCCAGTCCTCCATGGATGTGAGTTCCTGCGTTCGAGGAGGTTTTGTCATGCTGAAATCCGTTTCCACGGCGTTTGCATTCGCGGTGGCGCTCGCCTTCGCGGTGATCGCTTTCAATCCGTCTCTGGCTGCGGCCCAGGATCTCGCCGGAGCCCAGGCCGACATCGAGGCGCTGCTGGTCCAGTACGCCGATGACCCGGACGGGCTTGAAGCCGCGATCGAGGAATATGTAACGAATTCGGAAGATCCGGAGATTGCGGCGCAGGCGATCGTCGCCGTTGCCGCAGGCCTTCCGGCCAACAGCGATCTCAAGATTGCGCTGGGGCGGGGCCTTGGCGCCGCGATCGCTGTGATCGCGCTTACAAATCCGACGGCAGCGACGAATATGCAGGCTCTGGTGGCGGCCTCCGGCGACGAGACGCTGGTTGCCGCCGTTTCCGCAGGCACCTCCGACAAGACGGCATCGATCGAGCAGAATGCCGGGGGTGGTGACGAAGGCGCGGGCGACGAAGACGAGACGCCGGAAGAGCCCGCCAGCGCGACATAAGAAATGCACTGCCGGTGCAATCGTTCTGCCATGAGTGAGTGGGTATGGCGGGACGCCGGGGGCTGGCTGACAAAGACAAAGCGGAGAATATTCAATGACTTATGGCAGCGTTCGCCTCGTATCCCTGGCAGCGGCGGGGATTTGGATGGCTTCGGCCTCCGGCGCCTTTGCGCAGCAGGCAGGAGAAGCAGGGACTGAACTGAGCGATGTGCGTGGCCAGTCCGTCATGGAAAGGGCGCGGCCGGGCTACGATGCGGCGGGCATCCGGGCCGGTGGCTTTATGGTCTACCCGACGGCTTCCGTGACAGAGGCGTATGAGGACAATATCTACGCGACGCCGACCAACGAGACCGACGACTTCATCACCACGCTCAGGGCGGGTGTTGCGGTCAATTCGACCTGGAGCCGCCACGCGCTCAATCTGAACGCGGGCCTCGCGCAGCAATTCTACGCGGACAACGGCGATGAAGACCGCTTCGACTGGAATGTCGGCGCGGGCGGCACGCTCGACATCACCTCGATGACGGCGCTTTCCGGCTCGCTCAGCTATGCGCAGCGTCACGAAGATCGTGGCGATCCGAGTTCGCCTGCGGCTGCGAACGAGCCCATCGAGTACACGCTTTTCACGGGCACCGCGGCGCTCTCTCAGAATTTCGCCCGGGTGACGGCGACGGTCGGCGGCGAATACCTCGACTACGATTACGACGACAGTGCGACGGCCGGCGGCGTTCTGATCGACCAGGACTTCCGCGACCGCGAGGAGTTCATCGAGCGCGTCCGTCTTGCCTATAACCTCTCGCCCGACACGAATATCTATGTCGAAGGTCAGCTCGACCAGCGCGAATACGACCTGCAGCCTCCGGTTGTCGCCGTCACGCGCGATTCCGATGGCCGGCAGATTGTGGTCGGTTCGGAATTCCGCCTGACCAATCTCGCCCAGGGCGGCGTCTATGTCGGTTACCAGGAACGCGACTACGACGCGGCCGCCTTCGGCGACACCGACGGTCTTGCCTATGGCGCGAATGTCGACTGGTTCGTGACGCCCCTGACCACGGTGATCTTCACCGCGGACCAGAGCGTTCAGGAAACCACGATCGGCGGCGCATCGGGCTATGACAGGCAGCGGTTCGGCGTCGATGTCGATCACGAGCTCATGCGCAACCTCATCCTCAGCGGCGGTGCCTCCTACGGCAGCGATGACTTCGGCTCCAGCGCTCGCGAGGACGATCTGATCGGTGCCAGTGCCGGTCTGCTCTATCTCCTGAACCGCAATTTCGACGTCGGGCTTCGTTACACGTTCGAGGATCGCGACTCCAATATCGCGGCCGCGGACTACACGCGAAACGTCGTGGCGCTCACGTTGACCGGCAAGCTCTGAGCTGGACGGCTTTGCGGCAATAGAGTTAACGGAGGGCAGGCCGGGCGAACGTCTTGGCCTGCCCTTTTATTACGTCAGCCATGAAGCAAATTTGCGGGATGGCGGCGGCGGGAGCAGCCTGCGTTCGTGTATAGTGCGGCGCAACAGGTAGTGCGGCGAGGTTTCAGACGATGAATGCACCGGTCAAAGGCTCGGCAGCGCCAACGGCCAGGGGAAGTGCTTACGGATCGGTCGAGGCCCCTGCCGATTCCTTCATGGAGTTCGATCTGCTCGCCATTTTCCGCACGCTGAGGAAGCGTGCGGGCGTCATCGCGGGCATCACCGTCGTGCTCACGGCGCTTGTGGCGCTTGCCGTTTCCCAGATGACGCCGCTTTATACCGGCGAGACGCTTGTCCTGCTCGACCGGCAGAAGATGCAGGTCGTCGACATGGACGCCGTGATGTCGGGCCTGTCGCCGGATTCGGCGGCGGTCGACAGCGAGGTCGAGATATTGCGCTCGCGCGATCTCGCCCGCCGCGTTGTCGAAAAACTCGCGCTCGTCGGTGATCCCGAACTCAACAGCGCCCTGCGCGAACCCTCGCCGCTGCGCTGGGTGTCGCCGGTCTGGCTCCTCAAGCGCGGCATGGCGGCCCTTTCTTCGTCCAGTGTGGAGGCACCCGCCAGCGAAGCCGGGATCGCCGACAAACAGACGGAGAGCGTCGTCGACGCGGTCCGCGCGAGGACCGAGATTGCGCGCCGGACCACCACCTTTGTCATCTCCATCTCCTTCACCTCCGAGGACCCCGCAAAGGCGGCCCGCATCGCGAATGCGCTCGCCGATGCCTATGTCCTCGATCAGCTCGAGGCGAAGTTCGACGCGACGCGGACGGCCAATGCCTGGCTGTCGGAACGCCTGAGCGAATTGCGGACGCAGGTCACCGATGCCGAGCGCGCCGTGGCGATCTATCGCTCCGAGCATGGGCTCGAAGAATCGTCGGGTGTCACTGTCTCCGAGCAGCAGCTTTCCGAACTCAACGCGCAGCTCATTCTCGCCCGCGCCGCGCTCGCCGAAGCGCAGGCGAAATACAACCGCGCGCGCCAGCTCCGCGCCCAGGGCGGCAGCGTCGAAAGCGTTGCCGACGTGCTGGCCTCCGGCACCATCTCGAGCCTGCGCCAGAAGCAGGCGGAGCTTGCCCGCGAAAAGGCGAACCTGTCCGCCAAATACGGGCCGCGTCATCCCGCCATCGTCAATATCGAGGCGCAGCAGGGCGATATCGGCAGCCAGATCTCCGCGGAAGTTTCGCGCATCATCGAGAGCCTTGCCAACAATGTCTCCGTCGCCGAGACGCGGGTCTCCGCGCTCCGGGACAATCTGAACCAGATCAAGGGCGAGACGGGCGAGGACAATCAGGCGCTCATCCAGCTGCGTGAGCTGGAGCGCGAGGCGGCCTCCACGCGTGCCGTCTACGAAGCCTTCCTCAACCGCTTCAAGGAGACGACCGGCCAGCAGGGCCTGCAGACGCCCGACACCCGCATCATCTCGCAGGCGGTGATCCCGCAGGCCGCCTCCTATCCGCGCACCACGCTCTTCGTCGGCCTCGGTTTCGTCCTTTCCCTCATGCTGGGCTGCGGCGTGGCCTTCCTGCTCGAACATTTCGACAATGGCCTCCAGACGGCGCGCGATGTCGAACAGACGCTCCATTTGCCGCATCTCGTATCGCTGCCCGCGACGCCCGCCGAGAAGGGCCCCGGCGGCAAGGTCGTGTTGCCGCAGGACTATCTGATCGCCAAGCCGCTCTCCGCCTTCTCGGAATCGCTCAGAAGCCTGCGCAGCGCGCTGCAGCTTTCCAATGTCGACAATCCGCCGAAGATCATCCTCTTCACCTCGGCGCTACCCGCCGAAGGCAAGACGACGACGTCGGTGAGTTTCGCTCGCGCGGCGGCGGCTTCGGGCCTCAAGGTCGCGCTCGTCGATTGCGACCTTCGCCACCCTTCAGTCCACCGTGCCTTCGGCCTCGGGCGGCCGGAGGAGGGGCTTGTCGAGCTTCTTGCCGAGCGCCTCGAACTCAGCGCGGTCATGGTCAAGGACAGTAAGTCCGAACTCGACATCATCCCCGTCGCGACCGGCACCGCCAATCCGCCGGATGTGCTCGGCTCCGTGCAGATGAAGCTGCTGCTGCAGCGCCTTCGCGACGAATACGACCTCGTCGTCCTCGACAGCGCGCCGGTCCTGCCGGTGTCGGATTCGCGCGTCCTTTCGCGGCTGGCCGACGAGACCGTCTTCGTCGTGCGCTGGAACGAGACGCCGCGCGATGCGGCGCAGAGCGCCCTCAAGGAGCTCCGCCAGTTCGATGCGAAAATCGCGGGCGTCGTGCTCTCCATCGTCGATACGGCAAGGCAGGCGCGCTACGGCTATGGCGATGGCGGCTATTACTACAGCCGCTACAGCAAGTACTATGTCAACTGACGAGGCCTCCCCGGCGCCCCGGCGGCGCTGGCCGGTGTTCGTTGTCCTCGCGGCGGGCCTCTTCATCTGCGCGCTCGCCGTTCCCCGCGTCATCGCCTACGGGTTCGCCGCCGGCGATGGCGGCCGGGCGGCGGCGGTCCTTGCCGATGGCGGACCGCTCTCTCCCGCCGCGCTCGCCGATGCCCGCGCCCGTTATGCGCGCGCGCTCGCCGTCCACCCGTCCGATGCCGCCCTTGCCCTCGCGCTTGCCCGCCTCGAGCGCCGCGCGGCGGCGGCCGATCCAGACGCTCTCGACGCCGCCCGCGCGCATCTGCGCCAGGCGGCGGCACATGCCCCCAACGATGCCTTCATCTGGAGCCTGCTCGCGCAGACTGCCTTCGAGCGCGGCGCGCCGGTGGAAGAAGTGGCGGGCTATCTCCGGCTCTCGCGGCTCACCGGCCGCTTCGAGGCATCGAGCATGCTGCTGCGTGTGCGCACGGCGCTGCCGCTCTGGGAGCGCCTTCCGGAGGATCAGCGCGAAGGTGCTACCCGCGACATGGCCCGCCTCGGCGCCGATCCCAAGCTCCGCCGCGGCCTCTTCGGACCTTATGTCTCGCTGGGCTATGCGGAGCGCGCGCTCTTTCTCGACCATGCCTTCGCCGATGCCGGCGCACGGTCGAGGTTCCGCTCGCAGATCCTCAAATACACGCGCGAGCGGCGGGGCTGAGGACGGTCAGCCCGTCCGCCCGCGCGCCTGCGGCCAGGCCTGCGCCACGGCAAGCCCCATCAGGAAGGCGTAGAAGACCGCGACGGCGGGCATCTGCAGACTGAAATCGAAAAAGGAATGAAGGCCCACCAGCACCGTCGAGGCAACGCCGATGGCGGGCGCCGTGCGCTCGCGCCGCCTGCGCCAGAGCCCGCGCAGCGCCTCCACCGCCAGCAGCGCGATGGCGAGGTTCAGCGCCAGCATTGCCGGCACGCCGAGCTCCAGCGCGTTTTCCAGATAGACGTTATGCGCCTTGTCCCAGAGCAGGCTGGAAGACAGCGCCTCCGGGCGGTAGGCGGCGAAGACCTGTTCATAGGTGCCGTAGCCCGTTCCCGTCCAGGGCGCGGTCGAGATCGCGTCGAGGGTCGCCGCATAGATGATCCGCCGGTCGCCGGCACTCACATCCGAGCCCGCCGAGGACAGGCGCTCGAACAGCAAGCCGCCGCCCAGCCCGGCCGCCAGCAGGGCGGTGCCGGCGACCAGCGCGGCCATGAACAAGGCCTGCCCGCCGCGCAGCGCGCCGCCCCGCGCATGGGTCAGCATCAGGACGAAAAGGGCGATCAGGCTCGCCGCGATGCCCGCGCGCGAGCCCGTCAGGATGAGCGCGATGAAGAGGAGCAGTACGCAGGCCGTGCGCGGCAGCGAGCGGCTGAAGATTTCCTCCGCGATCATCGCCGCCTTCCGCGCCGCCGGGCGCTTGATCCCGAGCAGGTGGCGGAAGCCGTTGACGAACCAGGCGGTGGCGCAGAGCAGGCCGAGGCCCGCGAAGGTCGCATAGGAATTGCGGTTCACGAAGGTGCTGGAGAGCGCCCTGTGATAGGCCCATTTGCGGTAGATCGTCACCCACTCGTTCCCCGCCAGATAGACCCCGATGCCGTAAAGCGCGTAGGCCGCGCCGATGAGGGCGGCGGCGGCGATGGCGAGGCGCGCGCGGTCCGGCGCGCGGCCAAGCTGCAGCGTGAGCCAGAAAACGGCGGCATAGGCAAGAAGGCGCATCAGCCCCGACAGCGTCGCCTGCGGGTCGACCGAGAGGCTCGCGCGCAGCGGCGTGCCCAGCGCCGCCCCCGCCTCCCGCCACACCGGGTCGCCCCATGCGGCCGGCAGCGGCAGCGCCTGCACGAGGATCCACAGCGCCACAACGCCGAAGAGCCCGAGCGGCCAGCGCAGCTTGCGCGGCGCGAAGGCCATCTCCGCCCGCCCCGTCAGAACGGCGCCGGCCCAGAGCGCGAGCAGGAGCCCAGCCCCGAGCGAGAGGATCGCGGCAGGCAGCGGCCGGTTGCTCGCCAGCGGCAGCGGCGCCAGCGCGACAAGGGCGAGCAGCGCGCGGAAGAGCCATCGCTCCGTCCCGCTCCCGCTCCCCGTTCCGCCGGAGGCCGAATTCCCGCTCACCTGGTCCTCAAGAGTGCATTGCCGCCTGCTTCAAGGGGTAGCAGCCTTCGCCGGGAATTGCCATTGCGGGGGGGGGCGTCACGCCTTGCGAAGCAGCACCGCCGTCACCTTGTAGGGACGGAAAAGCCAGAGATAGCGGTGGAAGTGCCCTTTCCACCAGTGCAGGCCCCTCCAGAACATGAAGAACTTCACGGCGCTCTTGGCCATGTGCTTCAGCGTCCCGCCGGTCCCTCGCGCGGCGAGGAGGTCCTGCAGATAGGTCGTGTCCGGCCAGATGCCGGCTTCGACCGTCGTGAACCCCGGAAAGAGTGCCTTCAGTTCCTCCGGCGACGGCCGGAAACGGGTGTCGATGGGATCGTAATGGATCGGGTAGCTGTAAGGGACGGTGACGAGCAGGTGCCCGCCGGGCCGCAGCATTTCGTCCAGCCGCTTCGCCAGCGCCTCCCGGTCCGTCACATGCTCGAACATGTTGCAGCAAAGGACGAGCTTCGGGGCGAGCCTCTCGATGCTTGCCATCGTTGCCGGATCGTAGATGTCGCCCACGATGTCGACGCCCTCGCCAGGCTTTATGTCCGCATGCAGACCCTCGACGCCGCGCCCGGCCAGTGGGCGGAAGATGAAGCGGTCGATATGGGGTTGGGAGGTGCTGCGGAAGGCCCCGGTCGACGAGCCCAGATTGAGAAAGGGCGATATCTCCTGCCTGTCCAGCCGGGCCAGAATTTCGCCGATTGCCTTTGCTTCGCTTGGTCGCATCGCGTTGTCTGACCGGGTTATGGATGGAATTGAATGACCATACTACATAGCAATCGGACTCCCGCAGAAGAAAACACCGGAAATTCCATTCTGCTCACCCGGAAATGCGTTCAGTGTGACAAGTAGCCCGCACGCCGGAAGACGATCCAAAATCCTGCCAACCTCGTTGCAAGAAGCTGTGACAAAAGCTGGCGAAGCCTTATCATCCCGACCGGTTGTTTCTCAACCGCCCGGCGGTGCGGTGGCGGAAAGGATGTTCGATGAAGGCTCAGGATCTTTATGTCGGGGAGAAGGGCGCGCACTATTTCGAACAACGTGCGCAGGACCGGTCGGACGAGACCCAGCGCAGACGCTCTCGTCATTTTCAGGACTTTACGAGGCCGGATCAGGTAGTGCTCGATTTCGGTTGCGGCACCGGAGGCGTGCTCGCCTGTCTCGATGCGGAACGGCGTCTCGGCGTCGAGGTCAGCGAATATGCCGCATGTGAGGCACGTGAGGTACTGGATGAGGTTTTCGGTGATCTCGCTGCCGTGGGCGACGGGACGGTTGACCGCATCGTCAGCTATCATGCGCTGGAGCATGTCGACAGCCCGGGCCGCATCCTTGCCGAGTTTCACCGGGTGCTGAAGCCCGGCGGTGCGGTCCGCATCTTCGTGCCCTGCGAAATGCCTCTGCTGCTGCGTTCCCACAGGGCATGGAAGGCAAATGACGACATGCATCTGCATTCGTGGACGCCGCTGACCCTCGGCAATCTTCTGTCCGTTTCCGGATTCGAAGTCGAACGCGCCGAAATTCTGCCGGGTTCCGGCGGCGGCCGCCTCGGCGTCCTGTTCGGCGAAGGCAGCAAGGGAAAGGCACTGTTCTCTTGTTTGAAGTCGCTGCGGAGCGGGCAGTTCCATACGGCAGTGACGGCGCGCAGGGGGGCAGGTACTGCCTAGCAATTTCTTTACTGGCGACCGTGCTGAGAGACGCCGCGATGTTGTAGTGAGTCGGCTACCCTTTGTCTGAGCCTTCGGCGTTTTTTAGCCTTTTTGATCGCTGATTTCAGGCGGACAAACATCAAATCGATCCGAGAAAAACGGCCACTCGTGTCGGTGTTTTCGAGTGGATAGTCAAGCAATTCGAGGAGGCTGCCACATACCATTTCGAACAGCGATATCTCTTTGATTGAGAGGCTCCTACGCCACAGATCATTCGTATCAGGGCTAATCGTTGTTCCCACGCGCACGTGTTGCTGCTCAATGTAACGAGACTTCCGTAGAGCGTTGGCCGTTAGCATTTCCTCCGTGTAGGTCAGGTCCGTAAACTCGCATATGCGTCTGAGTTCTGCTTCAGGGTTTTGTGTTAGCGACTCATATTTGACGAATAAGACCTGCTTCGGGTAACGCCGCTCGGCTGCCAGACCGCACGCGACAGCCCCCATCCACCAATATGCGGCTTGTATCGGATCGGCGGGGCCCCAATCCAGTGGAAGTACTGACGCCATGGCTGCGCGGCCGTCTCGGACGAGATGAATGAACTTGCTGTCCGGAAATGCCGTCATCAAACTTGGAACATTCTCTATGTTGTTTGGTGAGTGGTCGATCCAGACTTCCCAACCTTGCCGGTTATGCTTCTGTGCGTATTGGTCTACGATGTCGAAAAGAATTCGTCTCACATATGTATCGGTCTTCTCGTCTTCGATGCGGGTCACGTACGGAGATACTGTCATCTCCCATAGCACCTGAAATCGTTCGTCCGAAGCTATCTGAGCGTAGATCGCTTCGGAATTTTCCGATAACAGCGCCGCTTTTTTTTGGTGGATAAGTTTCAATTTGAATTGAGACTCCGGCGTGACCACAGCCTCAGGGGCGGCACCCAGCGCGCTTCCGAGCATCGTCGTGCCGCTTCGACCGCAGCCGCCGATGAATATGCTTCGTCTGCTATGCATAGATGAAATCTCGCCAAAGTTGGTTGTACCGGTGGTGTTCAGGTGTGGCTCGCGCGCTCATAATACCGACAAATTTGGAAAAGCGATTAAACCGAACATTATCTCGCCCGATGCATCTTTCTTGCGATCTGGCTCGTGACTGTGTCTTTGATCCAAGCTCCTTCTTCGCCATAAAGATGCGGCATGAGTAACTGTATCGCCAGCATTACAGACGCCGCCGCCAATCCGCCGGCCACTACAACAACAAGATGTGGCATTTCATACGCCCGCGCCACTGCTGCAAAAGCGTAGGTACCCCCGCCCGTCAGCAGCGCAACCGTCAGATGACGCGCGTGAACGCGCGCGAGATCGCCGGGGCTGGCCGAAGTGAGCCTGCGTCCGAAGTCGAGCATCATCAGGAACTGGGCGGCCAGCGCCACGCCGACGCCCGCCGCTACCCCGCTCGTGCCGTGGAAGTGACCGGCCCATGCGCCAAGGACGACGAGAGCGGCAAAGAGCCATTGCCGCCAGGCGCTGCGATAGACCGCGCCCTTGGCGCGGGCAAGGATCGTGTTCGCCTTGTAGCCGATCCTGAAGAGAAGGCAGGATGAGAGAATCTGGAACGGCAGGATGGCCTCCGTCCAGTTGGGGCCCAGCACGACGAGGATCATCTCCGGACCCAGCGCGACCATGACGGCGCTGAGCGGCATCACCGTCAGCGCGATCAGGCCGACGACGAGAAGATAGGCGCGGCGCAGCCTTTCTTCTTCCGTCTGGATCGAGGACATGGCCGGATAAAGCACCAGGTCCAGCACATTTCCCAACAGTCCCACGGGCATCGTCATGAAATTGAAGGCGCGGGAGTAGAAGCCGAGCGCCTCCGCGCCAAGCATGCGGCCGACAATGAAGTTGTCGGCGTTCGTTGCGAAAAAGTTTGCAAACCGCGAAAGCGAGATGCCGCCGCTGAAGACGAGCAGGCCTTTCAGGGCGGGCCAGTGGAAGCCGAAGCCGAAGACATGGCGCGTGAAGACGATGTGGCAGAGGGAGAGAAGGACCGTCTGGGCGATCTGTCCATAGACCAGTGCGAGCACGCCCCAGCCGAGATAGGCCAGCGTGAGGGCGACAAGCGCATAGCCGAAAATGTAGCTCGCAAGGGTGATGCCGGCGAGGCGCCGGAACTGCATCCACCGTCGCAGCAAGGCTTCGCTCACTGCGGAGAAGCCCTTGATCGGGAAGGCGAGGGCAAGAAGCTGCACCGCGGGCTCGACGCCCTGCATGTCGAAAAGCGCCGCGATGTCGGCGGCGAATATGAAGATCAGCGCGCCCATGAGGCAGCTCGTGAGCGCCGTGAAGCCGATCGCCGTGTGAATGTCGCGGGGTTCGAGGTCCGGGCGCTGGATGATCGCTTGTGAGGTGCCAACCTGACCCGTCACCTCGAGCAGGCTGATGACGATGAGGGCGGCGCTCACGATACCGAAGCTGCTGGGTTCGAGGAGGCGCGCAAGGACCGCGAGGACGAGCATGCGCAGCACGACCTGCGCCGCGTTGCCGCCGGCGGACCAGATGAAACCGCTCACCGTTTTCTGGGTGAGGGAGCGCCCCGGTTTCGCGGCGGGCGCGGGGTCGGGCGGCGGCGTTTGATCGCTGCTCATGGGTCAGAAATCCGTTTCGCCGTAACCGAGGGTTGCCGCCGCGTCGGCGGTCGCCTGCCAGAGGCGGCGGCGCTGCTCCGCCGTCAGCCGCGCGACCGCGTCCCGGTTCACATTAGCATCTATCCGCTCACGGAGTTCCTCCGGCGCGATGCGGACGACGTCCCGCCCGCCATGGTCGGCGGTGGTTCTCGCCGCGCCGAATTTCTTCTGCATGAAGCGGACGAGGCCGTCCGGCGAAGGCGGGAGCGCGAGGTCCGTGGCGAGCCGGCGGTAGAACGAAGCCGGGTCCGCGATCATGTCCTCGAAGCGGACGGAGAGGGCATCCGGGCGGCGGGCGGCCCTCGCCATGTTCGCGGCGACGCCGTTGTAGCTTGAGGCTGCGCGCGCCTCGCTTTCGCCGCCGCGGATGAGGCCTTCGCACATGGGCAGCGGGTGGCGCATCAGGACGATGTGGCGGCTCCAGTCGAAACCGGCCTCGATTGCGGAGGCGAAGACGATATGGAAGTCCATGACTTTGAGGACGGTGGCCGTCGCGTCCGGCTTCTCCGCCCATGCTTCGGGCGAGATCGTGCGCGCCGTCCGGGCGGCGGCAATGCGTGTGAAACCCGGAACGGCGTTCCAGTCGATGACGCGTCCCATCGCGCGCATCGTCTTGCGCAGTCTGTGGTGCTGTCCGAACACGCCCTGGTGCCATTCGCGCGAAGGCACCAGCACGTCCGGCGAACTGCCGATCATGTTCCAGACGATGTTCGATCCGCCACGACCGAAGCAGTCCAGGATGAAGGCGCGCGGCGGCAGCGGGTGGCTCTCTCCCCTCATGCTCCTCGCTCGCTCTCCGTCGCGGGCAATGTCGCTCATTTCTGGCCTCGTCCAAACCGGGGACAAGTTTTTTTGTCCGTGCTCGCGGCGCGTCTGCGTCCTCGAATGTGACGTTCGCATGACATTTCGATGACAGTCATCCCTTTTTCAGGCCTTTTCGGCCCCTCTTATCCCCGGCAGCGTCCGGTAGAGCGCCATGTGTTGCGCGGCCACGCTCTCCATGCCGAAGCGTGCGGCGAGGGTCTCGCGGGCGGCGGCGCTCATCCGCGCATGGCTGTCCGGTGGTGTCGCGGCGGCCCTTTCGAGCGCCTCCACGCAACTCGAAACGTCGCCCGCTTCGAAGAGATAACCGTTCGCTCCGTCTTCCACCATGTCCTCGACGCCGCTCACGCGCGTCACCACGGGCACGACGCCGAAGCTCATCGCTTCCAGTACGGAGTTCGACATGCCTTCCGAAAGCGACGTAGACAGATAAAAATCCGCTTTCCGCAAGGCCGGCGTTACATCGTCCAGGCGTCCCGTGAATTCGACGCGCGCGGCAATGCCGAGGTCTTGTGCAAGCGCCCTCAACTCTTCCTCTCGCGGGCCGTTGCCGACGAGCATCAGCTTCGCGGCGTTCTTGCATTCGAGGCTGGCAAAGCTTCGCAACATGGTATCGATAGCCTTTTCCCTGTCGAAGCGTCCCATGAAAAGGAAGATGCTTTCGTCTCTCTCCCGCGCGGCGCGCGGTTCGGCCTGCGGCATGAGGACGCCGTTCGGAATGCGATGAACAAAGGCTTTTTCGATGCCGTGGCGTTCCACATCGTCAGCCATTTGCGCGCTGTTGGCGATGAAGCCCGTCGTCAGCCGCTTGATGACCGCCGCGAATTGCGGGCCGAAGAGGCGCTTGTTCTTCACCGTGTCGATGTCGAAATCGTATCCGCCGCGTCCGAACTTGATGAGCGCCGGCCGCCCGGCGAGTTTCGCGCCGATCAGCGGGCCAACCGCGTGCAGCCGTCCGTGGATGATGTGAACCACGTCGTAGCTCTGCCTGTGCCGCCACAGCCACCAGGCCGTGCGCAGCGACCACCAGGCAAAGGAAAGAAAGTGACGGCCGCCGAGGTTCGGCAGGCTCGTCAGGCGGAAGCGGACGATTTCGACACCGTCCTTCGTTTCGCGCGCGGGCGTGTCCGCCTCGATGCGCGGTGCCAGCAGCGTGACCCTCACGCCCTCGCGCACCAGCGTGGCCGCGAACTTCCGGCTCTGCTGTTCCGCGCCGCCGAAGGACTCCGGCAGGTAGGTCGGCAGGACGAGCACGATGTGCAGGGAAGAGGTGCCGGGAGGTCTGTCCACGTATTCGGTACCGATCTGAACGGGTCTGCTGGCGGTCGAGACCGGAGGCTGCCGCCCGGCCGTTTCGGAGCATGCCATATTTTATCCTGCCTCTGTCTAAATATTGCTAGAGTTCTTCAACAAACGCATTGGCGATTTCAACCACACTTCCTTCATCACGGCTCCATGTCCTCCAGCCTCCGCATCGTTCACGTCATAACCCGCTTCGTTAATGGCGGGGCGGATGAGAACACGCTTCTGACCTGCAACCATCAAGCCGAAGCGGGGCATGAGGTGTGGCTCGTCTATGGACGGGACTGGACGGAGCGCATGCGCGGTCAGCTCGATCCGCGCGTCAGGGCGGTAGAGATTCCGTTGCTGGTGCGCGAGATTTCGCCGGCGAGAGATCTCGCCGCCTTGGCCGGTCTGGCGAGGCTCTATCGCCGGGTCCGCCCCGACATCGTTCACACGCATACGAGCAAGGCCGGCATTGTGGGGCGTCTTGCCGCTCTTGCCTGGCTGCCCGCCAAGGTCGTTCACGGTGTGCACATTCTTCCCTTCACGAGTGAACCCTTCTTGAAGCGCATCGTGTACGTTCTGCTGGAAAAGCTCACGGCGTTGCGTACCCATGCCTTCATCGATGTCAGCGAGGGTATGCGCGACCTCTGCCTCGACTATGGGCTGGGGACGAATGACAATCATTTCGTCATCAGGAGCGGCATGGATGTTGAGCGGTTTCGAAATGCGCGTCCTGCGGACGACATCTCGGCTTTGAGACAATCCTGCGACGGCGCCGTGATCGCCGGTTACGTCGCTGTCCTCGAAAGGCGGAAGCGGCATCTTGAACTCCTGCAAGCGGCGATGCCGCTGCTTGCAAAGAACAAGGACCTGTTCCTCGTGCTTGCGGGCGACGGTCCGGAACGGCCCGAACTCGAACGGTTCATTCGGGACAAGGGTATTGGCGAGCGTGTACGCATCCTGGGTTTCCGGGAAGATGTGGAGCGGGTCGTGGCCGGCTGCGACATTTGCGTGTTCGCTTCGCAGCGGGAAGGGTTGCCCCGCTCGATCGTCCAGTATGTCATTGCCGGAAAGCCTGTCGTCGCTTCGGCGCTTCCGGGGATCGAGCGCGTTATCCGCGACGGCGAGAATGGTTTCGTGGTGGCAGGGGACCGGCTCGATGGCGTTGCCGAGGGAGTAGAGAAGTTGATGCGGGACACCGGGCTTCGCGCAAGCTTCGCCGCCGCGAGCGCGGCAACCGATCTCTCTGAATGGGACGCGCGTATAATGACGGACAGGATCGAAACGGTCTACGAAGATTGCCTGACGGGCTTCGGCACATCCCTCGCGCCCGGCTCGCTGTAGGGGAAGACGCTTCCTCCGCCTACCGTGGCCATGCCTCGATTTTCCTGCCCAGAAATTTCTCGAGCCTCTCCCGGTCCGCCACGTACAGGGAGCGCAGCGTATGACGCTCTTCTTCGGTCAGCTCCGGCTTGTCGAACTCCACGGCGTTCAGCGCCCTTATTTTTTTGTTGAAGCCCGCTCTCTTCAGGAGGCGCGGGAGCCAGGAGAGTGCCCTGGTTGCTCTCAAGGCCGAAGCTGCTTTCACGGATGTCGTGTGGAGCCATCGCCAGCGGTAGGCTGTGGCCGGATTCGATGCACGATGGAGGTCGTCTCTCGGCTGAAGAGCCGGATCGACACCCAGAAAGTTGCAAAGCCGGTCGAGTGCGCGATCGCGATCGGCCATGACTTCCTCGAATATGAGGATCAGCAAGTTCTCGCGCGGAAAATGACGTAGATAGCGCTCGATCTGCGCGCCATAGAGGCCGCGCCTTACGATGAGGTTGCTGCCGTCTTCGGCGAGATCCATCAATGGCGGCATGGATGCCCGCTTGTTATAGGTCATCCAGTACTCGGAAGCCGCGCGCTCCACGGGATCTCTCAGAACGGCGATCAGTTTCACATCCGGAAGCATGGCGGCAATGCGCTCCGGCGCTGCGTCGTCGCAGAGATACATGGGAGATACTTCGCCAACAGCGCGTTCGCTCCGGCGGGGAGCGAAGAAATCTTCATACCAGGCGCGGCCGAGCCGCGTGAACTGGTCGAGCACGCGGCCATCGGAATCCAGACGCGAAAAGTAGCTGAGTTCCTTCGTGTCCGGCAGGAAGATGTCGGGATGACGGCGTAATACGTCGTAAAGCCAGGTCGTACCCGCCTTCTGCGCGCCAATTATGAGAAAATTCGGAAGCATCTGCCGGTTTCGTCCAGATTTAAACGGTCGTGTCCGCAGGATCCCGTCCGACCCGGTCGGCCGATGCAAGGCGGCGCCCGCCGTTCGGCAAGCGGATGCTCCGGGAAGGGAAGAACAAGAGTACGGCTGGCAAGAAGATGATCAGCACGCTCAGGCCGGTGCTCGCCTTGAACGCGTTCATGACGAGGCCGAATGCGAGCAACGAAATACCCATGCGCGTTCTGAATTGAAGCGAGCGGTTGAGGAAGGGCATCGAGCGGACGCAGAGCACAGCTCTTTTCATGACGATGAAAAGAACCGCCAGGTAGAGCGCAAGCCCCACGAGACCGGTTTCTGCTGCGGTGCGTAGATATTCGTTGTGAATGCCTTGTGAAAACGCCTCGGGCAACCCGCTCGAACGCTGTTCGATATAGGTGATGAACTGGTTCACGCCCAGCCCGAAGACCGGGTTCTCTTCAAAGACAGACCACGCCTGGTCGGACACGTAAAGGCGCACGCGGTTGCTGATGGACTCTCTCGTGTCGGCGATTGGGTTATAGGCAGGGTTGAAGTATTTATCGAAGGCAGAGAGCGTGCTGTTGACCTGCTTCGTCAGATAGCTTCGTTCCGAAGAAGCCTGCGCGACAAGGACAAGGGGGAGTGCGACCGCGAAGATCAGGAGCCCACGCTGCAGGACCCGGGACGTGGCTAGTCTTCCTGTTTCCGTGAAGGCTGACGCAACGACAATGGCGGCCACGGCCGCGAGCCAGGCCTTTCGCTCGCCGGACATGATCGTGAGCGCTGCTGCAACTACGATCAGGAGCAGCGGTAGATACCAGTTTTTCCGGCCAAACCAGTAGCCGGCGGTTACGGCGGTGAGCACCAGGCTGTAGCTATGGGTGAGCTTTATCGCCCCCATGGTTTTGAAGCCATAGAAGGTTCCGCTGGTAATGAACACCGCGGCATTCGCAATGGACAAGCCCCAGATACCCACGAAAAGACTGACCAGGAAAATCTGGAAATTCCCCTCTTCGGCCAGCAGGTCTTTCAGTATCCAGAAAAACGCGATGAAGCTGACCGCCTGCAGCAGTTCCTTGAGGGCATCCGTTGGGGATGTGAGAAAGAATGCGTTCAGGACCCAGTAGAGGGTGAGTGCGGAGAAGGCGAGGATGAAGCTTCCCCCCGGCACGCGTCTTACCCGTCGCGATACGAGAATCGAGAGGGCGTAGACTGCGGTAACGGCTGCGAATGCAACGTCGAAAAGGCGTATCTTTGCTCCTGCCGCGTGAAACTGCGTGTCCAGAAACATGGTGGCGCAAATCAAGCCGAGGATGATGCACGCCCATCGTCCGGCCGCACCTGAGCGTTGTCCCAGGTGTTGCGCGGGAGAGCGGGACTCGGAAATGTATGCTGTCTCCATGCGGCGATCGGTCCGGCGGGCAGGCGGTTTCGGAGGGGCAGCAACGCTCTGACTGCCATATTTAAAGTAGCCGAAGTAAGATAGCTTGCATACTTGGCTGGCCGTCAATGGAGCGGAAATGCCATGCTGAGGTCTTAACGCTAGCAGACGGATAGTCGACATGGGTGCCGCCGGCAATGTCTCGGTGATCATGACCTGCCACAACGAGGCGGCCTTTATCGAGCAGGCTATCAGAAGCGTGACTGCCCAGACGGCGTATGGGCGCGTGAGCGAGATCATCGTCGTTAACGATGGCTCCACCGACCAATCCGAGTCCATTCTGAAGGGGCTTGCTCACGAGATAGGCAAACTGAAAATCCTGAAGGCATCGGGGATAGGGCCTTCCGCCGCCCGTAACATGGCGCTGGCCGAGGCCTCCGGCGCTTTCATTGCGGTTCTGGACGGGGACGACATCTGGGCGCCGCGCAAGCTCGAGCTGCAGCTGCCCCGCCTCGAAAGCGATGATCGCATCGGCCTCGTCTACAGCGATTTCTATGATTTCTCCGACGCCGGCATATCCGATGCGAAGCTCTTTCAGGTCCGCCGCTACGCGGCCAGCGATCCAAACCTGCTCGAGCGCTTTTTTGTCAGGGGTGGACCCGTCATCCCTTCGAGCACCGTCTACCGGCGCGAGGTGTTTGAAAAGGCTGGCCTGTTCAACACCGAGCTTCGCCTTGCGGAGGACTCCGACATGGTTCTCCGGATTGCACAGGACTGGTCGATTCAGTATGTGCCCGGAGGGCTTGTGTACAAACGCCGGCATGGAAGGAATGCCTCCCGGGACATGGCGGGCTGGGAGGCGGCAGCCGAGCGTGTTGCCGAGCTCGCGATGGCGCGCGTGCCGCGCCTCGCGGGGCTGCAGGCACGGCGGAAGTCCTACCGGCATTCCAAGATCGCTTCCGCCTATCTTTCCGAAGGTCTGAATCTGGAGGGGTGGCGATATCTCCTCGGCGCGCTTCGGCTGGACCCCTTCAATCGGCGAGCCTATGCGATTGCCGTTCTGGCCTTGTTTCCATCTGGTCTGCGGAAAGGCGTATCTCGCTGGGTCAAGCGCGTCCAGGCAATGGCGGCAGGGCGGGGCGAGCCGAAAGTGGATGAGAAGAGAGTATGAGCGGGGCGATTGATCTTACCATCGTCGTGCCCGTCTATAACCGGGTGGCACTGATCGGGCGCTGTCTTCGCAGCTGTCTTTCCCAGGCGGGCGAGAATGTCGAGGTGATTGTGGTCGACGATGCGTCCACCGACGACAGCGTTGCGGCGGTTCGGGCTTTCTCGCATCCGCGACTGAGCGTTCTTGTGCAGGAGCGGAACAAGGGCGTTTGTTCCGCGCGCGGCCGCGGCGTCTCCCGGGCGCGAGGCGAATGGATTGCTTTCGTGGACAGTGACGACGAACTCGCCGAGGGCGCTGTCGATGCGCTGCTGGCGGCGATCCGCGAATGTCCGGAGGATTGCGGTGCGATCTATCACCGCGATCTCCACGCCGATGGCATCATTTCTCCGATCGCCGTCCCCAGATACGGCAGGCTCCGGTATG